>JAQUAD010000035.1 GCA_028687425.1 Sideroxydans sp.
AACTCAATATGCGCGGCATTGCCTGTGGCAAGCATCGCCTGGCCCGCCTCAGGCAACAAGCAGGCATAGAGGCACGGCGCAAGCGGCGCTTCCGGGTCATCGTGGAGAATCACCATACCGCACCGGCCGCCCCGAATCTCGTGCAGCTGCAGGCTGTCTATCGTCAGCTTCGAAAATCAGTCATTGCTGGCTGAAGGCTCAAACAACACAAACCCCGCATACCGTCGCATCGCCTTCCGCTTCTCCGGCGGCATGAGGATGCCCAGCACCGAAGTGATGAGCCGTATATGCCACGGGAACGGTGGCGATCTGCGCAGGCGTGCGCCCTCTTCTGCGAAGTACCGGGTCTCTTTCGGCTGCCATCCACAGGCTGCGAAGAAGCCGAAGTAATCCGCTGGCTCGAACAGGAAAGGCGCGTGCTGCATGGACTGGCTCATGCCGCTACGCCGCCGATATTCGTATGATGCGGGCGAGAAGTAATCGACGAGCCAGTAGCGGATGGATGGACGGGGGCGCAGTTCGTTACCGAGTGCAGCCACCGCCTCTTCCGGCAGATAGGGCGTAACGGCTTCGGTGAGCACCAGCACTTTCTTGGCACTGCCTGCCACGTCGTCCAGCAGCTTCTGCCGCGCCTGCGCATCGGCCAGATCGACCGTCACCCTTTCCAACTGACAACTCGGTTGCTCGTCCGTGAGCAGTCCACGCTTCCATTCGATCAGCTGCGGGAAATCGGCTTCGATCCAGCGCAAGTTCTCTGGCAACGCCATACGATAGGGACGCGCATCCAGCCCCGCGCCCAGATTGAGGATGGTATCCACCCCTTCGGCGATGGCCTGCTGGATGAATTCGTCGATGATGCGGGTGCGGATGATGACGGACCAGCCGCCCATCATGGCTTGGGACGGCAGACGCTCGATGATCTCCCTCCCGCGCTGGCCGGCGAGCTTGTCTGCGTATGGGTCGTGGAACAAAGCATTCGGCCGCCGGCTTTCGGCAGCACGGTAGGCTGCGGCCATGAAGGCGGTGTCGGGGACGTTATTGATGGCGGACTCGGTCATAACTTTCTGGCGACAGCAAGGCGGTCAATGGACAACAGCATGTGTCCAAGATGCGTTCACTTCGGGACAAGAATGAAACGGTCTCCAAGCTAACGCCCCATCAACTTTTTCAGGTGGGTGGACATATTGATGGTGATCTCGGTCTCTGGCGAGCGCACTTCGATGAGTCCTTTTTCGAACGGTGCTTTAGAAAAATACGAGTAAACATCATTCGATATGCCATAGCTCTCGCTGGGCATACCCGTGAACGGGAACCACATCCTGTCCAAGCCGCCATCGCTGTCCTCATCGTGCACCGCACCGACGGCATACCTGCCTGCCGGGACATCTTCGAAGACGACCGTCGTGACCGGCACGACAGGTTTCACCTTCTCAAAACGGAATGCACTGAAGTCCTTGCCATTGGTGTCGTCATCAGAATAGTAGGTGCTGCTGTTGTCATGCACGAACACCAGCAGCTGGCCATCGCTGTTCTGCATGTTGTCGAAATGGACGATGAGTCTGCTTGGCGCTCCGACTTCATGGTTGATACTGGCCGAGTTCGTGGTCGCACATCCGGCAAGCAGGAATAACGACAGCAGAACAGCCATCACCGTACAGTGTTGAACTTTCATGTTTTTCCCTTACGAAATTTCGATCAGATTGCCTGTGCCACCAGTATCTTACCGAATGTTTGCAGTTGCACCGCCTCCTTTAGCTGCAATCCGCTCATGTCGAACACGCGCCGCCATTCGGCCAGCGTCCGCTCCCTGCCGCGCGTGTTGACGAACATCTGCATGTCGAAAGCCGTGCTGGCTGCATCGGCCTGACGCTCGGGCATGACCATCTCCATCACGGCGATAGTGGCGCCTGCCTCCTTCGCCGCCACGGCCACGTTGCGCAGCGCGGTGACACAGGTGCCGTCATCGAAGCCGTGCAGCACGGCACTGAGCAAATAGACATCCTTGTCGCTCTGCGCCCCGGGGGCGGACTGCAGCACGTCGCACGCCTGGTAACGCATGCGCTGCAGCGCTTCGCCCTCGCCTTGTTGCTGCCAGAACCGTTCCGCGCCGCTGATGACCTGTTCGCGGTCTGCCACCAGCGCCCTGAGGTGCGGGTGGCGCTTGATGATGGCGAGCGACTTTGCGCCTTTCGAGCCGCCGACATCGATGATGCGATCGAAGCGTGCCCAGTCGAAGTCCGTGGTGAAGCTGTCGCCGGTGAGTGCTTCGACGCTGTCCATCGCGCTGGCGAACAGCGCATCGAATTCGGGATGAGTGTCCAGATAGCGATACAGCTCCTCGCCATGCACACGCTCGAATGGCACACCGCCGTCGCGCACGGCCTGCTCCAGCTGCTCAAACCAGGGGCGGCTGATCTCAGGCGAGTTGTGCATGAGGATCATGGCGCGCACGCTCTGCGCATGTCCTTCGCGCAGCGGCTGGGAAAGTTTGTTATTGCGGAAACGGTGCGGTGCGCATTCTTCGAACACCCCCATCGCAGCGAGCATGCGCAACAGGCGATGGGTCGCATCGGGCTGGGCGTGCAGGCGGACGGCGATCTCTTCCGCCGTCAATTCACCGTCCCCCAGCAAGGTGGCGATATTCAGCCGCGCCGCGACATAGAGCGCGCGCGATTGCCAGTAGGCCGCACTGATCTGCATCAGGCGGAATGGCGGCGGCACGATCCTGTTCGGCAGGTTCTGCAGCCATGCACCGAATCTGGCGAGTTTTGCGAAGCGGCGCACCGCACCGGCGTTCTTCTGCAACGTCATCTCAGGTTCCTTTCTGGGCGGCGGCCATGCCGGCTGCCAGCAGCCTGCCGTTGAAGTCGGCCAGTTTGTGCAGGAAGGCTTCGTCCATTTGCCCGCCCATCTGCTCCTCGAAAATATCCTTGAGCAGCATGGGCATCATGGACAGGCTGACGAAGGACATGCGCACGATGTCCGGATCGAGCGCTTCGTCGACATGCCCGCCCGCTTTCAACTCACCGAGCTTGCGCGCCGCACCTGTGCGCCCCCGCTCCAGCAATTGCAGGATGAAGCGATGCCCAGGTCCGTGGTTGAGGGCAAGCACCTTGAGCATGAGCTTGGGGAACTCGGGATGCTTGCGCATGCTGTCGTAATAAAAGCGCAGGTAATCGGCGAAACCGCTGACATTGTTCAATGCCGGACTGTCTATCATGTCCAGGATGGGCTTGAGCGTGTCGCGGATCATCTCTTCGTACAGTCCTTCCTTGTTGCCGAAGTAGTAGCGGATCATGGAGATGTTGGTATGCGCCTTGTCCGCGATCATGCGCGTGGTGACCTTCTGGTAATCGTCGGAAAGGAAGCATTCCAGCGCCGCCTTGAGCAGGCGCGCATAAACCGGGTCCTGGGTATCGCTCATGGACTTCTCCTGCAACTTGAATGCGCGGAGATTAGCATCGGCACGGAACGTGCCGCTGCGGTTTCGCCAATCGGAACATGCCGTTTGATTGAACCCGGGATAAGCGATGCACTGATCGGGAAAGTTTTGGCTACACTACGCGCCTGCCCTTTCAACCACTGCATCGAACTGCCATGCCCAAGCTGCCCTCGCAACGCCCCCTGTTCGACATCCCGGACGACATCGCTTATTTCAATTGCGCCTACAACTCTCCGCAACTGAACGAAGCGCAGCGCAGACTGATCGAGGGCGTGCACAGCAAGAGCCATCCCTGGCAGCGCACGGCACAGAGCTTCTTCGAAGATGCGGAGACAGTGCGCCGTTTGTCGGCGGACATCTTCGGCGGCGATGCGGACGGTTATGCGGTGGTGCCCGCAGCGAGCTACGGCCTGAGCACGGCGGCCCGCGCAGTGGAGCCGCGCCTGAAGGCAGGCGATCGCATCCTGGTGATCGCCGAGGAATTCCCCAGCATCGTATTGCCATGGCGCAGGACAGCGCAGGAGACCGGCGCCGTCATCGTCACCGTGACCACACCAGCCGATGGCGACTGGACACAGGCGATCCTGGACAACATCGATGCATCGGTGAAGGTGGTGGCGGTGTCGAGCTGCCACTGGACGAACGGGGCATATATCGACCTGATGCGCATCGGCGCGGCCTGTCGCGCGGCGGGCTGCATTCTGGTGGTGGATGCAACGCAGACGCTGGGGGCGATGCCTTTTTCCGTAGACGAGGTGCAACCCGATTTTCTGGTGGCGGCCGGTTACAAATGGCTGTTGTGCCCTTACGGCTTCAGCCTGCTTTACGTCGCCCCGCGCTGGCGCGATGCGCGACCGCTGGAAGAAAGCTGGCTGGCGCGCAGCAATGCGGAGGATTTCACGGCGCTGGTGAAATATTCCGACACCTATATGCCCGGCGCGCACCGCTTCGACGTGGGCGAAAAATGCACGGCGACCATCCTGCCGGGCGCGGTTGCCGCGCTGGAGCAGATCAAGACCTGGGGCGTGGATAACATCGCCGAGACGCTGGCCGCGCTCAATGCACGCATCGCAACGCATCTCGCCGGACTGGGCTGCCGCCTGCCGCAGGATGCGCAGCGCTGTCCGCACATGTTCGGCGTGCAGTTGCCGGCCAGCTGCACCGGCAACCTGGTTGCAGAATTGAAGGCACGCAACATCTACATCAGCCAGCGCGGCAACGCCCTGCGCTTCGCGCCGCACCTGCATGTGAGCGCACAGGATGTCGAACGCCTGTTGACCTCTTTGGGAGAGTTGATCGCATGAGCGAAGCCGCCAGCAAGACGCTGCGCTTCAACATTTTCGGCATGCAGATCGCCGTCGTCGGTGCGCCCGGCAAGTGGTCTGCTTTCCTGCTGGGGGATGACGGCAAGCGCAGGCCCGCCGATTTCATCGTGCCGCACGAACTCGCCGAAGATGAGTTATGCGGCTACCTGGCCGACCTGATGCATGAGTCGGCCACCCCGTCGAATAGCGGGGCGTACCAGATCAGCTAATGCCAATGTTCCGAACCGGAGAAGCCAGTATGGAAAAATATACCGCACCCAACTATCGATCATCGGCGATCATCACCATCGATACCCAGTTCGATACGCTGGACGGGCAGCCACTGGAGATCGCCGGCACTTCTGCCGCCTTGCCCAATATCCGCATGCTACTGGATGCCTACCGGCAATATAGGCTGCCTGTCATTCATATCGTCCGCATCTACAAACGCGACGGCAGCAATGTCGACCTGTGCCGCAAGCAGGCCGTGGAAGCAGGCGCGGCAATCCTGCTGGAAGGCAGCGCGGGATGTGAATTGGCACCCGAGCTGTTCGGCAAGAATGTACGGCTGAATTACGACCTGCTGCTATCCGGAAGCCCCCAGATAGTCAACGAAAACGAAGTCATCGTCTACAAACCCAGATGGGGCGCGTTCTTTGGCACAGCGCTTGAATCGCACTTGAAATCGCTGGGCGTCGATACGCTGGTATTTACCGGATGTAATTTCCCCAACTGCCCGAGAACATCGATCTACGAAGCCAGCGAGCGGGATTACCGGATCGTGCTGGCGGAAGATGCTGTATCCGGGCTTTATCCTCAAGGAAAGCAGGAGATGATGAATATCGGCGTTCATTTGCTGAAGCGCGCAGCGCTCGAATCGGCGCTCATGGATGCATTCCGCAATGACTGACCTGCTCCCTGTCTGGCCAATGCTCTCGGCCTTCCTGCTTGCCAGCCTGATCCTGGCAGTCACGCCGGGGCCGGGGGTGCTCTATATTGTCACACGCAGTCTCGTGCAGGGACGACGTTGCGGGCTGGTCTCCGTAGCGGGCGTTGCGCTGGGCAATCTGGGCAATGCACTGGCAGCCTCGTTAGGCCTGGCCGCCTTGTTCGCGGTCTCGTCGCTCGCCTTCTCCATCGTCAAGTTCGCCGGCGCGCTCTACCTGATCCATCTTGGTGTGCGGATGTTGCGCAATGCCCCGGCCGACGCCACGGTTTGCATGCCCGAACACGAGCCGACTGGGCGCATATTCCGCGATGGTTTCGTGGTGGCCCTGCTCAACCCCAAGACGACGCTTTTCTTCGCGGCATTCTTGCCGCAGTTCCTGAGCGGGGAGGCGGCGCCGGTTTTCCAGGGCATGTTGCTGGGCAGCATCTTCGTGACGGTCGCCGCAGTGACCGACAGCCTTTATGCCCTGGCTGCTGGCGCAGCTGCACCTGTCTTGCACAGTTTCAGCATCCGGCGAGCGGCACGGTATTCCGGTGGCGGCCTGTACATTGGCTTGGGGATATTTGCTGCGATAACGGACGGCCGCGAGAAACACTAGGACAAGGCCGCACTTCCTGTCGTCGCGCCGTCCCGAAGCCGCAGGAATCAAAGAGGGGCAGCCCTTTGAAATCTCAATCAGCCTTCCGCATCGCAGCCTTCCAGCTGGCATCCAGATTGGCTTCCACCAGCGCGACCACGTCGCCATCCAGCTTGCCGCTGTCGACCTGCTGTTTGAGTATGGAGAGTATCTGCTCGGGCGGTAATGAATCGCGGTAGGGACGGCGCTGGGCGAGAGCCTGGAAAACATCGGCGACTTCGATGATGCGGGCCTCGATGGCGAGCTCGTCCTTCTTGAGGTGATAGGGATAGCCGCTGCCGTCCACGCGCTCATGGTGTTGGGCTGCCCATTTCGTGACCTGTTCGAGGCCGCTGATCTTTTTGAGGATGTTGTAGGTATCGAAACTGTGACGGCGCATGAGGATGATTTCCGTGTCGTCCAGTTTGCCGGGCTTCTCCAGCAGGTCGTCCGGAATGCGCAGTTTGCCGATGTCGTGCAGCAGGCCGGCCAGTTCGATCATCTCGCAACTTTCCTCGTTCAGGGCAGCGCGTTCGCCGAGAAAGCGCGCAAGCCGCGCGACGCCTTCCGAGTGCTGCGAGGTGAATTCGCTCTTGGCATCGACGATGTAGGAGAACACGCTGACCAGGCTGCGCAGCGCGTCGAAGTTCATCGTCTCGGGCAATGTCTCGTCCAGCCAGGTGGCGACGTAACCGTTGATGTTCTCCATCTCCAGCGAGAACCAGAAGGCTTCGGAGCGCGAAACTTCGAGGAAGGCATCCACCAGTTCGGGCTGGAACCAGTTGCCGCTTCTGCCGGCGATGGTTTCGCGTATCTTCTCTTTGCCCAGCAGGATGTCCTTGCCCTCGGCCAGATGCTTCAACGTAAGGATGTCGACACGGTCGACCATGTAGATGCAGTTGGCGTTGAGCTTGACCGCTTCCGGCAGATCCAGACCTTCCAGTTCTTTCCAGTGCGTATGGTGGTGCAGGATGACGGGGGCGAATTTTTCCAGCAACGGCGAAGTGCGCATGAGGTCCGCGCCCAGCAGGCAGTGCTCGCCTTCCTCTTCCCATTGCAACTGGGCCAGCTTGGCATGCACCGATGTCTTGGAGACGCCGCTGTCGTGCAGGATGGCTGCCTGGAACAGCTCGTCGATCTGCTCCTTGCTCCAGCCGAGATGTTTGGCGCATTCGGCAGCCATGAAGGCGACGCGTTTGCCGTGGTGGATATGCGTGACGCCGACCAGATCGAGGGCATCGGAAAGCGAATAGATGGCTTCGCGCAGGTTGATGAGATATTTCGTCACGCCACACCCCTCAGTGATTGATCGCGGTCAGTATAAACCCCGGCAGCACATTGCGGACGGCTCGGTATGCGGACAGTGCATGCGGACATGGAACTGCGGCCCGCAGTCTTCCGCGACCCGGTTTGTCCATCTTGCAGCTTTGTCCGGCGCGGCGCATAGTTAGCTGCCGCTTGACCATTCGGAAAGGAGTACATCATGTTGAAACGACCTATTTCAATATCCGTATTTGCAGGTGCTTTGGCTGTTCTGGCAGGACCGCTGTTTGCGGCGGATCAGGTTCGCGACCGTATGCAGGATCAGGATCAGACACAGACCCAAGATCAGGATCGGGAGCGTATCTATGGCAGCCAGTTGATGACGCAGAAAGAGCGCAACGAGTATCGCGCCAAGATGCGGGCAGCCAAAACGGTCAAGGAGCGTGAACAGATCCGCAACGAACATCACAAACTCATGCAGGAGCGCGCGAAAGAGCGCGGCGTGACATTGCCGGATATGCCGCCTGCCGGTGGCGGGATGATGCGTCAGGGTGGCGGCATGGGTGGCGGTATGGGCGGTGGCATGGGACCTGGCGGCGGAATGCGCCAGGGCGGAGGCTACTGATCTTCTGAGCGCTGTTGTGAGACCTCGCAGAAGGGCATCCCGGATCGCGGCCTCCGGCATTGCCCTCCTGCCCTTTCCCTGTTTCATTCCTCGATTCGTTCAAGCGTTATGGTGACCAACCGAACCGGTTTCCCTGTACTCGCGACTGATTGCCACATGACTCCAGAAGGTCGGCAAGCCCTCTGTTTTATCGATGAAATTACTGTCAACACTGCTGCCGGAGATACAGGGTAGCGTGTATGTATTTCACTCACGGGAACCGCTACCTTGTCCACACAGACAAAGTGTCGATGTAACAGGCAAGGAGGTGTGCCATGACTACCATCAGGATGAATATGGACAACTACCGTACATACAGCGACGAAGAGTACGGCGAGGAAGTGATGAGCGCGGGCTGGATTCCGCAGCTCGCCCCGGAAAAAGAACGGCTGAGCGAACACAGGGTTGAACCGGCACGCGCGGTCTTCCCACTGTTCGCACCTGCGTTCCTCAATATCGATGATGACGAAGACTTCGGGGACCTGCTGGCGGAATCTTTCCCGCGATGTCCGTGAACGCCTGCTGCGCTGTCGCGCTTCAGTCGTCCAGTGACAGTTCCAGCTTGTCCAGCGTCGGCGCGGCGGGTTGCGGTTTCTCGGCCTGCGCAGCGGCCTGATCCTGCAGTGCCTGTTGCTGTTTGGCTTGCTGCGCGGCTTCGAACTGGCGCTTGTGTTCTTCCTGCGCGGCCAGTTCCTTCTTGCGCTCCGCTTCCAGCTCTTCCGCGCTCTTGTGGACCACCATCGACAACTCGATGCCCGACGCGTCGCCCGGCTCGCCGCGCTGGCTCTTGAGCTTGATGTTCAGGCGCAGTTCGTTGGCGGAATCGGCATTGCGGATGGCTTCCTCGTAGGAGATGTGGCCTTCGTTGTACAGCTCGAACAGCGACCAGTCGAAGGTGCGCATGCCCAGCTCGCGCGACTTGTCCATGATGCCCTTGATCTCGTTGAATTCGCCCTTGAAGATCTTGTCGGCGATGGTGGGTGTGTTGAGCAGGATCTCGATGGCGGCCTTGCGGCCCTTGCCGTCCTCGGTGCGCACCAGACGCTGCGAGATGAGTGCTCGCATGTTGGCTGAAAGGTCCATCAGCAACTGGTTGCGGCGCTCTTCGGGGAAGAAGTTGATGATGCGGTCTATGGTCTGGTTGGCGCTGTTGGCGTGCAGCGTGCCCAAACACAGGTGACCGGTCTCGGCGAAGGCGATGGCGTGCTCCATGGTCTCGGCATCGCGGATCTCGCCGATCAGGATCACGTCCGGCGCCTGGCGCAGGGTGTTCTTCAGTGCGTGGTGCCAGCTGTGCGTATCCACACCGACCTCGCGGTGGGTGATCAGCGACTGCTTGGACTGGTGCACGTATTCCACCGGGTCTTCCACGGTGATGATGTGTCCCTTGGAGGTGCGGTTACGGTGGTCGATCATCGCCGCCAGCGAGGTGGACTTGCCGGAGCCGGTACCGCCGACCACCAGCACCAGACCGCGCTTGTTCATGATGATCTCTTTGAGCACCTCGGGCAGGCCCAGCTTCTCGAAGTCGGGGATCTCGGCGGCGATGGTGCGGATGACCATGCCCACGTTCTGCTGCTGGATGAACACGTTGACGCGGAAGCGCGACACACCCGGCACCGAGATGGCGAAGTTGCATTCCATCTCCTGCTCGAACTCGGCACGTTGCGCTTCGTTCATCAGCGCATGGGCGAGCTGGCGGGTGATCTTGCCGTTGAGCTTCTGCGAGGTCATCGGCTGCATCTCGCCATGCGCCTTCATGCTGGGCGGAAAATCGTTGGAGATGAATAGGTCGGAACCGCCTGCCCGGCTCATGGCGGTAAGCAGTTTGATGATGTATTCGTACGCTTGTTGATCGGTCAGGCCTGTGGACATACGCTTCTTCCCCGTTGCAGTTTTCGCAAAAAATGAGGGCGCATTCTAGCAGCAGGCAGCCGCTTGCATGCCGCCCCGCCGCCCCGTGCCAAACCCCGGCTTCGGTGCTAGACTCCGCGCCCTTATGGACATAGACAAGATCGCAGACGCGCTGGAACAGACCGGCTATATCGTGCTGAAGGACGCGCTGGAGGCCAGATTGCTGCAAGGCCTGCTCAGCCGTTGCCAGGACGATGGCACGGGCCGCTTCGTCGCGTCGCATGTCGGTCGCGGGACGGCCAAACAGAAGATCGAAACACTGCGCGGCGACGTCATCAGCTGGATCGAACCGGGCGACGCAACCGACACAGCCTTTCTGGATCGCATGGAGACCTTGCGGCGCGAACTGAATTCACGGCTGTTCCTGGGCATGTTCGATTACGAGAGCCACTACGCCATCTATTCCAGCGGCTTCGGTTACGGCAAACACTCCGATGTGCTGCAGGGCAAGAAGAACCGCATCCTGACCACGGTGCTGTACCTGAACGAGGACTGGCAGCCCGAGCACGGCGGCGAACTGGTGGTGTACGACCCTGCCGGCGAGACCGAGATCCTCAGGGTGCAGCCGACCTTCGGCACGATGATCATCTTCCTCAGCGAGTCCTATCCGCACGAAGTGCTCATCTCCAACACTACCCGCCGCAGCATTGCAGGCTGGTTCCGCGTCAGCGGCAGTTAGGCCTCTTCTCTCTCTTCCATGATCTGATACGGCTCCATGGTGACCGATTCGACGCGTGTGCCCAGCATCACCACTTCGCCTTCGCGCCGATTGTTGCCCGTTTCCGTGAATTCGAAACGGTAGGTGCGGCGCAGGGTGCGGCGGCCGTTGTCGTCGCGCGCCAGTTGCATCCGCGTGCTGGCGACAGTGTCGTCCAGGAACTGCACACCGGTCTGCTTGCAGATCAAACGCCCCGCTTCGCGCGCGATCTCCAGGATGCGGATGCTGTGCAGCCAGAACCAGAAAGCACCACCAAACAGCAGCAACAGCAACAGGCTAGCGAAGTCCATCTCAGTCCAGCGGTGCAAAGCGCGGCACGGTCTTGCCTTCGTGCTGCACTGTTTCGAAGAAGATTTCCTTGGGACGCGCCCAGATCAGGCCTTCATCCGACCTGTAGATCATCAGCGTGACGTTCGGGTCGGCCTCCAGCTTCGCCTCGCACACGATCTCGTAGATGCCGCCCTTGTAATGCCGGTATTTCATGCTTGTTTCTCCTGCCTGTTCGAGCGGGCGATTCTGGCACATCTGCCCAAGCCATGCTGCCGTCTATACCCCATTGACACTTGTCTGGCACAGCATGATGATGCCGCCGCGCAAATCTCTGCGTGACCTGATCTTGAAAGGGATGTACATGAAGAACAAATTCGTATTTGCCCTGCTTTTCAGCCTGACTGCCGGCATCGCACAAGCCGGCCTGATGGACGACCTCAACAAATCCACCAGCGGCAATCTGGAAGCGAAAGCCAAGGAACAGGCGCGTGAAAAAGCACGCGCTGAAGGCAACAAGAAACTTGCGGCACAGGTCAACAAACGACTGCTGGACGAGGGCCGCAAGAACCAGTGCTCGTTCAAGAGCGGCACGGACAAGCTTGAGCCCGGTTGCGGCAGCAAATCCAAAAAGCTCGCCAACGTCATCATCGACGTGAAGAAATCCTTGCAGTCGCAAGGCCAGACCGGCTTCAAGTTCATCGTGTCCGGCCATACCGATTCTTCCGGCAATGCCGCCAAGAACAAGGCGTTGTCGATGCGCCGCGCACAGGTGATGATCAAGGAACTGATCGCGCAGGGCGTGAGTGCGGAAGACATCGAGGCGACCGGCATGGGTTCGAGCAAGCCTATCATCAAGAAAGACGACACCCCTGCCAAGAAGGCAAAGAACCGCCGCTACGAAGTACAGGTTCGTTTCTGATCGCTGTTGATCGACCCGTTAGAGCCGCGCTTCATGCGCGGCTTTTTTCTTGCCGCAAAGCCCCGCGCGATGTGTTTTAGAATCGGCCACTTTCTTCGTTTCCGGATGCCATGCGACACAACCTCGCCACCGATGTGAACCGCCGCGAAGCCTGGGCCTGGGCGATGTATGACTTCGCCAACTCGGGCTACACCACCATCGTCATCACGGCGATCTTCAATGCCTACTTCGTGTCGGTAGTGGCCAACGGCGCGCCCTGGGCGACGCTGGCGTGGACGCTGTCTCTGGCCGTCTCCTATGCCCTGATCATGCTGACCGCGCCCTTGCTGGGCGCGTATGCGGATGCCTATGCGGCGAAGAAGCGCCTGCTGCTCGCCACCACCGCCGGCTGTGTGCTGTTCACCGCCGGGCTATACTTCGCCGGGCCGGGCATGTTGTGGCTGGCGATCCCGTTGATCGTGCTGTCGAGCTTCTTCTACGGCAGCGGAGAAAACCTGATCGCGGCCTTCCTGCCCGAGCTTGCGCGCGAGGAATCGCTGGGCAAGGTGTCGGGCTGGGGCTGGAGCCTGGGTTATGTGGGCGGCCTGCTGAGTCTGGGCATCTGCCTCGCCTATGTGAGCTGGGCACAGGCTAGTGGCGATACCGCCGCAGACTTCGTGCCGGTGACCATGCTGATCACGGCGGCGCTGTTCGCCGTTGCCAGCCTGCCCACCTTCCTGCTGCTGAAGGAACGTGCGCAGCCGCAACCCCATCTGGCCGGGACAAACCTCGTGCAGGAATCCTTCGCGCGTCTGCTGCAGACCCTGCGCCATGCGCGGCATTACCGCGACCTGCGTCGCTTCCTGATCTGCACCGTGTTCTATCAGGCGGGCATCCAGACGGTGATCACGCTGGCCGCCATCTATGCGCAGCAGGCGATGCATTTCACCATGCAGCAGACGTTGATGCTGATCTTCGTGGTGAATATCACGGCCGCCATCGGAGCCTTCACGTTCGGCTATGTGCAGGACCGCATCGGCCATGTGCCGGCCATCGCGCTGACGCTGCTCGGCTGGATAGCGATGGTGCTGATGGCCTGGGCATCCGAAGGGCCGGGGCTGTTCTGGGCAGCGGCCAATCTGGCCGGCATCTGCATGGGGGCCAGCCAGTCCGCAGGGCGTGCCTTGGTCGGACTGTTCTCGCCTGTGGAGCGGCGCGCCGAGTTCTTCGGCCTGTGGGGACTGGCAGTGAAGCTGGCCGCCATCCTCGGCCCGGTGACCTATGGTCTGGTGAGCTGGCTGACGGCGGGCGACCACCGCACGGCGATCCTCTTCACCGGCGGGTTCTTTGTGGCGGGGCTGCTGGTATTACGCGGCGTGGATGCCGCGCGCGGGCAGCAGGCTGCGCAGCAATCGAATTGATTTAGAATCGAACCACCTTCCCCTCTCTGGAGACCGATGCCATGAGCGACCGCTACTTCAGCAAACAGACTTTCGCTTTCCTCTCCGCACTGGAGCAAAACAACAACCGCGAGTGGTTCGAGCATCATCAGCATGAATACGAGGATCTGGTGCGCACGCCGGCGCTGGATTTCATCAGCGACATGTCGGACGAGATGCCGGCCATCTCGCGCCACTTCCTGGCGCAGCCGAAAAAAGTCGGCGGTTCATTGATGCGCGTGTATCGCGATACGCGCTTCAGCAAGGACAAGACGCCCTACAAGACCAACATCGGCATCCAGTTCCGGCACGAGCTGGGCAAGGACATCCATGCGCCGGGCTATTACCTGCACATTTCCCCCGGCGAATGTTTCGTGGGGGTTGGGCTGTGGCATCCGGATGCGGACGCGCTGTTCAAGATACGCGAGGCCATCGTGAAGAAGCCGGAGGCGTGGCTGGCCGCGCGCGATGATGCGACATTCAGCAAACAGTACGAACTGGTCGGCGATGCGCTGGCGAATGCACCGCGCGGTTTCGCCAAGGATCATCCGCAGGTGGAAGACCTGAAACGCAAGGATTTCATCGGCCTCGCCGACCTGAGCGAAGCGACGGTGGCTTCTGGAAAACTGCGTCCGCTGGTGGTGGAACGTTACCGCCAGGCCGCGCCCTTGATGCGCTTCCTGTGCCAGGCGCTGGAACTGCGTTTCTGACCCGAACAACCCTGTTGCCCGTAGCCATTTTTATCTGCATGCCCAAGGCGTAGCATGATCTGCACGCGAGGGGCTTGGCCTCTCCGTACGATTCCTTTCATTCGCTGAAGGAGAAGATCATGAACACAGCAGATATGTTGATCCACGTGCATCCCGATCTGAATGCACAGGCAAGAACCACCCTTGAAAAGAACCTCCTGAGTCACATCGGCGTCGATTGCGCAGAGTTCGAGCATCGGCCGCAGCCGCATTCCATTCTGGTGAAATACGATCCCGACACGATCGAGGGGATGGAGATATTGCAGACGGTTCGCAAGTTCGACCCCAAAGCTTCGATGGTGGGGATGTGAACGCTACACAACGCAGCGGCACTTACTCTTCATGCAGCTTGTTCTGCATCACGTAGTAAGTCAGTTCGGCATTGTTCTTCAGGCGCATCTTTTCCAGGATGTGGGTACGGTAGGTGCTGACCGTCTTCACGCTCAATGACAGCGCGGCGGCGATCTCCGAGACTTTTTTTCCCGAACCGATCAGACGCAGCACCTGGTATTCGCGGTCGCTCAACGTTTCGTGCGGCGTCTTGCCGGACTGTGTACCGCATTCCAGCAACAGCAGTTCCGCCAGGTTGGGACTGATGTGCTTCTTGCCGGCGAATACGGTACGGATGGCTTCGACCAGTTGCTCGGGCGCGGTTTCCTTGGTCAGGTAGCCGGAGGCGCCCGCCTTCATCAGGCGCACGGCGTACTGGTCCTCGGGATACATGCTGAGCATCAGCACCTTGGCATCCTTGTCGTGGTCCATGATGCGCTTCAGGGTGTCGATGCCGTTCCGCTCGGGCATGGAGATGTCGAGCAGCAGCACATCCCATTTCGTGCCGCGCATCAGCTTGATGGCCTCGACACCGTTCTCGGCTTCGCCGCATACCTTGATGCCCTTTGCTTCTTCCAGGATGCGCCGCAGTCCCTGGCGCACGATGGCGTGGTCGTCAACGATGAGTACCCGAATCACATTCCGCTCCTTGTGTTGGCTGGGCGATGATAACGCATGGCCCGCTTATGCATGCGTCACATCCTCGATGCGCGACGACTGGTATGGCAGGCTGATCGACACGCGCGTGCCCTTGCCCGGTTTGCTGGTGATGCGCGCCTTGCCGCCCACCATCAGCGCGCGCTCGCGGATGCCGAGCAGGCCGTAGGCCTGGTCTTTCTGGAAGTCCGCATCGAAGCCGACGCCGTTGTCCTTGACCAGCATGGACAGCGACTTGCTCTGCTCGGTGAAGACGATGTCCCCCCGGCCGGCTTGCGCGTGCTTGACCACGTTGTTCCACGATTCCTGCAAGATGCGGAATAGCGTGACCGACTGGTCTTCGTCCAGTTTGAATTCGTTATCCGGCAGGATCAGGTTGCACTCGAGCTTGGTATGTTTGCGGAACTTCTTCACGTAGCCGCCGATGGCCGCCGCCAGCCCCTCGTCGCTGAGCAGTTCCGGTCGCAACTGGCTGACGATGTCGTGCATGGTCTGGATGCCGCCCGACACCAGTTCGCTGATCTGCGCCGCTTCCTCTTTCAATTGCGTCATCTCCACCGGCAGCTTGGAGGCGAGCCAGGCAACGCGCATCTTCATCGCGGCCAGCATGGCCCCCATCTCGTCGTGCAGGTTGAGTGCGATCCTGGCGCGTTCGTCGGAACGCGTATTCTCGATGCGCAGCGACAGCCGCTGCAGCTTGGCATAGGAGCGCGCCAGTTCCTTGGCCGCCTGTTTCTGCTCGGTGATGTCGCGGAAGTACCAGATGCGGCCGTAGTACTCCTGCCGGGCGCTGATCATCGGCGTCGTGTAGTACTCGTACACGCGGCCGTCCTGCAGATCTATCTCGCCGCGATGGGTGGCATCGTGATGCTTGAAGAGTTCGTTGATCTTGTCGACGAACACGTCCGGTTCGGCCATGTGTACCAGCATCTTTTGCAGAACCTCTTCGCCGTCGCCCGCACTGACGATCTCTTCGCTGACACCCCATAGCTTGCAGAACCGGCGGTTATGGGAGATGACCCGTGCTTCATCGTCGACCACCAGCAGGCCTTCGATGGACACTTCATGTTCGGTGGTAAGCAGGGTGTTCTTGAAGCGCAGCTCTTCTTCGGCCTGCTTGCGCGCCGTGATGTCGCGGCCGATACCCATCACACCGATCAGGGTGCCGGCATCGTCGCGGATGGGCGTCTTGATGGTTTCCAGCAGCACGCGCTCGCCGCTGTCGGCGTAAGTGATCCATTCCTCGTTGACAGTCGGGCCGCCGGCGGCCATCGCGGCGCGGTCTTTCTGGCGGAAGAAGTCGGCCAGTTCCTTGTCCACGAAGTCATAGTCGGTCTTGCCGACGATGTCGTGCTCCCGGGCGCCGAAGAAGCGTTCGAACTGCGGATTGCAGCCCAGATAGCTGCCTTCGCAATCCTTGAGCCAGACCAGCTCGGGCATGGTCTGCACCAGCGTTTGCAGGCGGATGCGTTCATTGTCGAGTTTCGCTTCCACCAGTTTGCGTTCGGTGATGTCGGTGACCACTCCTTGCACGGCGATCATGTGCTGGTGCCGGCCGCGGCTGAATATCGGCGTATTGCGCTGGCTCATCCAGCGTTCTTCGCCGGACCTGTGGATGATGCGATATTCGTAGTCCTGCGGTACATCGCCTTCGCGGAATCGTTCCATCTGCCGGGTCAGGTTCTCCCTGCTGTCGGGATGTATCAGGGCGCGCGCAAGCATGGGTTGCCGGTAGAACTCCTCCGGCGAGTAACCGAACAGGCGCGACGAGGCGGGGCTGATGTATTCGAAGTTCATGCCGGGCAACGACATCATGAACACTACATCCGAGGCGTTCTCGGTCAGCAGACGGAAATGCTCCTCGCTCTGCCGCAGACGTTCCATGGCCTGCTCGCGTTCGGCACGGGTGCGCAGCACCATGATGCCGAAGGTCAGGTTGTCCACCAGCTCCTCCAGCAGTTCGACTTCGTTCTCGCCGAAAGCATCGGTTTGCCCGGCATAGATGGTGAGCGCGCCGCAGATGCCGCGTTCGCAAAAGAACGGGATGGATATGCTGGACAGATAGCCGCGCGAGAGGGCTGCTTCCCGCCACGGACCGGCGCGGTCGCTGGTGCGGAAGTCCTGGTTGACCTGGGTGACACCGGTGCGTATCGCAGTGCCGGTGGGGCCGAGTCCGCGCTCGTTATCCGCCCAGCTGATGCTGAAGCCGTCCAGATAGTCGGCCTGCTCGCCATAGCGGACCACCGGACGCACCGTCCGTTCCTCGTCATGTTCCGCATAGCCGACCCAGGCCATGCGGTAGCCGCCGGTGCCCACGATCAGTTTGCACACTTCGGTGAGCAAGGCGTTCTCTTCCACACCCTGCATGATGGCCTGGTTGCTGGAACTGAGCAGCCGCAGCGCACGGTTCAGACGCGACTGGTCGCGCTCGGCCTGTTTGAGTTCCGTGATGTCCATGGCGATGGTCAACACATTGACCGAACCGTCGCTCTGTATCAGCGGTTTTCTCAATGTCTGGAAATCGTGCAGCGTGCCGTCGGCCAGCGTGCCTGTCTCATAAGCCACCCGTTCCTGGCAAGTGCGCAGCACTTCCTCATTCGCGCTCTCATATGACGCGGCCACCACCGGATCGCTGACGAAATCCGTATTGCGTTTGCCGACGATGCCTTCGACCGTCTGCCCGTAGGCTTTCGCCATGGTCTCGTTGGCAAACAGGAAGCGGCCGTCCGCATCCTTGACGAAGACCAGATTGGGGTCGCTGTCTATCACCTGCCGGATGAAGTTTTTCTGTCGTGTCAGTTCTTCCTCGGCCTTCTTGCGCGCGGTCACGTCGCGCAGGATGGCCTGCTGGAATTCGCGGCCGCCGATATCGACCATGCGCACGCTGGATTCGACATGGAACGTCTCGCCGTTCTTGCGCATATGCACCGATTCATAGCGCATCGCGCCTGTCTGCCTGATCTGCTTCATGTCCTCCAGCACCTGCAGCACATACTCATCCGCCCGCAGGTCGTAGATGGACAGCCGGGCAAACTCTTCGGCTGTGTAACCGTAAGCCTCAAGCGCGCGGTCGTTGAATTCGACGATCATGCCTTTGTCGTCCAGCAGCAGGATGATGTCGTTGGCATATTTGGCAAGGTAATCCAGCTGCCGCGTCAATGCCTGGTGGGCGATCTCCTGTTCATGCTGCCGAGTCAGCATGAACAGGTATTGCTGCTGCTTGCGCCACCAGAACAAGGCCACGCCGCCGCCTGCGGCAGTGAGCATGAGCAACAATAACAACAGCCAGTTGCGCAAGCTGTTGATGGGCGCGTTGACCTCTGCCAGGTCTATCTTGCTGACCATCGCCCAATCGGTGCCGGGCACCCGATGCAATACGCTGAGCACAGGTACGCCGCGATAGTCGCGTCCCTCCATCAGACCGGTCTGTCCGGACAGCGCGCGCGCTGCCGGCAGCTCGCGGTTGTTCATCGGCAGACGCAAGGTCAACATGGTGCCTTTGAGGTGACGCAGTTCGCTCAGGAACAGCACGTCGTCGCCATCGCGCCGCACCAGCAGATTCTCAGCACTCTGGCTGGGCGTGGGCCATTCCTGTACCAGCGGTAACAGGAAGTGCCGGGGATCGGCGCGAAACATGACGGCGCCCAGCATATGCGTCTTGCCGTTGCTCATGCGCAGCGGCGCCACGACATCGATCTCGATGACCTGTTTGTCGCCGCGCTGCGTGCTGTGGATGTCGGAGATGACGGTCTGTCCGGTGCGCATGCATTCCATCACCGCCGCAACTTCATGCGGCCTCGCGGGGCCTTCGTGCCCAATCGTGGACAGCCGGGAGACGGCCCGGGTGTCGAACAGCGAGATGCTGGTGTAGCCATATTCCGCGTAAGCATCCTGTAGCGACATCAGACGTTTGATCAGCATCGCCTTGTCGGCGTTGGCCGGTGCGCCCTGTTGCAGCCAGCGCTGGATCAGGGGCAACAGCAACGGATCGTTGGTCAGCGCCTGCGCCTCGCCCTTGCGTTCATGCGACCAATTGTTGATCTGGTTGATCTTCAGTTGTGCGATGCCGGCCAGATCGTCCTGCTTGTCGCGCTTGATGATCTCCTTGTAGCGCTGGAACACCAGCCCGCCGGCCAGGCTGATGCAAAGGGCGAACAACAGGAATTCGAGCAGGAGTTTCCGGCGTGTATCGGCTGGCGCATGCGTGCGGCCGGAGCCGGCCTGATTATCGGTAGCTGTCGCTTGAAGATTGATCATCCCATCCTGAATCGAATCTGGTTGAACAAGAAAACCGGCGAAACCGCAGGTGGGCGAGTGTACAGATTTTGATAACACGTCGGCATAGGACAAACACCTATGCTGGCTTGCGCATTTGTCCGAGCAGGGTTTACGCGAAGTACCGATATTTTCTTCTTTCCCATATGCGCAGAATGGATTCCCCGGATCATTACCGATACACGCACATGGAGTTGTCATGACACGCTTAACTAGCGCTCCAAAATACGGCAAGAAGCACATCCCGCACATAGGCAAACACCACTATCGACATGACCGCCACAGCGACGACTGGCAGCGCAGATATTCGATGCCGCCTTATGAACGCCCAAAACATCGCAGGTGGGACATCGATCCGGATGCGGACGATGCGCTGATAGAGGCAACGCATCGCGCGTGAGTACTGCTGCAAAAGGCGACCCACTCGACTCAATCAACTAATCGGAGAGCACTCATGAACTACAGCACATCAGGTACTGCAGACAGGATATTGGCATTCGTACTGGCCGGCGGAGAAGGGTCGCGCCTGCGTCCATTGACGAAGTCGCAGGCGAAACCCGCGCTCCAGTTCGGCAACGATTTCCGTCTGGTGGATTTCGTATTGAGCAATCTGGTCAATTCGGGCATCGATTCCATCTATCTGCTGGCCCAGTACAAGCCGGAATCGCTGATCGCACATATCCGTTCCGAGTGGAACCTGGGCAACGTCGAACGCGAGCGTTTCATCCGCACGGCATTGCCGCAGCATGTGAACGGCGGGCGCTTCCTCGGTACCGCGGATGCCATCTACCAGAATCTGGCGCTGATCGAGCGCCATGCACCCAGCATGGTGGCCGTGTTCGCCGCCGACCATGTCTATCGCATGGATGTCAGACAGATGGTGCGTTTCCATCGCACATGCGATGCCGATGTGACGGTGGCCGCGATCCAGGTACCGGTGGCACAGGCAACGTCTTTCGGCGTCATCGAGACCGGTTATCAGGGTGAGATCTGGGATTTTCAGGAAAAGCCGGACTGCCCTGCTTCTATCCCGTCCAACCCGGATTTTGCCTATGTCTCCATGGGCAATTACCTGTTCGAGACGAACGTGTTGGTGGAAGCGCTGGAACAGGCGGCGCGCTGCGGCGAGACCGATTTCGGCAGCCATCTGCTGCCGCGCCTGATACACAGCCACCGGGTACATGCCTACGATTTCTCCAGCAATCATGTTCCCGGTGCACTGCCACACGAGGAACAGTCCTACTGGCGCGATGTGGGCACGCTGGACGCCTACATGGAGGCACATATTGATGTCACCGGCGAAAATCCAAGATTCAATCTGCATAACCCGCACTGGCCGCTACGCCCCGCCGCGACAAGCCGGCCTGCCGCGAGCGTCAGCAGTGCCATCCGCACCAGCGGCGAGTTGCTCTTGAATCCGGGCGCACACGCCAAAGGCGTTTTCGTTCAGGACATCGAAGCGCAGTACGGAACCGCCTGAACAGCGAGGTCGCCATGACACATGCGGAACAAAGGGAAAAGTTGCTGGAATCGACCGGAACGCTGCTCGCCACACTGGGGCAGTCGCCATTGGAGTCGGACATCCTGCAGACCAGCATCCAGGCACTGGCGGATCTGATGCAGGTGAAATACGGCGCCATCCGCCTGCTGGATGAACACGGCCAGTTGTCGCAGTTCGTGCACACCGGTGCCGACGATGAAGACGCAACCGCTGGCCGGCATGCGCTGCATAAGCACGACTTTCTTGGCATGCCCAGCCATCACGACAGCAGCCCGCGCATGCGCGAAATGGCCGGCGATCCGCAGCACCCGCATGATTCGCAGCGCACCTCGCTGCTGGCGGTCACCATCACGCATCAAGACAAGTTGTATGGTCGTATCTATCTGCGCGACAAGCTGAACCAGCAGGCATTCAACACGGAGGATGAGTCACTGGCCTACAGCTTTGCCAAGGTACTCGCGCTGATCCTGGACAATGCGCATAAGCTGGAAACATTGACGCAGGCACATGGCGAGCTTTCGCATACCGCCAACCATGATGCGCTGACCCAGCTGCCGAACCGGACCTTGCTATGCGACCGTATCGGGCAGGTACTGTGTCATGCGCTGCGCTACCAGAGCCAGGTCGCTATCATGTTCTGCGACCTCGACGGGTTCAAGGCGATCAACGATTCCCTCGGGCACGACGTGGGCGATGCCGTGTTGAAGACAGTAGGCGAACGCCTGCTGAACAGCGTGCGCGGCAACGACACCGTGGCCAGGATAGGCGGCGACGAGTTCGTATTCGTGTTGCCGGAGATAGAGTCCATCGAACAGATCGGCCTGGTGGCGCACAAGATATTGCATGCCCTCACCCAGCAGCTGCATGTGGACGGACATGCCATCCAGCTGTCGGGCAGCATCGGCATCGCGATCTACCCGTTTGACGGTGAAACATCAGGGCAGCTGATCAAGAATGCCGACGCGGCCATGTACTGGGCAAAGGAATCCGGCAAGAACTGCTACAAGTACTATACGGGAGCCTGCTCAACGGGGAATGTCGCACAGCCCGGATTGTTCGAGCCCGTGTCTTATGGAGAAGCCTGCCCAGCGCCCTACCCGGCCAATTGATCCCCAATACATAGCTGCTGATTCGCCACACTTGCAAAATGGTGTCTGATCCACGCGCTTGAGGCATAGTGGCGGCACATGCATCATCCTGAATCGCTCGATCCGACAACATCATCTACTGCAACGGAGGCTGCCATGAAAAAACTGTTCCTTAGTCTCGCCCTGCTCTGTCTGACTGCCCCGGCCATGGCGGCGGTTGAAGGCAAAGAAGTCACGTATTCCGCGAACGGCACCACACTGAAAGGCTGGCTCGCTTACGACGGACTGGCGATGGGTAAACGTCCGGCGGTGCTGGTGGTGCATGAATGGTGGGGACACAATGCCTATGCACGCAAACGGGCGAACATGCTGGCCAAATTGGGTTATGTGGCGCTGGCGGTGGATATGTACGGCAATGGCAAACAGGCGATGCATCCCGACGATGCGGGCAAGTTCTCTGCCGAGGTCGCCAAGGATCGCCCCATGGCCAAAGCCCGTTTCGAGGCAGCGATGAAAGTGCTGCGCGAAGATCCGCATGTGGACAGCAGCAAGCTGGCCGCCATCGGTTACTGCTTCGGCGGATCAGTGGTGTTGAACATGGCGCGTGAGGGCGAGCCTTTGCTTGGTGTGGCGAGTTTCCACGGCGGACTGGCGACCGACACCCCCGCGCAAAAAGGCAAGGTCAAAGCCCGCATCATTTCCTTCACCGGCGCGGATGACAAGATGATCCCGGCGGCACAGGTGGCTGCGTTCAAGCAGGAGATGCAGGATGCGGGCGTGGATTACCAAGCCGTGGTGTATCCCGGTGCGATGCACAGTTTCACCAACCCGGATGCGGATAAATACGGCAAGACGTTCAACATCCCGCTGGCTTACAACGCAGCGGCGGACAAGGATTCATGGCAGCAATTGCAACGCTTCCTGGCAGAAGTGCTGCAGTAGGGCACGCCCGCGCCGATCAGTTGGTATCTGCCACTGACGGTGCGGATGCAGCCGGCAGCTGAGTCGCAGCGGGCTTGCTTACAACCGGCGCAGTAGTAGCGACCGGTGCAGTGGCCGTGGCTGAGACTGGTGCGGCAGGTGCAAGCGGTTTGACGGCAACCGGTGCTGGATTCTCGGCCGGCGGTGGGGGTGAAGCTGTCGCCGCTGCGGACACACCGGGCGCTTCAATGGCAGCAGGTCTGACTGTATCGGGGGCAGCTTGCACTGGCGGCTGCGGCAATGGGCTCTTTGTGGCGACGGGTGCTACTGGACGGGGTTTGCTCTGAGGCACGACAGGCAGCGCCACCTTCGGTTCCGGCACGGCAACTTCGACAACCGGCGCGGGCGGGGCGACATAAACGATCTCTGGCTGGCGAGACACTGCGTTGATCAACCACACTGCACCGCCCACCAGGCTGACAGTCAGCAGCGTCCAACCCATCGCGCCGCGCACTTCATCCCGCTTGCGATAGACACGCACCTTGGCTTTGCCGAATATCGAGTGCTCTACCTCTGCCTCGCCGATGTCGGTCCACATATGCGCTTTCGGCTGCGTCTCATCCACCAGCGGCTGGTCGAACCTTCCCATGTCGTACTGCATGCTTCTCCCCTTTGGCTCGTTACAGCGCTTGCGGATAATATCAAGCAATAATCCCTCAAGGGCGGGAACATGATCCGCCCCGGTCCGTTCTATGATGGCGACCTGAGCGATTCAACGAGGCTGGGAAATGAAACTGCGCATACTGATTCTGGGATACGGCGAAATGGGCCATGCCATGGAGCACCTGCTGGCCGGTCGGCACGACGTGCGCATCTGGAATATGGGTGAAGTGGTGAAAGGCAAACACGACACGCTGGAAGCAGAAGTGGCCGAAGCGCAGGTGCTGCTGTTCTGCTTGCCGGTAACGCCGCATTTCGAGATCGCGCAACGCATCAAGCCCCATCTCACTGCAAGCAGCGTGTGCCTGACCATCGCCAAAGGGCTGGATGAATCCGGTCGCACGGCGGCCCAGGCATTCGAAAGCATATTTGCGGATCAACACCACTACGGTGTGATCTACGGCCCGATGATCTCGGAAGAATTACGCGCCGGTCATCTGGGCTTCGCCGATGCGGTGCTGTCAGACGCCGCGGACTTTGAAGTGATACGCAGCCTGTTCCGCGGCAGCGCACTGGTGTGCCAGCAGGCGAGCGACCTGCATGGCCGCAGCTGGTCGGTGATCCTGAAGAACGTGTATGCCATCCTGTTCGGCATGGCGGATGAACTGAAACTGGGTGACAACATGCGCGGCCACCTGGTTGCGGCATCCATCGCGGAACTTTCCGGCATCGTGCAGTCGTTCGGCGGTCAGGCGCACACGCCCTACAGCTATGCCGGACTGGGCGACCTGATCACGACAGCGACCAGCGAGGATTCGCATCACCATGAACTGGGTCGCAAGCTGGTGCGTGGCGAGTGGGACGACATCTCGGGTGAAGGCGTGCACACCTTGCGCATAGTGGAGAAATACGGCGTGTTCGACTGGCGCGCTTATCCGCTGTTTGCCTTGTCGCACGACATCGTGACTGCGCCGCAGCATCTGCGCGAACGGCTGGAGGAATATCTGCGGTTCCTGCGTGGAACCGAGAGCTGCCCGATCTGACGCGGGCAGCGGGGATCAGGACTTGCCGACGAGTCTGGCGGCTTCCGCAATGCTGATGATCTTGCTCAACACCCCGCTCACATCCTGCAGTTTGGCCTTCAGTTCGGCCAGTTCCTTGTCCTTGGCTTCCAGCATGCGTGTGTGATCCGGCATGCTGGCCAGCTTGGCCTGTTCCTGCTGCAGTTGCGCCTGCAATGCCTTGCACTGGTTCTCGGCATCGACCGCCCGCTTCATCTCGGCTTCGAGCTGTGCATCCTTGCGCGCCAGATCATTGGCACTCGACGAAGTAACCTGACGCAGCCCGGATTCCAGTTCGTTCACGCGCTGACTGACTTCCGCAGTCCTGGCCTGTTCCTTCTTCAGCGCTTCGCGCAATTGCACGATGGTCTTCAGTTGCTCCAGGGTTTTATTGCGCTCGTCGGCCAGCTGCGCGTCGCGCGCGGCAAGTTCGAGGTCTATTTCTTTTTGTTTCGAAGCTGGCTGTCCCGATCCCGGATCGGTATAGGCTCGCATCTTGACTGTCTTGTCCATGATGTCGGTTCCGTTGTTTCTGGTTATCGGCGACATAACGCCGCAACAGGTGTCCGAGCGAGATTCTAACAACAAAATCACCTGCTTATCCGCCGGAATGGGCACACCGCCCCTTCGGGTGATTGCATGCAGGCCGTGCAGCCGTCACCATGTCGACCTTTCAACCTGCGACCGACCAGCATGATCGAATACATTTTCTTCTCCGCCGACCTGCGCGATCGTTTCATTGCCTTTGTGCAGCAGCATGGTTTGAACTTCGAGAGCAGCGACGATCCGCTGGGTCTGGTGGTGGCCATCCCCGAAGATATTCCGGAACAACTGTCGGACGAGATCGAGGCTTTTTACGAATCGCTGGAAGACGAGCAGGAAGATATGAGTGCTGCCGACGGCGATCTGCACAGACTGGCGGGTTTCGGCTTCAAACTGCCCAGCGGCGAGGCACGCCTGCTGCCGATCGAGCCGGACATGGCGAACCGCCTGATGGCGCATTTCACACTGGAAGAGATACAGGCGTTACTTAACGACGTGGCACGTTACACGTTAGAGCCGGCAGACGAGCACTTGTGCCATATTCTGGCGGAAAGAAAAAATCAGTAGAGGGACAGGCCGATACGCTCGGTACGCAAGGACCAGTCATCAAGTATGGCGGCGGAGACCAGAATGCGCTCGGCGCGACCGATCAACACATTGCGCGGCACCAGACCGATATAGCGCGAATCGACGCTGTTATCGCGGTTGTCGCCCAGCATCATGAAACGATCCTCAGGCACCACCATCGGGGCAAAATCCGTGGCACGGTGCAGATCAGGCAGCCACTGGATGACGCGCTGCTTGCCCGCAACTTTCTCGCTCAGCCTGACCGCAGGCAAGTCCTGCCCCTGAGAGAGTGTCTCAGTGGTCAGTGACAGCAGATCGTATTCGGCAGGTTCACCATTGATCAGCAACTGCTTGTTGCGCATCTCCACCCGATCGCCCGGCAAGGCGATCAATCGCTTGATCAATCGTTTGCCATCGGCAGGCGAAGTGAAGGTGACGATATCGCCGCGCCTAGGATCATTCAGGTGTGCAAGAACAACATCTGTCAGCGGCAGTTTCAGGTCGTAAGCAAGACGATTGACGAAGACGACATCGCCTTCCAGCAGGTTGGGGCGCATGGAACCCGAGGGAATCGGATTCCAGTCTGCAACCGCTGTGCGGAAGATGCCCAGCAGCAGAATGAAAAGGAGGAATCCCTTGTTCTCACGCAGCCATTTCTTCATGTCTCGCCTCTTTATTGCCTAACAGGTTATTGAAAAACGTAGCGAGGATGGTCAGGTGCAAGGCGCACGGCGCGCAGGAACCGGAATGTACATAAAGTACATGAGGATTCCGAGCACCGCGCAACGCCGCAGATGACCACCGCAGTAGTTTTGCAATAGCCTGTTAGTGGTGATGACCGCCGTCGCCATGCACGTGGCCGTGTTCCAGCTCTTCAGCCGTTGCAGCGCGCACACCGTTGACCGTGCCGGAGAAGGTCAGGGTCTTGCCGGCCAGCGGATGGTTGCCGTCGACAGTGACTTCCTTGTCGGTGACTTCGGTGACGGTGTAGAGCATGAAGTCTTCGTCATCGTCGCCTTCCGCTCCGCCTTCGAACTGCATGCCAACAGCCACTTCCGGCGGGAACATGTTGCGCGGCTCGACGCGCACCAGATCGTGCTCATATTCGCCGAATGCATCATCCGGTGACATCGTGACGGAGAATATATCGCCTACATCCTTGCCGTGCAGCGCTTCTTCGACTGCGGGGAAGATGCCGTCGAAACCACCGTGCAGGTAGCTGATGGGCTCTTTCGCTTCCTCGATCAGCTCACCGCTGGCGTCATGCAAGGCGTAGGTCAGGTTGACGACGGCGTTCTTTTCGATCTTCATTTCATTTCCTTTATCAGTGTAAGTATCTCTTGTGCATGCCCGTGGGCTTGAACGCCATAGAGGACGTGGCGCAGCATACCCGCCTTGTCGATCACGAAGGTTGAGCGCTTGATTGAAAGCTTCTTGTGCCCTTCCACTTCCTTCTCGTACATGACGCCGTATTTCTTGCAGACTCTCGCATCGGGATCGGACAACAGCAGAACCGAGAGGCCGTACTTGTCGCGGAAACATGCGTGGCTGATGCAATCGTCACGACTGATGCCCACAATGATGGTGTCGAGCTTCGCAAACGCATCCTCGATATCCGTGAATTCGCTTGCTTCCATCGTGCAGCCCGGCGTGTCATCCCGCGGGTAGAAGTACAGAACGACGTTGTGCTTGCCTTGTTGCGAGACCAGCTTGAACGTCTCCATGTCAGCATCCGGCAACTCGAAGTGCGGCGCCTCCATTCCAGCTTGTAGTGTTACAGCTTGTGTGGGCATAACGTCCTCCTGCCGTGCATTCTATCGAAATTCTCGGCCGGTGCCCGCTGGAATTTCTTTTGCCCGTACTTTCCAATACATATTGCAGGGCTATAATCCGCTTATGAAAAATACCCTGCTCGGCGGGCTCACCCCGCAAAAATTCCTGCGCGACTACTGGCAAAAGAAACCGCTGCTTATCCGTCAGGCCGTACCCGGATTCGCGGGTCTGCTCGATCCCAAACAACTGATGGCACTGGCTTGCGAAGAAGATGCGCAGGCGCGCCTGGTGACATATCAGCGCGGCCAGTACGATCTGCGTCATTCGCCGTTCGTCACCAAGGATTTCAGCGGCCTGACGAAGAAAGGGCAATGGTCGGTGCTGGTGCAGGGCGTGAACCATTTCCTGCCGGAAGCGACCGAGTTGCTGAAGCATTTCGATTTCATCCCGCACGCGCGGCTGGATGACCTGATGGTGAGTTACGCGCCCAAGGGCGGCGGTGTCGGCCCGCACTTCGACGCATATGACGTGTTCCTGTTGCAAGGCTACGGCCATCGTCGCTGGCAGATCTCCACCCAGGCCGACCAGACGCTGATCGAAGGCGCGCCGCTGCGCATCCTGAAGGACTTCAAGGTGGAACAGGAGTGGGTGCTGGAGCCGGGCGACATGCTGTACCTGCCGCCGCACTGCGCGCACAACGGTATCGCGGAAGATGACTGCATGACCTATTCCATCGGTTTCCGCACGCCCTGGCATCAGGAGCTGGCCGAGCAGTTCCTCGTCTATCTGCAAGACCGCATCGAGATCAAAGGCACGTATGCCGATCCCGACCTGAAGTTGCAGAAGCATCCTTCCGAGATCGGCCCGGCCATGTTGAAACAGGTGGGCGCCGCGATACGCAAGGTGCGCTGGGATGACGAGGATGTTGCCAACTTCCTCGGCAGCTATCTCTCCGAACCCAAGCCGCACATCTTCTTCGACGGCCCCGCCCGCCCCCTGTCCGCAGCGCGCTTCGCCGATGCAGTGCAGAAGCGCGGCGTGGAACTCGACCTGAAGACATTGATGCTGAGTCAGGGTCGCACGCTGTTCGTCAACGGCGAGGCGTACAAGGTGCGCAAGAGCGACTATCGCGTGCTGCGCGAGTTGGCCGATGCGCGCTTGCTTCCCGCCGGCTCCGTATTGACTGAAGATGCGATGGAATTGCTGTACGAATGGTATCTGGACGGATATCTTGCCCCCGCACCCCGGAGACGCTGACCATGAACGATGAGACCTTGCAGCACACCACCTTTGATGGCGTCGCCGATTACATCGCCGCCCTGGACACGGTATGCGGTTCGGCCCAGCACTCGCTGAACATCTTCGAGAAGGATTTCTCGGATATCGGTTTCAATTCGGAAGCGCGTTACGATGCGCTGCGTCACTACCTGCTGCTCAGCAGCAACAACCGCTTGCAGCTGCTGGCACACGACACGCAGCATCTGGTGCGCTTCTGCCCGCGCATGATGATGTTGCTGAAGGAATTCAGCCACAGCATGGCGATCTATCAGACCCCGCCGCACATGCATAGCGTGACCGAACCGTTCGCGGTAGCAGACGACCATCATTTCGTGCGGCGCTATCACTTCGACGACACACGCGGACTGCTGGCGATGAACGATCCGGCTGGCGCGCGCGAATTGAATTCACGCTTCCACGAGATGTGGCTGTCATCCCACTCCGGTGCAACACCAACGCGCCTGGGCCTGTGACGCTTTCCATGTCTTGCTAGAATCGCACTGCAGTAATCCTCGTTTTTTTCACACTGGACAATAGGAACGAATATGAAATACGCAACTTTGATCGCCGCCCTGCTTGCACTCTCCCTGACTGCCTGCGGGGAACAAGCTACTGAATCCCTGAACGCCGCCAAGAAAGCCGCTGCCGAAGCTGCCGACAAGGCTGCTGATGCTGCCAAAGAGGCAGCCAAGGATGTGGGCGACGCTGCCAAGAGCGCAGCTGAAGATGCCGCGAGTGCAGCCGCCGACAAAGCCAAGGCAGTCGCTGCTGACGCGACTGCCGCAGCAAAGGATGCAGCCAAGAAGGCAGTGAACGAAGCCGCAGACGCGGTCAATAAATAAGCTCCGCTCCGCTGGATTTGTGAGTCGGGCTCGCCCGACTCACCCGCCTCCCCGAAGCCTTCTGGAATTACCTGAAAATCGCAGCAGATGCACGCTTTTGACAGCACCCTAAAGAAGTCTCTTCTTACTAAAATATAAGAGTTTTTTCGCCACAAGCGGCGCTTGTATTTTCCATCGGACTGGCTAGAATGCGCCGCCTTTTCTTTGGGAAGGTTGCAGAAAAGGCAGCTCAATACAAACCTTCACTTAAAGTCTGGTAGTACCTATTGTCGATTGGAAAATTGAAAATGAAACACACTGCATTGATCGCTGCTCTGTTGGCTCTGTCTCTGTCCGCTTGCGGTGAGAAGCCCGCCGAAACCGCTGCTCCTGTTGCTGCCCCTGTTGCCGCAACCGAAGCTGCTGC
>JAQUAD010000036.1 GCA_028687425.1 Sideroxydans sp.
TATCGAAGCGCACTACCACCCGCGCTTCGCCGGCGACACCTTGCCGCAAGGCGCGCTGGCCTGTGCCGTGGCATTGGCCGACAAGCTGGAAACACTGGTCGGTATCTACGGGGTCGGTCAGGTGCCGACCGGTGACAAGGACCCGTTCGGTCTGCGTCGTCAGGCGCTGGGCATCCTGCGCATCCTGATCGAGACACCGCTGGATCTGTCCTTGCCTGCGTTGCTAAAAGCGACCGCGGACAACTTCCCGCAAGGCATGTTGAGCGCGACCGTGGCCGCGGATGTGGAAGGCTTCATGACCGACCGACTGCGCGGCTATCTGCGCGATCAGGGCTTTGAAGGTTCGCATATCGAGGCCGTGCTGGCAGTGTTGGGCGGACGTTTGCACGAGGTCCTGCCGCGCATGCAGGGTGTGCGCGCATTCGCGTCACTGGCGGCCGCGAAGGATCTGGCTGCCGCCAACAAGCGCGTGCAGAACATCATGCGCAAGAACGCGGAAGAACTGGGCGAACTGCCTGCGGCCATCGATGTGACCCTGTTCCAGGACGATGCCGAGCGCGAGCTGTATCAGGCCATGCTGGACATCACGCCGATGGTGCGCGGCTATTTCGAGCGCGGCGATTACAGCAACAACCTGAAGACGCTGGTCACCCTGAAATCTTTCGTCGATGATTTCTTCGACAAGGTGATGGTGATGTGTGACGACAAGGCGCTGCGCATCAACCGTGCCTTGCTGCTGCAACAACTGGGCCGTCTGATGAACCAGTCGGCCGACATCTCTAAACTCGCAGCATGAAACTGATCATCCTCGACCGCGACGGCGTCATCAATTACGACTCCGACCAGTTCATCAAGAGTCCGGATGAGTGGAAGCCCATACCCGGCAGTCTGGAAGCGATCGCGCGTCTGAACCAGAACGGTTATCGCGTGGTGGTGGCGACCAACCAGTCCGGTATCGGGCGCGGTCTGTTCGACATGCCGACCTTGAACGCCATCCATGACAAGATGCACAAGTCGCTGGCGCAGGTGGGCGGCCGCATCGATGCGATCTTCTTCTGTCCGCACACCAATGAGGCCGATTGCGGTTGCCGCAAACCCAAGAGCGGCATGATGCTGGAGATCTCCGCACGCTATGGCGTGGGACTGGCCGATGTACCTGCGGTGGGCGATTCCTTGCGCGATCTGGAAGCTGCCGCACGTCTGGGGGCAACTCCTTATCTGGTGCTGACCGGCAAGGGTAACAAGACCAAGGAGAAGGGCGGTCTGCCGGAAGGCACGCTGATATACCCCGATCTCGCGGCGGTGACTGCCAGCCTGCTATGAATCTGATCCGTTCCATCATTTTCGCGCTGGCGCAGGCGGTGTTCACCTTGTCTTACGCACTGCTTTCGCCGTTCATTTTTCCGTTCGGTCAGCATATGCGCCATCGCCTGCTGGCGGGTTTCGCCCCCGGCATGTTGTGGCTGCTGAAAGTGATCTGCGGCATCCGTATGGAAGTGCGCGGTCTGGAGAACATTCCCAAGCAGGCATGCGTGGTATTGAGCAAGCACCAGTCCGCATGGGAGACCTTGTCCCTGCAACTGGTATTACCCCCGCATGCCTGGGTAGCGAAACGGGAACTGCTGTGGATCCCGTTCTTCGGCTGGCTGCTGGCGCTGTCCGGCCCCATCGCGCTGAACCGCGGCAAGAGCAAGGCGGCCATGAAGGAGCTGTTGCGCAAAGGCAAGGACAAGCTGGCGCAAGGCTTCAGCATCGTGCTGTTCCCGGAAGGTACGCGCATGCCCTACGGTCAGCGCGGAAAATACAAGATCGGTGGCGCCTTGCTGGCTGCTCACGCCGGTGTGCCGGTATTGCCGGTGGCGCACAACGCAGGCAAGTTCTGGGGACGCAATGCCTTTATCAAGAAGCCGGGCACCATCGTCATGGTGATTGGCCCGCTCATCGATACCACCGGACTCAAGGCGGAGGAGATCAATGCCCGCACGGAAGAGTGGATCGAAGGCGAGATGACGCGCCTGGGATGATGTCCCTGCTCACACGTAGCAAGCCTGTCCCGCCCGCTGTCGAGCAGCGCTCGCTGCAACTCTCAGACAAACACATCAGCTATACCTTGAAGCGTAGCAGCAAGCGCCGCAGCATCGGTCTGCGCATCGATGAGCGCGGCCTGACGGTCAGCATGCCCTTGCGTGCCTCCGAGCAGTGGCTGCAAAGCGTGCTGCAGGATAAGGCCGGCTGGGTGCTGGATACATTGGAGAGCTGGGAGGTTGCCAAGGCTGCGCCGGTAATCTGGCAGGATGGGGCCGCCATACCGTTCCGCGGCGAAGTATTCACATTGCGCGTCGTGCCGGACCTGTTCGGCGCGCCACCGCGCCTGCAGGGTGAAAGCCTGATCCTGCAAATGAACCGGGCCGCTACGGAACATCGTATCGAGAAACTCGTCAGCCAGTGGTACCGCGAGCAGGCATTGCAGGTGTTCGAGGAATGTGTCGAGCACTTCGCACCGCTGATGGGGGTCTCGCCACGCGTCATCAGGGTCTCCTCGGCGCGCACCCAGTGGGGCAGCTGCAGTGCACGCGGCGTGGTCAGCCTGAACTGGCATTTGGTCAAACTGTCGTTGCCATTGATCGATTACGTGGTGATACACGAACTGGCGCATCTGAAAGAGATGAACCATTCGCCTGCATTCTGGCAGGTGGTGGAATCGGTCTGTCCGGATTATCTGGCACTCAGGAAGGAATTACGCGGCATCCGCGTCGGCTGATGCGCCGGGGTGCGACAAAATGCCGCATTCCACCCTCATGGCCCAAGGGGTACAGTCACTTTGTCAGGTGTCCGAAACAAAAGGCCCCCTCCTTGCGGCTCGCACCGCGGGACATCTGACTTCCCTCAGAACCTGATGTCGCTACCCGAGCCGCTCTGTATCAGTGCGGTCAATTTTGTATACAGCTCATCACCTTCGCGCTGGCTGATCCAGGCATCGTTCTGCCAGCCGAAATGGAAGCCGCCCGAGCGGGCTGCCAGCCAGATCTCGCGATTGGGGACGTGGCGATTCACGATGACCTTGCTGCCGTCATCGAACTCGATCTCCATCACCATGCCGTTGCTGTCATAGTCGATGTCGCTTGCATCCAATGCGTGCTCGATGCGCTGGAAGGCCGTGTCGGCCAGGGTATTGAATTCGTTCTCGGTCATTCTCTTTCTCCATTATCAGTTGCGGCCGATCAACAGGAGGTCCTCATCTTGTCCGACGCGGAAGTTGCGTAGCACGTTGGCGCCCAGCAGGTTGGTTTCCATGTTCGGCATGACCGCTACCGTTACATTCTTTAGCGTGAAGTTGCCCAGCATCATCTGCGGAACCAGTGCGATACAGCCGGTCGTGCTGCCATTGGCGGTCTGCACTTGTATCTCCTTGCAGTTGCGTATGCCGGCCTGGCGCGCGATCTCGCTGGTGATGGAGGTCACCGAAGCGCCGGTATCCAGCATGAAGGTGACCGGCACGCCCGCGATGCTACCGGGTAGGTAGAAATGTCCGTTGCTGTGCCGTTTGACGGTCATGCTGCCATCCCCGCTGAATGATGGTGACGGGAGCGGGGTGGCGGGCACGAAGGTGGAGATCAGCGCGCGGAAATCCTCGGGACCCGCGCCGGATGACTGCATCGAGATGCGAACGGGGGCGCCGTCCTGGATGGAGAGCGAGTTGTCGAATTTCAGCATGCGGCCATCCGTGAATCCGCGCCGGGCATTGCACCAACTGGTGCCAGCCGCGAACATCAGGTCGTACTGTCCGGGCGGGATGCGTACGGTCGCCTGCTGCCGCGCATGCACCATCACCGACAGCGAAGGGATGAGCGTGTGCGGTGCGGTCAGTATCAGCAGCAGCGGATGGGCATGTTCGTTGATCAAAGTCAGTTCGGTGCCGGAGCCTCCCGGTTGCAACCCGCCTTCCGGAAAGAACGTGGCGCTGCCGTTTGCGGGGAAGCGGTTTTCGCACTGACGTTCATGATTCGCGTGTGCCAGTGCTTGCGCCTGGATTGCATCGGGCTCGCCGGATGGTGACAGCGGCACTGTGCGTTGCGTCAGAAGATAAGCGACGACGCACAACAGGATGAGGATCATCGCATTGCGCAGCCCGTGTCCGCCGCCGGACTGCACGTGCTGGATGATGACGGGTGTCACCTCGGGGGCGGGTGGCGCCGGCGCGCGCGAATTGCGCGGGTCGCTGGCGATGGTCTGTTCCAGCAATGCAGCCAGGCGGTCGAACAGATCACCATGCTGCGGCGAGCGCCAGCCAGCACCTTGCGGCACGAATTCGCTGCCGCCGTCTGCTGCTGCCAGCCACACGTGACGGTTCTGTCGATCGAGATTGATCAGGATGCGCTGACCGTCGGCGAAGATCAGCTTCAGCGTTGCGACATCCTGTTGCAGGCGGATATCCACGCCGCGTGCCATCACCATCTGCCGGATGTGGGCAAACAAGGCGTCGCCCGCAGCGTCGTTGGCGCTTTCCGTCATATAATCCCGCTCGTTTTGAATTAAGAAAGAAGATACAGATGCGTACGGTGTGCATTATGTTGCTGTTGCTTGTCGGCTTGCAAGGTTGCGGGCGCAAAGGGCCGCTTTATCTGCCGCCTGCGCAATCCCAATTCTCAGGTGTTTCCCATCCATCACAATCTGCAGAACTCCATCATGAGTGAATATTTCAACTATCGTGACAACACCCTCCATGCCGAGCAAGTTTCGCTGGCTGACATCGCGCAGCGTTTCGGTACACCGTGCTATGTCTATTCCCGTGCCGCATTGACCGATGCCTATCGTCAATTTGCCGATGCCCTCAAGGCGCGCGAACACCTGATTTGCTACGCCGTGAAGGCGAACCCCAATCTGGCCATCCTCAACATATTTGTCAAGCTGGGGGCGGGGTTCGATATTGTTTCCGGCGGTGAACTGCAACGTGTGCTGGCAGCAGGCGGCGCGGCCAGCAAGGTCGTGTTCTCTGGGGTCGGCAAGAGTGAGGCAGAGATGCGCCTGGCACTTGAGGTTGGCATCCGTTGCTTCAATGTCGAGTCAGCACCCGAGCTGGACAGGTTGAATGAAGTGGCGGGCAGCATGGGCAAGGTCGCCCCAATCAGTCTGCGCGTGAATCCGGATGTGGATGCCAAGACGCATCCCTATATCTCGACCGGCCTCAAACAGAACAAGTTCGGCGTCGCCTATACCGAGGCACTGGGCCTGTACCGCAAGGCGGCAGCGATGCCGCATCTGCGCGTGACCGGTATCGACTGCCATATCGGCTCCCAGCTTACCGAAGTCAGTCCTTTCATTGCGGCAGCCGAGAAGGTGCTGGCGCTGGTGGACCAGATGAAGGCGGAAGGTATCGTGCTGGAGCATATCGATCTCGGCGGCGGGCTGGGGATACGCTACGACGACGAGACACCGCCCGCGATCGCAGGGTATGCGCAAGCCTTGTTGAAGGCATTGCATGGCCGTGCCGAGTCGCTGGTCGTGGAGCCGGGCCGGGTGCTGGTCGGCAATGCCGGCGTCCTGCTGACGCGCATTGAATATCTGAAGCATGGTGAAGAGAAGAATTTCGCCATCGTCGATGCGGCGATGAACGACCTGATGCGTCCGGCGCTTTACGATGCTTTCCATGCCATCCATCCCGTGCATAAGAATGGTTCGGCAAAGCAGGTTTATGAAGTGGTCGGGCCGATCTGCGAGACCGGCGACTTCATCGCGCGTGGCCGTGAAATGGCCGTGGCACAAGGCGATGTACTGGCTGTCATGTCTGCCGGAGCGTACGGCATGAGCATGAGTTCCAACTACAACACGCGACCGCGTGTGGCGGAAGTGATGGTCGATGGCGAGCAAGTGCACCTTGTTCGCGAGCGGGAGAAGATAGAGCAGTTGTACGCATTGGAAAAAATCATTGCTTGATTTTTTGCACATAAGTACACAAATCTATTGCGCAAAAAAAATATTCGCGCATAGAATGCAGTCACCGTGCGTATTGGGAGGTTTCTTTTGGTTGAAAGCGTATCGGGAGTGCAGTGGTAGCACGTAAGAAATTGCACCAATTTAGTCCATCAAACTTTAATAAGGAATGAAAATGGCAACTGCAAAATCCAAAGCAAAAAGTGCAACAACCAAGAAGGCGGCAGCCAAGAAGCCGGTAGCAAAAAAGGCTGTTGCAGCCAAGAAACCAGTAGCTAAAAAAGCAGTTGCCAAGAAGCCAGCTGCAAAGAAAGTCGCTGCTAAAAAGCCGGCAGTGAAAAAAGTTGCAGCCAAGAAGCCCGTGGCAAAGAAAGCAGTTGCCAAGAAGCCGGCAGTTAAGAAAGTTGCAGCCAAGAAGCCGGCAGTTAAGAAAGTTGCAGCCAAGAAACCGGTAGCGAAAAAGGCAGTTGCCAAGAAGCCGGCAGTTAAGAAAGTTGCAGCCAAGAAACCAGCAGCGAAAAAGGTTGCTGCCAAGAAGCCGGCTGTTAAGAAAGCTGCAGCCAAGAAGCCGGTAGCGAAAAAGGCAGTTGCCAAGAAGCCAGCAGCTAAAAAGGTTGCAGCCAAAAAGCCGGCGGCGAAGAAGGCTGTTGCGAAGAAACCGGCAGGTAAAGGCATTCTCGGCGCCTGAGTTCGGTAGATCAGGGCGGGCGCCGAGTGGTTGCGTTTCGCCCTTTCTACCGCACTCGATGCATCAGAGGTCGTTGAGTCTCACGCGATTCCATCGCGGTTCTGCGCTACTTCGTATGAATGGAAATTCAGGGCACGCAAGCAGGCGTGCCTTTTTGTTGCGTCTGTGCAATCCAGCGCAAGCGGTTAGATCAGGAAGATGGTCGCCAGTCCGAGGAAGATGAAGAAGCCGCCGCTGTCGGTGATGGCAGTCAGCAACACACTGGCGCCGATCGCGGGGTCGCGCCCCAGACGCTGCATCATCAGCGGTATGCCGATGCCGACCAGCGCGCCCAGCGTAAGGTTGAGCATCATGGCTGCTGTCATGACTACCCCAAGCGCAATGCTGTGGTACAGGAAGTAGGCGAACAGCCCGGCAAACCCTCCCCATACCAGACCATTCAGGCCGCTGATGGCAAGTTCTTTCAGCATCAGGCGCCTTGCGTTGCCCTGAGTGATCTGGCCGAGTGCCAGCGAGCGGATGATGATGGTCGTCGTCTGGTTTGCCGAATTGCCGGCGATGCCGGCGACGATAGGCATCAGTGTCGCAAGCGCGACCATCTGCGCGATGGTCTGCTCGAATTCGCCGATCACGCGTGAGGCAAAAAAGGCAGTCGCGAGATTCAGGGCCAGCCAGACCCAGCGGTTCTGCGCGGACTTCCAGACCGAGGCGAAGATGTCTTCCTCTTCGAGCAGACCGGCCTGGTTCAAAAGTTCGGTATCAGATTCTTCACGGATGTAATCGAGCACTACGTTCACCGTTACGCGGCCGAACAGCTTGCCGTCTTCGTCCACGACCGGGGCCGACACAAGGTCATAACGCTCGAACGCTTGGGCTGCATGTTCCGCTTTCTCGTCCGGATGCAACTTGACGACGTCGGTGATCATCAGTTGTCCAACCTCGGTGTCCGGCTCATTCACCACGATCAGATTGATCGGCAACACGCCCTTGAAGTGTTCATCGCGGTCGACCACGAATACCTGGTCGGTATGGTCCGGCAGTTCGTCGAAGCGGCGCAGGTATCGGGACACGGTCTCCAGTGTGACATCCTCGCGTACATGCACCATGTTGAAGTCCATCAACGCGCCGACTGAATCATCGGGATAGGACATCGCCGCACGCAGCTGCTCGCGCTCTTCGATGGGCAGCGACTTGAACACGTCGCGGATCACATGCTGGGGCAGGTCGGGGGCGAGGTCGGCGATCTCGTCGGTGTCGAGTTGCTCGGCCGCTTCACGCAGTTCATCGCGGCTCATGGCGGCGATCAGCGATTCGCGCACCGCGTCTGAAACTTCGATCAGGATCTCGCCATCGCGGTCTGCCTTGACCAGATTCCACACCAGCAGGCGATGTTCGATCGGCAGCGCTTCCAGGATGTAGGCGATGTCGGCCGAGTGCAGCTCTTCGAGTTTGTCGCTCAGCTCAGCCAGATGCCGCTTGTGCAGCATCTTGTCCAGCAGCTCATGGCGTTCGTCGCGCGGCAGCTCTTGATTGTGGACCACGGTTTCTACCAGCGCCTGCTTGTCGAGCAGGTGCTGAACCTGGTGCAAATGTTCCTGCACGTTGTCGGTGTAGTGGTGTTCGTGGTTCTCGGTCATGGCGCACCTTGAAAAATTGCGCGCTATTGTAAGGAAAATAGCCGGGGGGCGTCAGGGTATCTCGGCGTCCGGCATGCGATCGAGGATGATCAGCGTCTTGCGCAGCATGCCGCTGGCTTGCCGGTGACGGTCGTAATAACGCGGGTTGGGCACCATGGCGGCGAGTCGGGCGGCCTGCTCGGGGGTGAGTTTTGCGGCGCTGACACCGAAGTAATGACGGGCCGCCGCTTCGGCACCGAACACGCCATTCCCCCACTCGATCACGTTCAGGTATATCTCGAAGATGCGCTGCTTGTCCATCACCGCCTCCAGCATCAAGGTGATGATGATCTCCTCGCCTTTGCGCCACGGCGTGCGCTTGGTGGAAAGGAACAGGTTCTTTGCCAGTTGCTGGCTGATGGTCGAACCGCCGGCGACGATCTTTCCCTGTTTCAGATTCTTTTCATACGCCTTCTGGATGCCTTCCCAGTCAAAACCTTCGTGGTCGACGAACTTCGCGTCCTCGGCTGCGATGAGGGCGCGCTTCAGATTGCTGGAGATCTTTTTGTAGGGTACCCATTTGTACTTCAGTGCAGCCTTGGGATCCTTGTCCTGCATCACCTCCAGCCTGTCGGTCATGAAAGCACTGCTGGCAGGATCGAACTTGGTCCACCAGCAGATATGGGCAAACAGCCACAGCTGGTACAGAACGAACAGCAGAAGCAGCGCCAGTGCAGCGCGCCAGATGAGTTTGCGCATGGAAGTTACGGACGAAGCGCAGCCAGAACGGCGCGTGTGTCCGGTCGCACGCCGCGCCAGATGAAGAAGGCTTCGGCTGCCTGTTCCACTAGCATGCCGAGACCATCGGCGACCCGGGCACCGCGTGCACGCGCGAAGGCCATGAACGGGGTTTCGCGACCATACATCATGTCGTAGGCGAGGGCGTTAGTAGCAAAGATATTGTCAGGCAAAGGGATTCGGCTGTCGGTCAAACCAGCTGAGGTAGCATTAACTACAATGTCGAATTGTTTTCCCCATAGCTCATCATAACTACAGCTAGCCATGTGAAATCTCTTAGCAAGGAAATGTGCCTTATCTGCAGTGCGATTAGTGATGGTGATTTTTGCACCGGCACGACGTAGTGGGGATAGAACCCCTCTAGATGCGCCGCCGGCACCTATCAGTAAAAGTTGCTTCCCCTTCAATTTGATAGCTAAGTTATTTTCTAAGTCACGAGCAAGGCCAATTCCATCTGTATTGTCGATATTTATTTGATTGCCCAAAAGCTTTAGCGTATTCGCGGCCATGGCATTTTGTGCATCTTCTGAAATACAGGTAGACATCCCATCAGGAATCAACTGAAAAGCTTTTTGCTTGAACGGGACAGTCACATTGAATCCCTTATAACCTAGAGATATCAATTCTCGAATCTTGCGTTCAAACCCGTCCAGCGGCGCTTCGATCGCCTCGTAGCTGATGTCCTGCCCGGTCTGTTCGGCGAACATGCGATGGATCAGCGGTGATTTGCTGTGCGAGATGGGGTTGCCGATGACGGCGTAACGGTCGGTCATGCTGGATTCGGATCAGGGTAAGGCTGCGGATTGCGGCATCAGGGCGAGAGTATAAATGCCCGGCTGCCTTTCCGGGCCGATGTAATGCAGCAATTCGTTCAGTTCCTCTTTGGCGCCCGCAGCAGCCTGGGCCGTGCCGCTGATCTGTACACCTTGTGCGGGATCCAGATGGCCGGTGGCCTGCAATTGCAGCTTGCCGGCTTGCGTGCTGAGGCTGGCTTGCAGTTTTTTTCCATCGCCATTCAGGGTGATGCGGTAATCGCCCAACGGTGCGATGGGTGACAAGCCAGAGGCTGCGTGCAGCCAATCCACGGTGATCTGTCCGAGCATGCCATGCGCATCCAGTTGCAGATGGTCGGCATGGGCCTGCAACGCACCTTGCAGGCGGTAAGGGTGAAGTTGCGGGGCGGCGACTTCAAGCAGGGCCGCGGGCAAGTCCAGGCGCAGATGGTCCACGTCCACACGCGCAAGCAAGGGATGGACTTGTATGGTCATCGGTTCGTATGCACCGGCCTGAAGTTGCATGGCCGCTTTCCATGGTTGCAGGTGCCAGCGATATGCGCCCAGCGATCGGATGCCGGAGGAGTCTTTCAACAGCAGGATGCCCGATCCTTGCCACAGAGAGCCTTGCGTGCGGGCCAGCATAAGCTGTCCGCTTGAGGCGCGTTCCAATACATGCCCCATCAGCGATGACGGCGCGAGTGCGAGCAAGCTGATGAAGAATACGCTAGCGAACAGCAGTACCAGCGACGCGCGGCGGCGCAGGTTCACAGGTCGGCTCCGTTGCTCAGTGTGGCCTGGATCTTGATCTGGCCCGGCACGGGGGAGGCGGACAACATGGCGGTCGCCACGCGGATATGTTGGGTGCGTTCCACGGTGTGCAGCCATTGCAGCCATTGCTCGAATGGGAGCGCCTCGGCACTGATGTGCACGCTGTTCTGCTCGCCGGGCGTGACGATCAAGTTCAAGCCGGCTTCGCCTGCGCTGCGTTCCACCGCAGACTTCAGTGCGCTGCTGTCGAGCACGGCCAGTTGCGCACTCTGGCGCAGTTTCTGCACCTCACCGGCTTGCATCGCCATCTGTCCAGCTTGGGCTCGTAGCAAGGGCAGGCTGGTTTGTAACTTGGGCAGGGCGTCGTGTGCGGGTTGCCACAACAGACCATAGGCCAGCAGTGGTAACAACACCATCGCCCCACGGCGTATGGTCTTTTGTTCTGCAGAACTGAGCGTGTCCCAGTGAGCAGCTTTCAATTGTGCGATGCGTGCTTTCATCGTGCGCCTCCTGCCGAGATGCGCAGTTGCAAGGTGAGTGCCGAGCCGGCAGTCTGCGTGTCGGTCACTTGCACGGACAAGCCCGCTTCGGCGGCTCGCTGGCGCAGCATGTCGACGGCGTTTGCGCCGTTCAGGCGCATCTCCACATCCAGCTTGCCGCCGTCATAACGCACTGTGTTCAGCACGCGGCCGGGCAGGCTGTCGGTGGCGACCGAGAATTTTTCCAGCAAGGGCAGGAAGTCGGCATCGTCAGCCACGCCTGCCGCATGGCGCAGACGCGCCACATTGCGCCGCATTTGCAGGGGCGCATCGACCATGACCGCGTCGGCACCGAAGGTCTCGCGGAAAGTGTCGGTCATCGCGTTCGACAGCTGGCGCTTCTCGTGGGCGAGCATCGCCCATTCCAGATTGGTCAGCACGGCTTCCACGCAGAACAGCAGCAGCACGACCATCAGTGCCGGGCGCAGCATCGGCCACAGTTCGCCGATGCGCGGCGGCGGTGCGAATTTGCCCCACAGCAGATTGGGTGCGTCGGCAGGGATGTCCGCCTTGCGCCAGTCGAAGTGTTGCCGTTCGAACAGCACCGGTACCTTGATGCCCCAGCTCGGCGCCACCACGTCGTTGCTCAGTGTGAACAGGCGTAATGCGGCGGGTGCGCTCTGTTGCAAACGCAGCTGCAGCAGTGTCGGCATGCGGGTATCGCCGCCGTGATCCAATGCGCCGCCCAGATATCCAGCCATCGCCATGAAGCCCTGTCTGCCGTCCCAGGCCACGCTCCATTCTTCATTGCGTTGCGGTAGCAGACAGTATTCCGGCACGATGCGGCGCAAGCGCAGCTTGGCGGCGGTACAGGCGGCGAGGAAACGCGACAGCCAACCCTTGTCCAGGGCGTAGAGCACCGTGCGGCCATCGGCGAGTTTTGCGCCGGGTGTGACATGCACCGCGCTCACATCGTCGAGCAGCCCGTCTTCAAGCACGAAGGGCAGCGCGGTCTCCAGCTTGTTGCGTTTCAGTTTGGGCAGTTCGGCGGCCGTGGCGAGTACGCGGTCGGAAGCGACGATGGCGACGGCTTCGTCGGCATGCGGCATGGCAGCCAGCGTGCTATTGCCCGCCTCGCGCTGCTGGCCTGCATCATCGAGCAGTACCCAGGCGCAGCTCGATGCTGCATCCTGCCAGTGTGCGGTGAGATAGATACGCAGTTTCATTGCAGACTCTTCCTGACTTGTTTTGCCCAGGTCCCGTTCCGGTACAGCAGCGCGTGCACCGACGATTCGCCGTCGCCTTGCGTGGCATAGCCGGTCACCATGAAGTACTGGCTGCTCACAGAGAGATTCTCCGAATTTTGTATGTGCAATTGTTGAAGGAAGTCGTCTATGTTCTTGAACGGGGTGGATTGTATCTGCAAGTGGATACGACGTGCTTCCTGCAAGTCCAGTCCCGGTATCACCGCCATCAATACTTCGGGTGGTGCGAAATTCACATTCAGCTTGGTATTCGATTCGGGTAATACGCTCACATAGGGCTCCAGTCGCTTGATGATGCTGGCATCGTAACCTTTCACCCAGGCCAGTTCGCCAATATCCGACAGCAGTTGGTTCGCGCAGCGATAAGGGTGTTCCAGCCGCAAATAGTACTCGTCCTCGGCCCCGTTTACGCTGGGCTCGCTGTTGGCATCCAGCCAGTCCAGCAGGGTGTAGCTCAGGTCCAGCGGCATGCCCAGCGTATCGAGCAAGCGCTGGAAATTCCGAACATCGGTCTGGCTGGGAGAGCCGTTGCGCACCAGGTTGTTCAGGTTGAACAGGCCTTGCTGGTCATGGATGGCGCCGCGCACTTCGCCACCCTCCAGTTGTACGGCAGGCAAACGCATGGCCCACATCTCTTTTCCATGATCGTACTGGCTGACAAATGCGTCATCCGCCAGCACCGCACGCGCCCAGTCTATGCCCGCTTCGGCGATGCGCCGGGCTTGTGCGCGGTCGCGTCCGTTCTCCATGGCGCGCTGCCAGAAACCCTGTTGTTGCGCCATGAATGCGGCAAGAGTGGTCGCCATCGCCACGATCAGCAATACCATCACCAGCGCCATGCCATGTTGTGTACGGATTTTCATGGCAGCGAGAACACCCGGGTCAGTTTTTCTCCACTCTTCAGTAGCAATTCCACTTCCAGTGCCTTGGGTAGGTTGGGTTCGCCCACTTTCGGCGGCCATTGTTTTTCCCATGCAAAGCGGCTGCTCAGATAGCGCAGCTTGAATTCGCTGACGCCTTCCAGCACAACATCCACGCTCGGCACACTGTACGGTGCGCTATCGAGCATGTTCCAGCGCAACAGTTCCAGTTTGTCGTCGCGCAAGCGGTAGCCTATGCGTTGCGGCGGCAGGGGCGTGCCCGAGGCATCGAAACCGCCATGCCGAGTGAATGCCAGTTGCGCATCTTCCATGCTTTCCGTGGTGGAAGGAGAACCGAACCAGGCAGGTACCTCTATACCGTTCGCGGTGCGCACCGGACGCGGCAACACCTGTGCGGTCTCGCCATCCAGCCGCGCGAAGAATCGCTCCAGTGCCTGCCATTTGCGCGTCTCCTGGTCGAGGTGGGCGCGCGTTTCGCTCACCGCATTCAGTCCGCGGTATGCTGTGACTGCCAGCAACGCAAACACGAACAGTGCGACCAGCAGTTCGATCAAGGTGAAGCCATGTATTTTGTTGCGAGGGATGGTCATCGAGGAAGTGACGGATGATCGCCTCCGTTGAAGGCGATCCCAAGGAATAGCGCGTTTAGCGCGTGAGACTGAGTGCAGCGGTACCAGATAGTGCCGAACAACCAGAAGTGCTGACGCAAGTCCCTGTGTGAGGGTAGCCACTGATGATGGCGTTGACTGTGCCGGTTCCGCTTATGGCAACGCTGATTTCATATTTAATTACATGTGTGACTGTCTTGATTACCGCAAAGGTGGTGGGATCAAGGGTGGAGATCGTGCATGTCAGCGTCTGGCTAGTGGAGCCGGAGCCATCAACCAGAGTTATGGTGGCATCCGGTCTTGTGCAGCTGGAAACGAGGGTCGCAGTGTCAACGGGGTAGTCGGCCGGATTGTTATAGGTTGCCGTCCATGTGCCGTTGTAAGGATTTTGATCAGTCCCGGCATCGCCAAAGCAACCTGCTAACAAGAGCGGAACGAGGAACATCAAGATTCGGGTTGTTAACACACGCATTGCCGTTGCTCCCTGAAAGATGGATTGTGAGTTTCTTGTTTTGAGAGATAGATGTTCGTACATTTTTTATTGCGTAACGTATTAAATATAATTGAAAACTGGCTATCAGGTCGAAGAATATTCATGCTGTATATGGTCTTGACCGTCTATTAGCGCGGGAACTGCACCAGATATGCAGACGCCTCTCTCACTGTATGGTTTGCATCAGATGGATCGGATACCTGGATGACGATGCGCCGCATGCTGGGGTTGGGCGTGGCGATGATCTCTTCGCGCCAGGGGAATGTTTGTCCGGCCTGCTCTTCTTCGCCGTTCTGGATGCCGGTCGGCAGCCAGTCGCCGCGCGCCTGATGCAGGGCCAGACGGTTCTGTGCCACCCAGTCTGCCGTGATGCGGGTGCGTAATGCTTCGGCGTGATGGATGCTGGAACTGCTGGTGCGCGACACGGCGGCCATGGTGATGGCGAGGATGGCGAGTGCGACCAGCACTTCGAGCAAGGTGAAGCCCTGTTGCCGGATGTGCGTCATGGTGCACTCCCTGCGACGACTTCTACTTTCCCCAGTCCGTCGCCGATGATGGCGGTGGTCAGCTCACCGCTGTGCAGGTCCACTTTGAAGCGTTTGCTGGCGAGTTCTGGACTGAGCATCACCAGCGCACCAGGCTCCAGCCGTCTCCCGTCGAAGCTGACGGTGCCAATGTGCATATCCGGCGGCAATGTGCGCGGGTGCAGCAGATTGTCGCGTTCGATGCGTAGCCAATCACCTTCGCGGGTGCGTTTCCAGAACCGGTAACTGTTGCCGCTGCCCGACCAGGCCAGCGATTGTCCGCCGGCCTGTGCAGCCATCGCGCCGTTCTCCAGCAGGAAGGCAAGGCGCTTCGCTTCTTCGCGCAGCACGCTCTGCGTACTCGGCATCAGATTGAGGGTCACGACAGTGAGCATGATGCTGGCGACGACCAGCGCCACCAGCATCTCCAGTAGCGTGAAACCACGCATGCGCTTATTGGAGCTCAGTCCTGCCACGAGCCGATGTCGGCATCATCGTCTTCGCCGCCGCTGGCGCGATCCGCACCGAAGCTGAATACATCGATGCTGCCGTGCAGGCCGGGCTGCAGATATTGATACGGCGTGCCCCAGGGATCCTTGGGTACGCGGTCCAGATAACCTTCGCTCTTCCAGTTGTTGGGGATGGGCGCGATGCTGGGTTTCTTCACCAGTGCGGCCAGGCCCTGTTCGGTGGAGGGGTAGCGGCCATTGTCCAGTTTGTACAGATTGAGCGCCTGCGAGATGGAGGCGATGTCCTGTCTGGCGGCTGTCTTGCGCGCCTCGTCGGGACGGCTCATCACCTTGGGCACGACCAGCGCCGCCAATACACCGATGATGAGAATGACCACCATCACTTCGATGAGGGTGAAACCGCGATTCAGTCTGTTCTTCATGTTTCTTCCTTGCCTATGGGTCAATCGAAATTAACAACGTGTGCTTACTTCACCATCTGGTTCATCTGGATGATGGGCAGCAGGATCGCCAGCACGATCAGCAGCACGACCGCGCCCATGAACAGGATCAGCACCGGTTCGAGGATGGAGGTGAGTGCGCTGGTGAAGCCGGACACTTCCTGCGTCTGCTGTTTGGCGACGCGGTCCAGCATGGTGTCCAGCCGACCGCTCTGTTCGCCGCTGGCGATGAGGTGCACCAGCACCGGCGGGAACAGGCCGGAGGAGGCCAGCGCGCGGCTCAGCGTCACGCCTTCGCGCACCTTGCTGGCGGTGTCTTCCAGTGCGCGCTGCATGGGCAGGTTGGTGACCACGCCGCAGGCGGCGTTCAATGCAGTGAGCAGACCCACGCCGCTGCCGACCAGAATGGACAGCGTGCTGGCCATGCGTGCTGTATTGCTGCCGCGTATCAGTTTGCCGAGCACAGGCAGGCGCAACAGCTTGAGATGGAACTGGTAGCGCACTGTCTCCAGTTGCAATGCGCGGTGTGCGGCGAAGCTGCCGATCACGGCCAATCCGATGAGGTACAGCCAGGTGGCGGAAAGGAAGTTGCTCAGGGCGATCAGTGCGCGCGTGAGCAGCGGCAGTTCCTGTTTCGTTTGCTGGAACACCTCGACCACGGGCGGCACCACGAACAGTAGCAGGCCGCCCACCACCAGCAGGGCTACGAAAATGACGATGGCGGGATAGACCATCGCCAGGCCGATCTTCTGCTGCAAGGCCTGCTGGTTCTCGGCGTAGCTGGCCAGCTTGTCCATCACGGTCGCCAGTTCGCCTGACTCCTCGCCGGCGCGTATCAGCGCGCGATGGATGTCGGGGAAAGTATCGCGATGTTTCTCCATCGCACGCGCCAGCGTGCTGCCTGCCAGCACTTCCGAGCGCAGGGCTGCGATCACCTGACGCATGGCCGGGTTCTCGCCTTGCTCGATCAATACCGCCAGTGCCTGCTCCAGCGGCAGGCCCGCTTCGAGCAGCGTGGCGAGTTGGCGCAGCATGAGGCTGACTTCGGACAGCGGGATGCGTTTGCGGAACGGCAGGTTGATGCGGCGCGCGGCGTTGGATGAATCGGATTCTGCGAGCGAATTCAGTTCCACTACGAACAAGCCGCTCTCGCGCAATTGCGCGCGGGCAAGGCGTGCCGAATCGGCTTCTATCATGCCGGTGCTGGCTTTGCCTGATGGGTCGAGTGCCTGGTAATTGAATACAGCCATCTTGTTACGCCTCAGTCGCGCGTGGCGCGTATCACTTCTTCCACCGAGGTCTCGCCCGACATCACCCAGCGCAATCCATCGTCGCGCAGGTTCTTCATGCCGTGCTGTACGGCGTAGTCGCGCAAGTGTTGCTCGCTTTCGCAGGCGTGCACCATGCTGCGCAGTTGTTCGTCCACTTCCAGCAATTCATAGATGCCGGTGCGGCCGCGGTAGCCGGTGTGGTTGCAACTCGGGCAGCCAACGGGGCGATACAGCACGTCCGGCTTGCCGTGTGCGGCGAGCAGGGTGAGTTCGGTTTCGTCCGGTGTGTAGGCTTCGCGGCAGTCCGGGCACAGGCGGCGCACCAGACGTTGTGCCAGTACGCCGACCACACTGGAGGAGAGCAGGAAGGGTTCCACGCCCATATCGGTGAGGCGGGTGATCGCGCTCACGGTGTCGTTGGTGTGCAGTGTGGCCAATACCAGGTGACCGGTGAGGCTGGACTGCACGGCGATCTGTGCAGTTTCCAGATCGCGGATCTCGCCGATCATGATCACGTCTGGGTCCTGGCGCAGGATGGCGCGCAGCGCACGCGCGAAGCTCATGTCGATGCGCGGGTTGACCTGGGTCTGGCTGATGCCGTCGAGGTCGTATTCCACCGGGTCTTCGACCGTCATCACATTGGTCACGCTCGCATCGATGCAGGACAGTGCGGCATACAGCGTGGTGGTCTTGCCGGAGCCGGTGGGGCCGGTGACCAGCACGATGCCGTGCGGTTGTCTGGTGAGGCGCAACATGGCGTCCAGCGTGGCCGGGGCCATGCCAAGTTTCTTGAGATCGAGGCGTCCGGCTTCCTTGTCGAGCAGACGCATCACCACGCGTTCGCCATGTCCTGTGGGCAGGGTGGACACACGCACGTCGACCGGACGCCCCGCCAGACGCAAGGCGATGCGGCCGTCCTGCGGCAGACGTTTCTCGGCGATGTCCAGATCGGCCATGACCTTGATGCGCGACACCAGCGCGGCGTGCAAGGCGCGGTGCGGTTCGGCGATGTCCTGCAGCGTGCCGTCGAGGCGGAAACGCACCACGGAGCGGGTCTCGAACGGTTCGATATGGATGTCGGAGGCGTTGTCGCGCACGGCTTGCGCCAGCAGGGCGTTGATCATGCGGATCACCGGCGCATCGTCTTCGGATTCGAGCAGGTCGGCCGATTTGGGCAGGTCGTTGAGCAGCATGGACAGGTCCATGTCCTGTTCCGCATCGTCGAGCAGCATGGCAGTGGAGTCTTCTGCTTGCGAGTAGGCTGCACTCAGGATGCGTTCGAATTCTTCGGCTTCCATCAGCGTGGCATCGACAGGCAGTGCGAGCTGGCGCATCACTTCGGCGATGGCTTCAGGCTTCGCATCGCGGCGCACCGACAATGAAGCTGCGCCGTTGCAATCGGTCAGCACCACGCCCTGCGTCTTGGCGAAGCTGTAGGGCAGGCGGCGCGCAGCACGGCGGTTGATCGCGGGTGGTGTCACGGCAGATTCGGCTCTGCAACGGTGGTTGCCGGTTCTGTGCTGACGGCACCGATCGTGTCGTCCACTTTGAGCGATGGCAGCTGCTTGGTGTCGTCATCCGGCAACATCAAGTGATTGTCCAGGCGCGAATCCTCGCGTGTCTTGCCGATCTGATCGTAGCGTTCGCGGGACAGCTGCTGTGCAGCATCTCCCTGATACATGATGTAAGGCCGGATGAACACCATCAGGTTGGTCTTGGAACGCTGCCGTGTCTCATAGCGGAACAGCGCGCCGAGCAATGGAATATCGCCCAGCAGCGGCGTTTTGCTCTGCACGTTGTTGATCGAATCCTGGATCAGGCCGCCCAGTACCACGATCTGGTTCTCGTCGACCAGGATGTTCGACTCGATGGAACGCTTGTTGGTGGTGATACCGTTGGCGGCTGTCAGCGAGGAAGCCAGCACGCTGGAGACTTCCTGGTACACCTGCAGCTTCACCGTGCCGCCCTGCATGATCTGCGGCTTGATCTTCAGCGTCAGGCCGACGTCTTTGCGCTCTATGGTCTGGAAGGGGTTGGCGGCGGTGCTGCTGGAACCGGTGTTGGTGTAGGAGCCGGTGATGAAAGGTACGTTCTGGCCGACCACGATCTTGGCCTCTTCGTTGTCCAGCGTCATCAGGTTGGGGGCGGACAGGATATTGGCGTTGGTGTCACTCTCCAGCGCGCGTGCCAGCATGCCGAGGTTGAGCACTTTTGTGCCGTCCAGCAGCGTAGTGGTGCCTTTCACGATACCGACGTTCAGGCCCTGGCCGACGGTCGTGATGTCGGCCGAGGCGCCGATGATATTGCCGGTGGTGCCGAAGTTGGTGCCGCCGATGATGTTGCTGCCTGACTTGTTGATGCCGTTGATGTTCTGCCACTGGATACCGAACTCGGCTGCCTTGTCGGCAGTGACCTCGACGATGAGCGCTTCGACGAACACTTGCGGACGTCGCACGTCGAGCTTTTCGATGACGGCGCGGATGTTGTTATAGACCGGATCGGATGCGGTGATGATCAGGGTGTTGGTGGCGGCATCGGCCTGTATGAGGCCGCCGCTGTTCTCGGTGTTGCCCGTTGTGGTTTTTGGCGCGCTCGGTGCGGCGGGGGCTGGTGCGGCAGTCGCTTCGCCGCTCAGGATCGCATTCAGCGTCTGCGCCAGTTTCGGAGCCTCGGCATTCTTCAGCGTCACGACATGGATGTTGCCCGGAACGTTGGCGGGGCTGTCCAGACTGGCAACCAGTTGCTTGACGCGTTCGATGCGTCCGGGATTGTCGGTGCGCAGCAGCAGCGCATTGGTGCGGCTGTCGGCGGTAAGTACGAAGCGCTGGTTGTCATCACCCGGTTGTGCCGTGGTGGCCTCCGGCATCAGTTTGTTGATGAGATTCGCCAGATCGATGGCAGAGGCATGCAGTACCGGAATGATCAGCGGCATGTCATTGCCCGCTTTGTCGATGGATTCGATCAGCTTCTCGATACGGCGGATGCCGCTGGCGTAGTCGGTAACGACCAGCGCGTTGCTGGCCGGATAGGCCACCACCAGATTGTTCGGCGCAACCATGGGGCGTACCACGTTGACCAGTTGCGAGGCCGATTCATTCTTCAATATGAATACGCGCGTGACCAGTTTGTCGCCATTGCCTTGCGGCGAAGCGAGTGTGTCCACGTGCAATTTGGCATCGGCTTCGGGGATGATCTTGGTGATGCCGGAAGATTCCACGGATGCATAACCTTGTATGCGCAACGCGGAGAGCAGGATGTCATAGGCCAATGCAGGCGAGACCGGTGTGGCGGAGACGATATTGATGGTGCCCTTCACGCGCGGATCGACCAGGAAGTTCTTGCCGGATATCTGCGAGATGGCGCGGATGACTTCCTGTATGTCGGCATTCACAAAATTGAGCGAAACGGGTTCGTCGTTCTGGACTGCATAAGCCGGCAGTGCGCAGCAGAGCGCGATGCCGCCGGCCAGCAGCAGTTGACGCATGAAGCGTGTGATCAAGGCAATCCCCTATGATTGTTTTGCAGCATTTGTTTCATCATTGTTTGTTGTTCTGGTGACAGCCTGTCCAGCAGCGGTGCGTTCGCGGTGATCCGGCTATCCTCTGCTTGCTGGACGACGGCCGGTGCAGGAGACGAGATGCCGTCCGCTGCCGAGGGGGCGGACAGATCGACGCGCTGTCTGATGCCGTTGCGCTCGAGGATCACATGGTCGGCATGCGTCTCGACCAGACGGATGCCCGGAGCGACTTCGCTGCCCAGTCCCACGCCGCGCTGTCCGCTGGGGGTCTGCATCACGGCAAAACCGCGCGTGCTGTGCGCGAAGATACCGACCGGACGAATACCGTCCAGCGAGGCGCTCGGCGCACTGCCGACACTCGCAGTGCCGAACAGTTGTCCGGTGCGGTTGGAAGCGGGAATGGAGGTGTTGCCGGGAAGTGCACGCTCGGCAGGTGCGAACAGCACCCACGCATGCTGCGCCAGCAACATTGTTGCCAGCACGCTTCCCCACAACGGCCAGTTCATCCAAAGCCGGGCAGGTGCTGTAAAGACCTTTCTTTCCAACAACATGCGCTATCCCTTTATTGCGGAGGGCGAATATAGCATACCTCCCAAGGTGTGCAGTGCCGCCTGAAGGCCTATATATCTGCGTTTGCCGGCATGCGTGAAAGCCGCGCAGCCCACCCGGCAAGTGCCATCGCCCACACGATGGCAGCTCCGGCCGGCAGGTCGAACCAGACCGATAGCCCCAGTCCCAATGCATAGCCGGCGATGCCCACGGCATAGGCCCAGGGCAGACGGTACCGTACACGGCCATGGGTGGCGAGCGCGGGGAGGATGAGGCTGGCGAACACGAGGTAGACGCCGACCAGCTGCACCGAGGCGGTGATGGCCAGCGCGAACAGCGCATAGAAACCGAGATTGCCGAACCTGCCCCGCAGCAGTTGCCAGGTGGCGAGCAGTGCTGCCGTGAGCGCGGCGGTGGCGATGAGCTGGCTGTCCGATACCCAGAGTATCTGCCCGACCAGCAGGTCCTTCAGGTGTTCGCCTGCGTGCACGTCACGGCTCATCATCAGGATGCCGGCTGTCGCTGCAAGCACGAAAGTGAGGCCGATGGCGGCTTCCTTCAGCTCCGGTCTGCGGCTCTCTATCCATGCCAGCAAGGCCGCACCGCACAGGGCGCTGATCACCGCGACCACTTGTACCAGCAGCGGGTTGCCTTGCAGATCAAGCAGCCCCGCGGCGATCACCCCCAGCCCGGCGATCTGCGCCACGGCCAGATCGGCGAAGATCACGCCGCGTTGCAGCACGCGCATGCCGAACGGGATGTGCGTGGCGAGCACCAGCAGTCCGGCGAGGAAGGCGGGCAGCAGGATGTCGAGTTCGAAGTTCATTGCATGCCTTTCAGCAAGCGTGTGATGGTGTCGTCGAACAAACCGTACAAGTCCTTTGCAGCATCACTGCCACCCACGGTGAAGGGCAGTTCCACGGCATTGATGTGCGCGTGTTGCGCGATCCATTGCGATGGGCGCTCGTTCTGGTACGCGGCGCGCAGCACTATCTTTGCAGGATGTTGCTGCAAGGTATCCAGCACCTGTGCCAGCCATGCGGCGCTGGGTTCCATGCCGGGTTTGGGTTCCAGCACCGCGACCTCATGCAGGCCCAGCCAGTCGGACAAATAAGGGAAACCCTTGTGCTGTACCACGATGGCAACACCCTTCAGCGGTGCAGCCTGCTGCTCCCAGCGTGCGAGCGCGGCACGCCATTTTTGTTCGAATGCGTTCAGGCGTTGCTGGTAGAACGCTTTGTTGCCTGGGTCGCGCTGCATCAGCTTCTGCGCGAGTGCCGATGCGATGGGCAGGAAGTTGCGTGCATCGGTCTGGATGTGCGGATTGCCTTGCGCGTGTACGTCGCCGTCGCCGCGGTCGAGGTGGGTTGGCACTTCCAGCATGTGCACCGCCGACGCGGCTTCGAAGTAGCCTGCACGGCCGGGCTGTACGTCCGCGTTGCCCGACTCGCGCAACACCACCGGCAGCCAGCCCATCTCCAGCTCGGCTCCGGTGCACACCACCAGGTCGGCACGGCGTGCCTTGGCAATCAGGCTGGGGCGTGCTTCCACGCGGTGCGGATCCTGCAATGCGCCGGTGGCGGTGTAGATGTTGGCCTGTTCGCCGGCCAGTTCCTGTGTGAGCGCGGCCCATTCCGGTTCGCAGGCGAACACGTTGAGTGCGGCATGCGCTGCGTTGCTGAGCAGAAGTAAACAAAGTGTGCTGATGATCTTTTTCATGTGGCGCTCCTAGTAGCTGTGCGCGCCGTGGGCGCCCAGGCTCATGATGTATTGCATGAAGAATTGCGTATCGCTCAGGTGCTGACGCGACTGGTCGCTAGCCAGTTGCACGCGGATGCGCGAGAACTCGCTGGCGCTGTAGTCCAGCATGACGGTCGTGCGGCTGGGCTTGAAGGCGTAGTCGGCGATGACATTGCTTGCGTTCGCCGCGCCCACGCTGGCGGTGCCGGAGTCCAGGCTGTCGTAGCGCAATGCCGTGCGCCAGCGCGGCATGAACTGGTACACGGCTTGCACATACCAGCCGCGTTGCGTGACGGCATAGCTGTCGCTGACGTTCACGCCCGCCGTGTCGTAGGCCAGGTCGCCGTTCTCTGTGCGGCGAAAATATTCGCCTTGCAGTTTCAGGTAGCGTTCCTTGATGTTGCCGTGCGGCGCGTATTTCCATACCAGGTCCAGACCGGCAGTGCGGCTGTCGCCGGTGAACTGGTTGGTGACAGCATTGCCGGAAAGGTCGGGCACGTCAGTGCTTTCACGCGCCACGGCACGCGTGCGGTGCAGTGAAAGACCGGCGCGCCAGCTTTGTTCGACGCCGATGTCGTCGCCCATATGCACGAACAATACGCCTGCGCCGCTGCCGTTCTTGGCGCGATCCGTGCCGGGGAAGCCGCGGCCCTTGCCCATCTCGCCGCCGAGTTCGATGAACATGTCGGTCGGCGCCAGCCATTTGAGTTGCACGCCGTCCTCGCCCAACTGGTTCTCCCACAATGCGGCATACACCAGCGGCTGGTCGACGAAGTCCCAGGCGTGCGCATGCTGTTCGTTGAGATAGCCCAGGCCGGAGAAAAAGCGGCCGAACTTGAGGTTGAAACCGTCGCCCAGCGAGCTGCTCTGCACATAGGCGTTCTCCACGCTGACGCCGCCAGCCGGGTCGAGTGCGAGCGTGGCGGTGCCTCGGAACTGCGGATCGATGTTGGCCGAGATGCCCATCTCCGATTCGCCGATGTTGAAACCCTGCTCGTGGCCGGGGTTGGGATTCATGGCGAAGCCGGTGGCGGGCGTCGCTGGGTCCTGCTGCAGGCTGGCATAGGTGCCGGACAGGATCAGCGAGAACGCCGGGTTGAAAGTGGATTCGGTATTGGCGGCATGGCTGGACTGGCATAGCAGTACAGCGGCGCACAGGCCGGTGATTCTAAGCATGGGGCACTCCTTGTGAATGAATGGTCGAACCCCGCTGCGTTGTGCAGCGGGGACAGCACGTGATTCAGGCGGAGTGAGGCGGTGCGCGGGCGGCGAAGGCCGCGAGGGTGATCGTATGGGGATTGCTGTGCGTGCGTTCGTAAGCTGCGGAGAACGATGCACTAAAATCGAAATGCCCTTCACTGCAGCTGACCGCACTGCCGATCTGTGCATAGGCGAGACACTTCCCGCACTGCGTGTCGTGCGGCAGCGACTGGTCCTGGGATTGTTCAGTCAGGATGTGTGCAATCGCGTGCGTGACCGCCCCCTGTTGGACGAACAACAGGGCAAGGGCAAGCAACAGAGGCTGGAAAAGGCGGCCGGCATTCATGACGGCCAGCACCATAGCAAATTGGCTATATCGCTGCAATGTGCAAGAAGGGTTGTGCAAGATGCAGTCGCAGGGCATAAAATCAATATGAACGACATGCATTGATATTGAAAATGCAGGGAGGTTTTCGGAGGATGAACTCATGACTTACCCGGCGTCTTACGCTTCGCAGTCAGTCGAACAGGCGCTAGGTATGCGCTTCGTTTCTCGGCATGCCAGCATTTCATGGTTGTTGCTGCTGCTCGGGCTGATAGCGACCGCCTATGCCGTTTATCTCGCCAGATCCGACATCGAGCAGGCCGCGATGAGCGATTTTGCCGCGGAGGCGGAGGAGGTCAGGCTGAAGGTAGAGGCGCGCCTGCAGGCACACAAGCAGGTGCTGCTGGGGGGCGCAGCGATGTTCGATGCGTCCACACACGTGTCGCGCGAGGAGTGGCATGTCTATGCCAACCGGGTGCGCATCAGCGAGCATTTCAACGGTATCCAGGGATTGGGCTATGCCCAGCTCATCCAGCCGGCGCAATTGCAGGCCCATGTCGCTTCCATCCGCAAGCAGGGATTCCCGCAGTACAGCATCAAACCACCGGGCGAGCGCGAACTGTATACCACCATCCTTTATCTGGAGCCATTCCGGGGCCGGAACCTGCGCGCTTTCGGCTATGACATGTATTCCGAACCGGTGCGCCGCGCGGCGATGGTGCAGGCACGCGACGAGTATACGGTCGCCCTGTCGGGCAAGGTCACGCTGGTACAGGAGACCGACAAGGATGTGCAGGCCGGCACGCTCATGTATGTCCCGGTGTACCGCAAAGGGGCGCCGCTCGATACCGTGCCGCAACGCCGTGCCGCATTGCAAGGCTGGGTGTACAGCCCCTTTCGCATGAATGATCTGCTGGAAGGTGTGCTGGCGCGCTGGGATGACCCCACCATCCGTCATATCCATATGCAGGTCTATGATGGCGCGGACATGAATCCCGATACCTTGTTGTATGACAGCCAGGCCGGTCGTCCCAATCCCGAGCCGTTGTTCAGTGTCGCCCAACATATCAACTTCAACGGCACTCTGTGGACATTGCATTTCGAGCAGCATGGCGGTGATGTGTCCGGACTGGACTACAGCAAGGCTTGGGGCTATCTGTGGTTCGGGCTGGGGATGAGCGTGCTGATGTTCTTTCTGGCGTTATCCTGGATCAATACGCGGCGCAATGCCGCGCATATTGCGGCAGAGTTGACTGCGGCTCTGCGCATCAAGGATTTGTCGCTGAATGCGGCAGCGAATGCCGTGCTCATCACTGACCGGGATGGACGCATCGAATGGGCGAACCATGCTTTCGAGACGCTGAGCGGCTATGGAATGAGCGAGGTGATAGGTCGCAAGCCCAAAGAACTGGTGCATTCCGGACGACAGGACCAGAAGTTCTATGAAAGGATGTGGCAGACAATCCGTTCTGGGCGTATCTGGCATGGCGAGCTGGTCAATCGCCGCCAGGACGGCACGCTGTACGACGAGGAGATGACCATCACGCCGGTGTCGGGCGATGACGGGGATATCACGCATTTCATCGCGGTGAAGCAGGATATTACCAAGCGCAAGCTGGCCGAAGCACAACTGCGTGAATTGAATCGCGATTTCGTGTCTTTTCTGGAATACACCACCGATTTCGTGTACTTCAAGGACAAGGACAGCCGCTTCCGATTCTGTAGCCAGACGCTGGCGAAGATTACCGGTCACGCAAGCTGGCGCGACATGATCGGCAAGCATGATCGCGAGGTCTTTCCGCCGGATACCGCGCGCGTCTATATCGAGGAAGAGATACCGATCTTTCGCGAAGGCAGGGCATTGCTCAATCGTACCGATCCGTATTATGACGAGCACGGCAAGCGGGGCTGGGTGCTGACCAACAAGTGGCCGCTGTTCGATACGGATGGCAAGACGGTAATCGGCATCTTCGGTGCCAGCCGCGATGTGTCGGCGATGGTGGAAGCGCAAAGTGCACTGCGAGAAAGCGAGAACCGCTTCCGTACGTTGGCCAATAGCGTGCCGGTGATGATCTGGATCGCCGGTGCGGACAAGAAGTGCACCTATTTCAATCAGGTCTGGCTAGTGTTTACCGGGCGGCAGCTGTCGCAGGAGTTAGGGGATGGCTGGCTGGAGAGCGTGCACGAGGACGATCGCCAACGCTGTCAGGACATCTATGAGGCGGCCTTCGATGCAAGGCGGGCATTCACCATGGAATATCGCCTGCGCAGACACGATGGCGAATACCGCTGGATCATCGATCATGGTGTGCCGAACCACGATGCGGCCGGCGATTTCATCGGCTATATAGGCTCCTGTCTGGATATTAGCGACCGTCATGAAATGGAAGAGCTGATCCGGCAGATGGCGTTCTATGACGTATTGACCCGCCTGCCCAACCGGCGCTTGCTGAATGACCGCCTGCAGCAGGCGATGGCAGCCAGCGCACGCAGTGGACGCTATGCCGCGTTGATGTTCCTAGATCTGGATAATTTCAAGCCGCTCAATGATAACCATGGCCATGATATGGGAGATTTGTTGCTGACCGAGGTGGCACGGCGCATCACTGCTTGTGTGCGCAGGACGGATACCGTCGCCAGGTTGGGCGGGGATGAGTTCGTGGTGGTGTTAAGCGAACTGGAGGGAGAACGTCCATCGGCCATGCAGCAGGCCTTGCAGGTGGCGGAAAAGATACGCGCGGCGCTGGCTGAGTCCTATCTGCTGCAGATGCGGCTGCCATCCGGGGAGGCGAAGGAGGTCAAACACTTCTGCACTTCCAGCATTGGCTTATTGCTGTTCCGTGATCACGAGACGGGCGCGGATGAGTTGCTCAAGCAGGCCGATATGGCGATGTACCAAGCCAAGCAGGCGGGACGCAACCGGGTATATGCCGATGAATGAAAGCCGATGCGCTGCTAGTTTGCTTCAAGCCGGTCGCTGGTGGTGAACGTCCAGGTACGGGTGATGCTCAGCACGTCGACTTCCTTGCGGATGTTGGGCGGGAAGGGCGAGTAAGGGCCGGCGAGCTTGACGATGCGCTGCGCGGCAGCGTCGAGTATGCGATGCCCTGAAGTGCGATTGATCTCGATGTTCTCCACGCTGCCGTCGGAGCGGATGTTCACCGTCAAAGTCAGGCTGCCGTAAAGTTTCTGGCGGCGTGCGGCTTCGGGATAGTTCAGGTTGCCGATGCGCTCGACCTTGGCGCGCCAGTCTTCGACGTACTGCGCGTATTTGTATTCTTCAGTGCGCGCGCCGATGAATTTGCGTTTGGGCAGTTTCTCGTAGAGCGAGATGTTCTTGCTGATCTCGGCTTCCAGACGCGCGATCTCCAGTGAGCGCTGCACCAGGTCGTCGCCAGTCTTGGTGCTGTCCTTGGGCTTGGGGGCCTGCTTTTGTTGTTCCACTCGGTAATCGCTCTTGCTGCGTGTCAGCAGCGACTTCACTTCCTGCTCAAGCGCCTTCACCCGTTTGGCGGCCTGTTCGGGGGTGTAACGTGTGTCGTTGCTGACCACCGGGAAGGGTGTGCTCGCGCGCACGTCGTCCGGGGTGTTGCCGCCGCCGTCCAGATTGCTCTGGGCATAGGCGTTGGCTTTGCTCGGCTTGTTGCGCGACTGGCTGTTGACCAGCGTGACTTCCAGCGGCTCCAGCCGCTTGGCCAGTGTCTTGGCGTCGGGCACGGTGAAGGTGATGCCGAACAGTACGAAGGCATGCAGCAGCAATGAAAATCCTGTCGCGAACGAGATGCGTTCGCGCAGCAGAGCCATGAGCAAATATGTCTTCATGCCTCACCGGCAGCGACCGCGACGGGCCGCGCTTCGAAGTTGAGATCAAGCAGATCGACGGAGACGATCTCCAGTGTTACTTGCGTACCTGCCTCCGTTTCGGGCAGGGCGGAGACTCGTCCGACCAGCGGGATGTCGACGAATTTGACCAGGTTCTCGCGCAGCACCACGGCGGCGATCTGTGAGACATTCTCTTGCTGCAGCCAGCGCAGGCACCAGTAACGTTCCATGTTGCGCTGAAACTCGTTGTAGGTGGTGTAGGCGGTGTCGAAGTCGCGCAGGATGGCGAACAGCGCGGTGTCATTCTTCGCATAGGCGGGTGCTTCGCCGCGCAGCACGCTCATGATCTGGCGCTGGTTCACCAGGTCGACATAGCGCCGCAGCGGCGAGCTGGACCAGGCGTAATGCGCCACGCCCAAACCCTGATGCGGTGCAGCGACGGTACTCATCTTCACCTTGCCGTTGTTCTGCGTGCGATAGAGGCCGGCGACTTCGTTGTCGTCCAGCAGCTTTCCCCAGCTGCTGTTGGCGAGGATCATCAATTCGGACACCACCTTGTCGATGGGCGAGCCACGCAGGCGGTGGCCGATGGTGACGCGGTCGTTCTCAATCGTGAAGGTGTAATCGACTTGTTGCTGGTTGTTGTCGGACGACTTGCCGCGTCCGGCTTCCAGCTTGTTGGCGAAGTCCCACAGCAATTCGAGTTCTGCGCCGTAGTCGAAGTCGAACTGGCGCGCGGCGACAGAATCGTCGTTGAACAGCGGCTCCAGTGTGTCGTGGCGCAGGTTGGCGGCGATGTGCAGGCGTTCGATGCGGCTCTCGCTGTTGACGATCTCCAGCGTGTCGTTCACTTCCACATATAAAGAGAGTGCGGGACAGACCTTGTCCGCGCACAGCGTGAAGGCCTGCACCACGTTGTCAGGCAGCATGGTGATCTTGTCGCCCGGCATGTACACGGTGGACATGCGCTGTGCGGCGATGGCGTCTATATCCGAACCGGGCGCGATGCCCAGTGCGGGCGCGGCGATGTGGATGCCGATGCGGCGGTTGCCGTTGTCCAGTGTCTCGACCGAGAAGGCGTCGTCGATCTCGGTGGTGGCGGCATCGTCGATGCTGAAGGCATTGACCGTCGCTTTGGGGAGTTCGGGATGCTCAGCAACCGTCACCTCGGGGAAGCCGGTGCCGCGCGGGAAATTCTCGAACAGGAACTTGTTCAGATGGAAGTCGTGAGAGGAGGGCAGCGCGCCACAACGTTCCAGCAGATGGGCTGCGGAAAGATGGGTGGCAGCACAGGCCGCTTCCAGCGCCTTGACCTCGATGGTGTTGCGGTCCGGCTGGTACAGGATCGCTTTGAGCTTGTCGGAGAATTCGGCGGGCAGCTTGAATTGCGTGAGTTCTTCCGTGTAACGCGCCTGCAGTTCGGCCTGGATGCGTTTCTTCTCCACGCTGGCCAGCGCGGCTTTCAGCGCATCGGCGGGGGCGGCTTTGTAGCGCCCCTTGCCCTTCTTGTAGAAATGCATGGGTGAGCCGTGCAGGCGGATCAGGGCACCGGCCGCTTCGATCGGCGTGGGCGTATGACCGTAGTAATCCTGTGCCAATTCCTCGAAGGTGAACTCGTTCGATGGGCAGGCTTCCCACAGGAAATCCAGGTCGATGTCGTTGGCGGCTTGCTCGGCCTGTGCCATGAACTCGCTCAGGCCGGGTTGCTCGAAGCGCAGCATGACGTTGGCGGCTTTGATTTTGCAGCGTTTTCCATGGGGGTTCTCGACCTGCAGGGAGGTGGTGTTATCGGTCATGATGTTGCCGACCTTGAAACTGCCGTCTTCTTCGTAGAATATGTTCATGGGGGAGTACTGAAAAGATTGCGGCGGATTATAACCTGCCGCCCGACTGCGAACTTCCATCCTGTTCGTTTGTCCATGAACCCG
>JAQUAD010000001.1 GCA_028687425.1 Sideroxydans sp.
TGTTCAAAGCCAAGTCGGAGTGATCAGTAGACACGTGGTACCCGAAGCCGTCCTTACCCGACGGCTTCATTTCTTGAGAGGAAAGATTCATGAAACGCTTCGCCGGTTATTCTTTGCTCGCCTTGTGCGTGCTGTCCTTGGTCGGTTGCGGTGGCGGTGGTGGCGGGTCAGGCGTGTCTTCATCGGGCACACCTGCCACCTCCACACAAACTCCAGCCCCCTATTCCGCAGCGGGGCTGATCCATCTGCATCGCATCAGCATCACGGAAACCATCAAACCGGCGCAGTGGTTCATCGACGCTAACGCCATAAAAAAGGTCGGTAGCACCTGGCACATCGGGGTGACGCAGCGCAGGCTTAATACGCTGTCTGAAGACCTTGTTCCCTATTACAACTACGGCTCCCTGGGTTCCTCCCAGGCCGTTGCGCTTAACAGTCTGAGTGGGTTCTCTTCATACGTCCAAGGAATGGGAGCACCTTATATCGAACTCAATGGCAGCATCCCTTTTGTATTCCAGTCTGGCACACCACCCTCCGGCGGGACGCCGCAGGTGTGGGCCTATCCGGCTGACTATGCTGGTGCTTCCACTCCTGTGGCGGTAGGACTCGCGCGTAGCAAGGCTATCGTCCGCAGTTTCGGCACAAAGCTTGTGGTGATGGACTATCAGTACGGTCAAGGTAGGACCGGAGGGTCACCTTACATTAGCATTCTCGACTATCCGGCAAATCCGAACAATCCGACTTTTCCTGATCCGACCCTACTTTACTCGTCGGCGTTAAGCCAGAGCCAGATTTTCATCGATACCACTCACGCGTTCCTGAATTTCGACTTCGACAAATTCCAGGACAATATTGCGTTCTATGCCTACCTCTCGCGGGGCGACATGCTCTTTCCCTATCAGGGCGGCCTGGCCGCAGGCCATGTGCATCTGCTCAGCCATGACGGCACGACTTTCTCCGAGCTTGCCACCCCGCTGGCCTTGAATGCGGTGGCTTCGACAGATGGGACGCTATGGACGCCCTATCGCGTCAAGCTGGTGCGGGAAGGTAGCGATGCCGCCAAGCCGATGATTGTTCTGGTCGACGAAACGACCCAGCAAGCAACGCTGGTGCGCTTCGATGGCACGGCGCTGTCCGTTGTGGCGAGCGGCCTTGCCTTGCCGACTGGCTTCGATGCCAATAGCCCGATGGTTGTGCGGAACGGGGTTCTTTATATCGCGGTGGGTGCCAAGTTGTACCGCTCGAACGCTACGGCTTTCGAACGTCTGCACAGCAGCATCTTCGACGAGAGCCAGATCGCTTCCATCGGAGCGCTGAGCGCTGATGCCAATGGCGTGGTGGTAGCACTGTCGCGTTACGACACGGCCTATACGCTGCGCTATCTGATCGATGTCATCCAAATTCCCTGAAGGAGATACTCATGAAATTCAAACGAGCAGCTGTTTCCGTTGTCCTGTCCTGCTGTATGTTCGTACCGGCCGCCTTCGCTGCCGCTCTGCCGCAGTCTTTTCAAGGAAAGTGGGCACCCGATTGCCACAGTGCCGAGGCCGAGATGCTGGGCATCGAGGTCGACGGCAATATGGCGTATTACGGTATTGAGGAGTGTTCCGCTGAAAAGGTTGCTGCCAAAGGGAATGGCATCGACATCGAATTCGAATGCGCAGTGCTGATGGATGCGTCGGAGAAGAAAATTCACTGGGAGCTGACAGGTAAAGACAGTCTTGCGGAGACTGATGCAGCAAAGCCGGGAGCAGTAACCACATATCAACGGTGTGCGTCCGCCAAACGATAATTCTCCAAATGAAGTTTGTAGTTGGCGGCTTCTTCGTACCTCAATTCATGAAGAGGGCATAACGTGGTGCAGCACTCCTTACCCTGCAAGATTGCAGGGCGGGTCATCGGTATTGCAGCTCTTCTGGCATCCATTGCACCCGAGGCATATGCCGATCAGGGTTTGTTTTACGAATACCGCATGCAAACCCTCACGCCAAAATTCACAGGCGTCGTCAACCCTCCAGCGCAGACCTTCGGCATAAACGTCGTTGGGATTTTTGATACCACAGAATCTTTCGATGCTGCGATGCGCGCATCCATGCGACGTGAAGCTCGCAAGCATGACACTCACGCCCAAACCTCTGACACAAGCGCTTGGGAGGAGATGCCCGTCGCCAACGATGGTAATTCAATCAAAATCCTGTGGTCCAACGAAGGCGCTCCGTGGAGTAACGTATTTTCTGCCAGCAGCGCCTCTACCAGTCCTTCCATGTTGGGCTTGGAGCTTGAGAGTATCTACTGGGCCTACCCTACCAGCTTCGCTTCCTTCGGCATCAACTGGAACACCAATTACTACTTCTACGACAATATTGGCGGAATAGCAGCGAGAGCCACGATCTCCATGCCTGTCGTATTCTCCGTTTCCACCAAAGTGCTACCCGGTTTGATCGCCTATGCCAATTTCGGTGTTGGGCCTCTGGGTTATCTGAAAGGATGGAGCACCTACGATCAAGTGGAAGCCGGTCTCAATTACTCATTTGCCGATTCCTTCCGTGCCTCACTTAGTTATCGTTTGGTCAACGATTACCTGACGCGCCAGTCGCTGACGGATAAATACGGCAAGTATCACACCAGCAATCTTTCGCTGGGTATCGGCTGGTATTTCTGATCACGCCTGCTCCACCCGCCCGGACTTTGCGCATGTGATGAGCATGCGTGAGCTTGAGCGGACGATATCTGAACATCCTGCGACGCAACGTGGGAGAGCATAAGCAAATCCCACGATATGGGATTCGTAGTGCGAGTGCCGTCATTTACACTACTGCTCCCACACACTACACAAGTCAGACCATGTCCGATCAAACCATCAACATCACGCAATTGCCGCATGTCGGCAATAACGGACTGAGTGCGGAGGAGCGCGCTGCACTGAAAAAGAAGCTGGCCGAGGCACTGCAAGCGCTGTCCACTTCGGATGAGACCGCCCCCTTGCCACGCGCCAGACTGCAACTTGATGTCGCCGAGATGCTGAACGCCTTGGAGCGTCGCAAGGAAGCGTGGGACATCGCGCGCGAAGCCTTCTTCACCTGCATGCAGCATGAGGCTTGGGCGGATGCGGTGGAAGCTTGCGATGTGCTGTTCCAAGCGCAACAACCGGATTCGCTCGCCGCGCTGGGCATGGGCATCTGGTTGTCGGTCACCTTCCCGGTCGATCCCGAACTGACGGTCGCCATGCTGATCCATGTGGTGGACGAGACCCCGAACGACTCGGACGGCGCTGCCGTGGCGGCCATCGCCGCCCGCTACGTGGTCGACCTTCGTGCCGACGACGACAAGCACGAAAGCATGAGCTTCCTGGTGAACAACCTGATCGGCATGGTCGCCCAGCGCCACAGCAACGTGCAGGACCAGGAAGGGCTGGACCGCTGGCTGAACCACCTGCAGCTGCGCGACCCGCAGATCTTCCTGCCGCGGCTGGCCGCCGTGCTGGATGCCATCGTGGGCGACAAATGGTGGTTCGACCGCGACGTGCTGCGCGCAACGCTGCCGGACTGAAGCGCTACATCAATCCCATGTTGCGGGCTTGCAGCGCAGCCTCGGCACGCGATGAGATATTGAGTTTGCGGTAGAGGTTCTTCACATGGTCGCCCACGGTGTGGTGCGAGATACCCATCTCAAGTGCAATGGCGGCGATGCTGATCCCGCGTGCAAGCTGGCCCAGCACCTCGCGCTCGCGCGGTGACAGCGACACTTGCTGTCCGGTTCGTGCACCCTCGCTTTCGTCACGGAAGTGGCTGAGCATGCGGCGCGCGACCGAAGGCGACAGCGGCGGCTGGCCATCGCGGATGCCGTGTAGCTGCCTGGCCAATACTTCAGGTGCTTCGTCTTTCAGCAGATAACCATGTGCGCCCGCACGCAGGGCAGGGAACAGGTGCTCGTCATCGTCGAAGATGGTCGCTACCACGATGGTGCAGCCGGGGCACGCTGTCGCCAGCCTCTGGATGACTTCGATGCCGGAACCGTCCGGTAGCGACAGATCGATCAAGGCCAGCTGGAAACATCCACCTGTATGCGCCAATGCGCTTTTGATGTCGGCCACACATTCGCATTCGATATCGGGAAAGGCCGTAGCCGCGATCTCACACAGCATCTCCTGCGATTCCGGCATATCTTCGAGAATGAGTGCCTTCATGAACCGAGGCTCTCCAAAGGAATGTTCATCGTGAGTCGCATGGCATGCGCTTCCCTGCCAAGGATCATCTGCCCGCCCAGATCATGCAGCCTGCCACGTATGCTGCGCAAGCCGTATCCTTCCTGCCATTGTTCCGGCTCGCTGAGATTGCCGTCGTTCATGACGTCCACGCTCATTGTCGCTTCGTCACACCCGATGCGGATGCTGACGCTGGCAGGCGATGCATGCTTGAGCGCGTTGGTCACCGCTTCGCGCAATGCCGATCCCAGCGCGGCCTTGATACGCGGCTGCAATCTGAGCTGCGGCATTTCACCTTGTTGCCATGACAAATGTACATTGGCCGCTTCACAGCGGCCTTCCACCTCGGCATGCCAGTCTGCCAGTGCATCCTGCAACGGAGCGGGCAATGCGTCGATGGCAGAGATCGCAGAGCGCAGATCCTTCATCGCATCACGCGCGATCTCGGCATTAGGTGAGCCGCGCAAATGATGGATCAGTTTGAGCAAGCGTGCACCGATGTTGTCGTGCAGGTCGCGCGCCAGCCGTTGTCTTTCCTGCTGCACTCCGCGTTCATAGCCTTCGCGACCAGACAGCACTTGTTCCGCCAGATGGCATAGTGTCGATGCAAAGGCTGCATCACGTGATGAGAACAAGCGCCTGCCAGCCGCCGCGAAACGCAGCTCGCGCGCCTGCATGCCGCTGCAAACCGGAAGATATAGCGCCAGACCGTCGTTCCGTATCTCTGCTTGAGCGCCTTCTGATGCACTCCGGCGCACTTCAAGCGGATCAAACATGCGGCGCAACAACATATCCCAGTGGGTCTCGCGCGCTTCGCCGTCTGGCACAAAGACCAGTTCAGATATTTGGGGCAGCAGGGTTTCCAGACGAACTACATTGGTATTCACGATGCGCTGCCAAAGCCACTGCCGGAACGGGAAATACAGCCAGCCGCTGATCAGCAGTGCGCTACCCAGCGACATCGCCTGCTCCATGCCCGCCAGGATCAACAGCGCATCGAGTGTGATGACCGATGTCGCGCCGGCGATCCACAACAGTACGCGGTAAGCCCATTCGTCCATGTCGAACAGTCGGTATCTGCGCAAGCCGAGCGCGATGCCCGCATACATGATGAGGAAGAAACCGAAGGAGTATCCCTGTGACAACGGCGGAATCAGTCCCAGTGTGCTGTAGCCAGGTACGGCAAGGATGAACAGGCTGCAGCCCAGCAAGGTGGATAGCGTGAACCAGCGCAAAGCCGCGCGTTCCAGCGGCTGCTTGCGGCTCAATAGCCACTGCACGACGGCACACAGGATAGACAATAGCAGCTCCAGGATGAGCGGGATACGGCATCCCCAGTCTAAATCTGCCGCCGTATGTGTTGCATCGAACAAGTACCAGATGCCGAACACGGCCAGTGGCACCGTCAGGTACCTTGCCTTCACCAGCATGCGCGGGTAACACATGAACAATGAGACCAAGGCGATGCCGAAGCCTGTGGAACCGAAGTGATTGAGCGATGAAAGCGTCTGGAACAATCCACCTGGCAATGCCAGTTCCCGGGTGCTGTAGATCGCAGCTGTCGAAGTCGCAAAGGGAAACGTCAACCCTGTCAGCATGAACATACGCGTGCCCCAGTCATGCGGACGCAGCAGGAACACCCATCCTGCGATCAGCAGCCCGCCAAACCCGGCAATCAACTGAAACCAGAACACCGCAGGGAGGTCTCGCAGCTTGCGCTTGTCTGGGATGATCTTCGTTTCGGCTGTTCGACCATCCGCCGCCTGCCACTGCAGCCGCACTTCACCTGAACGGATGATGGCATCCAAGCGCGTCTGCCTTGCAAAGAAGGCTTCCATTTCCTCGTAGGTATTGAAGAAGTCCGGTTCTTCGATGATATCCGTCGGCAGCAGATCGATACGAGTGCCGTCCACTCCCGTGATCGCCAATGCATGCGCACCGGAAGGTATCCCTGCCTGACCGCCGCTGCGAACCAATATCGAATCGGCCTTTTCTGACGACTCGAAGACCACGCCCAAACCCGGCTGTTGCAATGCCAACCAGACCGTGCCTGCCGTGGCGATCAGCGTCGCTATCCACAGCCCGTACATGTAGCGTGTCGGACGCTTCGGCATGCCCATGTCTAGTCCCCGCCCTCTGCCTGAAAAGTTGACCGCACTCTACCAAATACCTGCAGCAATACCACCCCCGTGAACGCGGGATTGTGCATTTCCCCTGCCTGCGGACAATCCGCCTCGTTATCCATTAACCATGAACGGAGGCGTCATGAAGTCATTTCAAGGGGGTATTCAAGGAACCATTTCCAATTGGCTCGTCATCGGCGGAGTGTGTCTCGCACTACTTACCGGATGCGGCGGCGGATCGTCTGCGCCCACTTCGACCAGCACCACGCTCAGCGGCACTGCCATGGCCGGATCTTTCTTCAGCGGCCAAGCCTGCGCCTACCAGATCAGCAGCGGAGCGAAGGGAGCACTGCTGGGCAGTTGCGCTACTCTGGCCAGCAGTGCCTTCAGTATCGACATCGGCAACTACACCGGCGATGTACTGATCGAGATCGGCACCGGTGCCACGTATGACGACGAAGCTGATCCCTTGGACAACACGGCCGGTACTGCCCTGACCAGCCCTATGCGCACGCTTATCAATGTCGGCACCGTCGGCGGCAGTGTCAGTTTGGCAGTGACGCCGCTCACCGAGACCGCTATCCGCTTGGCTGGCAGCACGCTCAATAACACCACCATGCAGGCAGCTATCGAACAGGTCGTCGGCTTGCTGCCCACGGTCAACGGTCTCGATCTGCGCTCGACCCCGCCTGCGACCACCACTAATTTAGGTATGGCCTACCTGCAATTCCTGCGTGCAGTCTCGCAGATGCAATGGGCAGCCGGTGGCAACGCGGCCTATACCGGTGGACTTGATGCCTACCTGACTTCGCTTCAGAGCCAGATCGCCAGCAACAGCAGCACCGTTGCTGCCAACCTGCTCACCCAGCTCGGTAGCGGCCTGAACAGCAACTGCTCGGTCACCGGCGGTGCCCTGAACTGTACGGTGTCCTCGGGCGGCGGAGGTAGTACCACAACGAACTGCGATACCACCCAGTACACAGCCGGCGCAGTGCATGCCCCCAGCCTCGTAGAGTTGGCCAGCTATGCAGGCACCTATACAGGCAGCGAAGGCAGCTACGGTCCCAACCCGGGCGATCCGTTCGTTGCCAGCGGCAGTGCCTCGCTGGTGTTCACTGGCAGCGGCGCAGCCTCGTACAATGCAGCTTCGATGGCCGTCACTTCGATCTGCGTGGATAACACCGCTTCTGTGCTCTACCTCATTGCCGGCAGCGCCCATTTCGACTTGTTCGGCAACGGCGACATCTATGGCATGACTTCTGGCGGTTTGGCGGTCACACCCGCGGCATACGCCAACAACGGTGGCGGCAACGGTGCAGGTAGCTTTGGCAGCCTTTCGGTGAGTGGAGGCGCCTCCTCCACAGGAGTCTCCGGCAGCGCGGTTCCAACCTCCTTCAGCCCGACCCTCGCCCCCAGTGGGACAGCCTTGAGCTGGCAGGATGGCGGCTTGGCCAAGCAAGTGACCCTCTCCGGCAACATGGTGGTGTTCAACTATGGTGGCGGACTGTGGTCAACAGGCACGGTAGTAGGTGGCTTACCCGCCGCCGGTGTGGCCATGGATCTGGCTGCAGGCTCAGTCACCTTCAGCAATGTCAGCCTGTCGCCCTCATTCGGGGGTAGCGGCACGGTGACCCTTAATGGCACCCTCAATCTGAGCACCCCACTGACCGGCAGCGCCCTGACCTTCACCGGCACGGGCACCGCCGAAGCCGGTAGCGGCATGGATGCGCCGCCCGCCACCGTCAGCCTCTCTGCGGCCATCGACAGTTACTCCTGGCTGAGCACGCAGGGCGTAAGTATCTATGTCTCGGACGTACATACCAACGGCTTGAAAGGAGTGCAGGTCAACACCCCCGCAGGGCCGGTGTTTTTCAACAATAATGCCGGCGCTGCCGTCACCATCGATGCCATCGGCAAGACCGTCACCTTCACCAATCTGACGGTGCCCGGCCAGTCGCCGACCAGCACCTCGCTGACCATCAACGGCACCCTGACCCTGCCCTGAGTATCGGCCAGCACTGCCCAACTTCATCAGGGGTGGTGCTGGCCTCACCGGTCGGCTGAGTCTTTATGGCTGCCATTCTTTGAATAGCGGTTGCTCCGCCCCCCGAGAACTCGGGATTGCCGGCCTGCTCTTCGACCGAAATAATCCAGCCAGCGTCTTTCCCTCAATTTTCAGGAGTTCATTTATGTATCCGTCAATCAGAAATCGCAAAACCCTGTGCATCTCCGCCATGTTGCTTGGCCTGCTTGCCTCTACTGGCTCAGCCTATTCGTCTGAAACGACCTTCAAATACGACCCCGACAAACTGACCTTCAAGGAATCGAAGAGGATCTTCAAGGACAGCGGTGACGTAGACAACGTGTTCGAAGAAAAGAAGAAGGTGCTGATCGCCGGTTATCGTGTCGGTTTCATGATCAACGGCGGCGCTACGGCACTGGACAAGGGCGAAGACACGCAGATCAGCAACTTCAGCGGACAGGATCGCGTGACCTATTACATCGATCATCCCGACACGCTGTTGAGCGCAACGGCCACCATCAACTATGACGACAAATTGATGCAAGAGATCGTCGAGGAAGGCTATGCTGACCTGCAGGAGCGCATGAAAGCGGTGGGTCGCGAAGTGGTGCTGATGGACAGCTTGAAGGACAAAGAAGGTTACAAGACGCTGGACCTTGCGCAGCCGGATGCGAAAGGACAGTACCCCAGCTCCAACGACAACGGCGGCTTGGCCGACACCAACTACGTCGCCAAGACGCCCAAGGGTGTGCCGATGTGGTTCTTCGCTGCCAATCCGCTGGCTCAGGGTGGCGCACTTTCCACTGCAGCCGACGCGCTCTCGATGAAGAACCTTGGCGCATGGAAACAGCTGGGCGTGGATTCCGATGCCGCACAGATCGACCTGACCTTCGTCGTGCGCCCGGCCTATGTATACGGCGTACGCAAGAAATTCATGCGCGCTGCCTCCGTGGGCGTCGATCCCTTCCTGGTGGTCATCCCGCAACCCATCATGATTCAGACCAACCAGAAAACCTGGGTTGGAATTGTACCCAAAGCAGCGGGTGACCTAAGGCTGGATGAGAAGGTGCCGAACGCGTTCAAGGAGGCCAAGGATTATCCGTTCAACTACGGCTACGACTACGCCACCTTCAAGATGGGCGAGACCGTGAAAGACACGACTGTGTTCGACCAGTCCTTCGAGAAGAGCACTTCCGTGGACATCACACTGGATAGAGCCAAGTTCAAGGCAGCCGTACTGAACGCACTCAAGGTCACCAACGCCACACTGGCGCTGTGGGCCAAAGAGAACCCGGCTGATTGAACCCCAATTTCCAGGAGAGCCCCATGATGCATCGCAGCACCCTTCCCTTGCTCCTCTTGTTGATCAGTGCGCTTGCGTTTGAAGCGCAGGCCTCCGATCTGAAATTCTGGGGATATCAGGATTTCTCCAAACCGCTGGGAAATGCCTGCCATGAACGCTGGAAACGCAACGGCGGGAACGACGGCAACCGACCCAACCCACAGGTCTGCGATCCTGCAAGCAGCCAGTATTCTGCCAAGAGTGCGCAGGAAGGTGCCTGGCGCCTGACGATCTCCACCTTGTGCACCATTGAATCGTCCTGGTATGCGGTCGGCAACTCCCGCCCGATGATGTCCTATAAAGCACCTGCCGCCATCGAGAACTTCGGCGACCACATGACCTTCTCCTTCCTGTCGCAGAAAGTGACCGATGCGGAAGTGGCGGAGGTCGAGAAGCAGCTCAAGGAACGGCGCGATGACATGGCCAAGGAATACAAGGACACACAGGTGCAGCTGACCCGCCTCAACGGCGCGTATGCCCTCACTGCACAGACAGACTTCTCGAAGGGCTTAAGTAGCGGAGAAATAGAGGACCGCATCGTATGGCTGACCGGGCAAGCGCAATTCCTGATGTGCGACATCACCAACGGCCAGGAGAAGTACCGTATGGCCGAATGGGACAGGCTCAAGGGGGCCGACCTGACCCATCTGAACAAGGCGGAGTTCTACACGCTCAACCAGACCCTGCATGAAGGCTACAAGGAAGTCGAAGGCGACGGCAAGGAAGGCAACTGGGGCGTCTCCTTCGGTGGTGGATCGTACAAGATATGGATGGAGAACTGGGGCGACAAGATGATCCTGTGGCTTGCAGTACCGCACAAAGAGACTAGCGAAGGTCCCGTTTCAGACAAGGCCTGGGATGTCGTCAACAAGTGGGCGCAAAAGAACGTTTTCGAGGATGCCAGCGAGATGAAGGTGCTGTGGAATACGAACTGGGTGTGGATAGGCGCCGACTATCCCTACAAAGGACTCACAGGCAAGAAGGTCATGAACCTGGTAAAGGATTTCGAGAACGATTACGCCCCCGAATCCGCTGATGACGTGCGAGACGAGTTGGAGGATATCGATCTCTGAAGCTAACGGACATCACGCTTCCTGAAGTGCCCGCGATAAGCGGGCACTTTGCATTGGCGCCCGCGTAAATCGGCTAGAATGCCTGCATCGTTTCCAGCAGATAAACCATGGTTCCCCATCTCACCACCGCACTCAAAGGCCCGCTGCTCGATCTGGAGCAGCGGTTCCTGGCCAAGCAGCCCGATATCGAACGCTGGTTCCGCACCCAGTGGCTGGAACATACTGTTCCGTTCTATGCCTCGGTCGACCTGCGCAACAGCGGCTTCAAGCTGGCCCCTGTGGACACCAACCTGTTCCCCGGCGGCTTCAACAATCTGAATCCCGATTTCCTGCCGCTGTGCATCCATGCCGCGCAGAGCGCGATCGAGAAGATCTGCCCCGAGGCGCGCGGCGTGCTGCTGATCCCGGAGAACCACACGCGTAACCAGTTCTATCTGCAGAACGTGGCGATGCTGGTGCGCGTGTTGCGCCAATCCGGTTTGAATGTGCGCATCGGCAGCCTGCTGCCGGAGGTCACCAGACCCACAGACATCGAACTGCCTGACGGCAATACGCTCACGCTGGAACCGATACAGCGCAAGGGCAATCGCCTGCACATCGGCGATTTCGATCCGTGCGTGGTGTTGCTCAACAACGACCTGTCGGCAGGCGTACCCGATCTGCTGCGCGATCTGGAGCAGAACGTTTTGCCGCCGCTGGAAGGCGGCTGGACCACGCGCCGCAAGTCGCGCCATTTCGCGGCTTATTCCCGCGTGGCGCAGGATTTTGCACAGATGCTGGGCATCGACCCGTGGCTGATCGACCCCTATTTCGATGTGTGCGGCGAGGTCGATTTCCATGCGCGCACCGGGGAAGACTGTCTGGCCGGCAAGGTGGATATGCTGTTGCAGAAGATGCGCGACAAGTATGCGGAATATGGGGTGAAGGACGACCCGTTCGTGATCGTAAAGGCGGACGCGGGCACCTACGGTATGGGCATCATGACCGTGAAGGATGGCAGCGAGGTGCGTGACCTCAACCGCAAGCAACGCAACAAGATGGCAGTGGTGAAAGAGGGGCTGTCGGTGTCCGACGTGCTGGTGCAGGAAGGCGTCTATACCTTCGAACAGATCAACGAGGCGGTGGCGGAGCCGGTGGTGTACATGGTCGACCATTTCGTGGTGGGCGGCTTCTATCGCGTGCACACCGGACGCGGGGTGGACGAGAACCTGAACGCGCCGGGCATGCATTTCGTGCCGCTGGCGTTCGAGAGCAGCTGCACGCTGCCCAACCCGGCACGCGCACCGGACGATACGCCGAACCGCTTCTATGCCTATGGCGTGGTGGCGCGTCTGGCGTTGCTGGCAGCGTCCATCGAACTGGAGGAGCTGACGGCATGAAGCGGACTTTCTTTGCACTGATGGCGGTGCTGGCCTTGCTCACCGGCTGCGGCAAGGAGCCGCTGTATCAAGAGCAGGCCTATGTGTTCGGCACCATCGTCGAGGTGAGCATCTACGGCGAGGAAGAGGCCAAGGCACGCAAGGGCGCTGCCGCGGTGATGGCCGAGTTCCAGCGTCTGCACGACATGCTGCATGCCTGGCAGCCTTCGGTCTTGTCGTCAGTGAACGATGCGATCGCCCGGGGCAAGACGCAGGCCGCGCCTGCCGAGCTGGTGTTCCTGTTGCAGGATGCGGAGCAGTTCTCGATCCAGTCGGGCGGCACTTTCAACCCGGCTATCGGCGGGCTGATCAAACTATGGGGCTTCCAGTCGGACACCTTCCAGCCGGTACTGCCGGACGAGAGCAAGGTGGCGGCGCTGCTGAAGGCGAATCCGCAGATGACGGATATGTTCTATCGTCCGCCTGTTGCCGGCAGTAACGAAGAGCAGGTCGGTAGCAAGAACCCGGCCGTCATGATCGACCTGGGCGGGTATGCCAAAGGCTATGCGCTGGATCGCGCGGTCGAACTGCTGCAGCAGCAGGGTATCGCCAATGCCCTGATCAACATCGGCGGCAATGTGATCGCCCTCGGCACGCACGGCAAGCGGCCATGGCATATCGGCATCCAGCACCCGCGCAAACCGGGCGCCATCGCCACGCTTGAATTGCGCGACGGCGAGGCGGTCGGCACTTCCGGCGATTATCAGCGCTACTTTGAAGTGGACGGCAAACGCTATTGCCACCTGCTCGATCCGCGCACCGGCCATCCGGTACAAGGTGTGCAGGCCGTGACCGTGCTGGCGCGCGGCGAACGCGCAGGCCTGCTGTCCGACGTGACGTCCAAGCCCATCTTCATCGCCGGTGTCGCCGGCTGGCGCGCGGCAGTGCGCAGCATGCATCAGACCGATGCCCTGTTGATCGATGCGGAAGGCAAGGTGCACCTCACCGAAGCGATGCAGAAGCGTCTAGAATTCACCGACGACAAGACGGTCACCGTTATCGAGCCATGAACGAGAACGACCCGATACAACAGAATATACAGCGCAGCGTCGCGCATCATGCGCTGAAGCAGATACGCGGTATCGTGGATGAGGAGAATGCCGACGACGCGTTCAAGGTGCGTGTGCTGGGCTGGTTGTTACGCTACGGCTGGCTGCTGCTGTTGGCCGTCGCCTTGATATTTGCACGAATCCTGGGAGTCATCTGATGGCGGGCATATTAGTAGTGGCGCACAACGCGCTGGGAGAGAGTCTGGTGGATTGCGTCGCGCATGTACTGGGCAGGACACCGGAGAACGTCAAAGTCCTGTCGGTATACGCCGACGACGACCCGCAGCAGAAGCTGGCCGAAGGGCATGAACTCATCCGGCAACTGGACAGGGGCAACGGCGTACTGATACTGGCCGACATCTTCGGCGCCACGCCCAGCAACGTGGCGCGCCAGCTATGCCGCAAGGAGCACATCATGGGCGTCGCGGGCGTGAACCTGCCGATGCTGTTGCGCGTGGTGTGCCACCCCAACAAGAACATGCCCGAGCTGGCGCAGATCGCGCTGGACGGCGGCCGCGAATGCATCGTGCCCATGGGCGATGAATAAGGTAGAAACATGCAGAATCAGGACGCACTGATCATCAACAAACTCGGATTGCACGCCCGTGCATCCGCCAAACTGACGCAACTCGCTTCGCAGTTCCCCTGCGAGGTCTGGCTGTCGCGCAACGGCAAGCGCATCAACGCCAAGAGCATCATGGGCGTGATGATGCTGGCCGCCGCCAAGGGCTCCACCATCGCCATCGAAACCAATGGCGAGCGCGAGGACGAGGCGATGAGCGCCTTGCTGGCGCTGATCAACGACTATTTCGGAGAAGGCGAATAGCTATGCGGCAAATACCTCGAAAAATCGTAGCGAGCACTTCGAGTGCAAGGCGCACGGCGCGCAGGAACCGGAATGCACATGAGGTTTGTCGCCATGCGACCCCGGATCCCGCGCACCGCGCAACGCAGCAATCGGGGTGCGCAGTAGATTTAGCGAGGTATTTATGAGCTTTACCATTCATGGCTTGCCTGTCTCGAGCGGCATCGCCATCGGCCGCGCGCACCTGGTCTCGCATACCTCGCTCGAGGTCTCGCACTACGCCTTGCCCAAACATCTGGTGGATGAAGAGGTCGCGCGTCTCGATGCGGCACTGCATGCGACCCGGGAGGAATTGACCGACCTGCGCACCCATAGACCGCAGATGGCGGCGGCCGAATTCGACGCTTTCCTCGATCTGCACCTGATGATCCTCGGCGACGAACACATCAGCCATGCCGCCCGCGAGATGGTGAAAGCCGAGCAGTGCAATGCCGAATGGGCGCTGAAGACGCAGATGGACGAACTGGTCGCCCAGTTCGAAGCTTTCGACGATGCCTACCTGCGCGAGCGCAAGACCGATGTGATCCAGGTCGTCGAACGCATCCTCAAGGTGCTGGGCGGTCATCCCGGCCATGTACCGCCAACACCGCAGCAGGACACCGAGATGGTGCTGGTGGCGCACGATGTGAGTCCCGCCGACCTGATCCAGCTCAAACCGCACCAGTTCTGCGCCATCCTCACCGACCTGGGCGGCGCAACATCGCACACCGCCATCGTGGCGCGCGGCCTGAACACACCCTGTATCGTCGGTTTGCACCATGCGCGCGAACTGATCAAGGATCGCGACATGCTGATCGTGGATGGCGGTCAGGGCGTGGTCATCGTCAATCCGGACAAAAACCTGCTGGCCGAATACAAGCTGCGCCAGAGCGAATGGCAACTGGAACGGCAGAAGCTCAAACGCCTGAAGACAGCGCGCGCCAACACACTGGACGGCACCGTCGTCGACCTGATGGCCAACATCGAGATGCCGACCGATGTGCAGCAGGTCAAGGATAACGGCGCGAACGGCGTCGGCCTGTTCCGTAGCGAGTTCCTGTTCCTCAACCGCGACGAGTTGCCGGACGAGGAAGAGCAATACCAGGCGTATCGCGCAGTGTTGCAAGGGCTGAAGGACAAGCCGGTCACCATCCGTACCTACGACCTGGGTGCTGACAAGCAGCTCAAGGGTGTGACGCGAGTCGCCAGCAATCCCGCGCTGGGGCTGCGCGCGATCCGCCTGTGTCTGGCCGAACCGCAGTTGTTCCGCACCCAGCTGCGCGCGCTGTTGCGCGCATCGGTCTACGGCAATCTCAAGATCCTGGTGCCCATGCTGTCCGGTGCATCGGAGATCAACCAGACCCTGCAGCAGATCGATTTGGTCAAACAGGAACTGGCCGCACAGAACATCCCTTACCGCGAAGACGTGCCCATCGGCGGCATGATCGAGATTCCTGCTGCGGCGCTGGCGTTGGGCGCGTTCATCAAGAAACTGGATTTCCTGTCCATCGGTACCAACGACCTGATCCAGTACACGCTGGCCATCGACCGTACCGACGAAGAGGTCGCGCATCTGTATGACCCGCTGCATCCTGCGATCCTGGGATTGCTGTCGCATGTGATTGCTACTGCGAACAAGGCCGAGATCCCGGTCTCGGTGTGCGGCGAAATGGCGGGTGAATTGATCTACACCCGTTTGTTGCTGGGCATCGGCCTGCGCCAGTTCTCCATGCATCCCGCGCAACTGCTGGGTACCAAGCAGCGTATCCTCACCACCAGCCTGCCGGAGATCGCTCCGCTGGTGCAAAGGATCCTGCGTGCGGATGACCCGCTCAAGATCCGCGAGTTGCTGGACAAGCTGAATACGCTTTAAGAGCTTTCTTCGCGTCAAATAGAAAACGAGCGTCCGAAGACGCCCGTTTTTCATTGTGCTACAGCCAGACCGGAGTCAGCTTAGAACGAGTGCAGGAAACCTGCCACCGAAGGTGGTTGCTGTCACGCTGGTTGCACCGTTGGTCTTCTGCGATGCATAAGCCAGGAAGCCTTCGGTACGCTTGGAGAACTTGTAAGCGTACTTGATCGCCACCTGGTTCACGTCGTTTGCAGCAGCGCCAGTTGCAGCTGTGGAACCTGCCTTGGCGTAGCTGGCTGCAATGCTGCCTGCACCCAGCTTGATGCCGCCGACCAGTTCAACGTTGTTGCCGGTTACGCTGGCAGTTGTGCTGGTGTTGGTCTTCATGTTTTCGAACATCGCGCCTACCCATGCATCAGCGAGGTCGAACTTGCCGGTCAGGCGGAATGCGCTGTCAGTCGTACCGACTGTCACATCAGCACGGCTCTCGTAGGCAGCTGCTGCGTAGATGCTGTCTTGTTCGAAAGTAGCGGACATGGACATGATGCTGGCGTTCTTGGCAGCAGTCTTGGCTTCGTCCGGGCTGTACATGAATGCTGCTTGCAGGCCGCCGACCTTCGGAGACCAGTACTGAACCATGTTCTTCTGGCGTGTGTTGTAGTTCTTGCCAGCGGAACGGCCGATCACCAGAGTGGATGTCCACGAAGTGGTGTTGTCGAACAGTTCGATCTTGTTGTGTGCAACCTTGAACGGTGTATCCCAGATACCCAGCATCACCTTACCGAAATCGCCTTCCAGACCGAAGCCGCTGTTACGTGTCTTGCCCAGACCGTTACCGGCGTTGCCGTCTGCATCCATTTCGACTTCGTACTGGAAGATGCCTTTCAGGCCGTCGCCCAGATCATCGCTGCCCTTGACGCCGAAACGGGAAGCATTGGTGTTCACGCGCATCACGCTGGTAGAACCTGTGCCGCCTGCATCGTGCTGGTCGATAGTCAGGAATGCCTTACCGTAAACGGTAACGTTTGCGTTGTCAGCGAAAGCCGGTGCGGAGAGGGCAGAGGCGATTGCCAGTGCGATCAGTTTTTGTTTCATGGTTACTCCTTAACGTTTAGAAAAATAACTGCACTTGGCTCTTAACGGTCAAGCGCCGAAAGAACTGGGTGCGGATGATGCCGCGCGTTTGTTACAGCTTTGTTAAGGTTTCGCATCTGTTTCATTTTTGCATCAGGGTCATTTGCACGTGACTGTGCTCAATTGACAGCCTGTAACAAAACACGGACACTTCGTCCCGTGCCGATTTGAGATCAGCTTGCGGGGCACGTTAAACATTCCAGCTAAAGCGAGACGACCCGCTCTAGCTGCAAGCTGTGCGGGTTTTGTTTTTGGGAGTTTTGGTTTGTCAGGATCTGTTGGTATCGTCAGCGCGCAACGCGCAACCTTTGAAGAGCCGCTGCATTTCAGCTGCGGCAAAGTGCTGCCGCGCTACGAGCTGGTGTATGAGACCTACGGCACATTGAATGCCGACAAGTCGAACGCCATCCTGATCTGTCATGCGCTGTCCGGTCACCATCACGTTGCGGGCAGTTATGCAGACGACAGCAAGAACATCGGCTGGTGGGACAACATGATCGGCCCCGGCAAGCCGGTGGACACCGACAAGTTCTTCGTCATCGGCCTCAACAATCTGGGCGGCTGCCACGGTTCTACCGGCCCATCCTCCATCGACCCGGCCACCGGCAAACAGTACGGCTCCAGCTTCCCCATGGTGACCGTGGAAGATTGGGTGCATGCGCAAGCGCGCCTGGCCGACCTGCTCGGCATCAAACAATTCGCGGCCATCATCGGCGGCAGCCTGGGTGGCATGCAGGCCATGCAATGGTCCATCACCTATCCCGAGCGCGTGCGCAACGTGCTGGCCATCGCCACCGCGCCGCACCTGACTACCGAGAACATCGCGTTCAACGATGTAGCGCGTAACGCCATCCTCACCGATCCGGATTTCCATGGCGGCGACTTCTATCTGCACGGTGTGGTACCCAAGCGCGGCCTGCGTTTGGCACGCATGCTGGGCCACATTACGTATCTTTCCGACGATGCGATGGCGGGCAAGTTCGGCCGTGGTCTGCGCTCGGGTGAATACAAATACGGATACAACATCGAGTTCGAAGTTGAATCCTATCTGCGCTATCAGGGCGACAAGTTCGCCGCGTATTTCGATGCCAACACCTATCTGCTGATGACCAAGGCACTGGATTATTTCGATCCGGCACAGCACACCGAACACAATCTGGCGCGCGCCTTCGCCGGCGTGCGGGCCAATTTTCTGGTGGTGTCGTTCTCCAGCGACTGGCGCTTCTCGCCGGACCGCTCGCGCGAGATCGTCAAGGCGTTGCTACACAACAAGCGCAACGTGAGTTATGCCGAAGTCGCCTCGCAGCACGGCCACGATTCCTTCCTGATGCAGGACGAGCAATATTTCGCAGTGATGCGCAACTATCTGCAACGCGTTGCGGAGGAGACACGATGAACACCTCCATCATCGAAGCGCGTCCGGACTTTGCCGCCATCGCCGCGTGGATCCCGCAGGGCTCTTCAGTGCTCGACCTGGGTTGCGGCGACGGCAGCCTGTTGCGTTACCTGCGCGAGACGCGCGAGGTGCGCGGCTACGGCGTGGAGATCAACGAGCGCAAACTCGCGACCTGCATCGCCAATGGCGTGAACGTGATCCACAGCGACCTCGACGCGGGTCTGGCCGATTTCGAGGATCAATCGTTCGACTTCGTCATCCTGTCGCAGACACTGCAGGCCACACGCCACACCGAAGCCCTGATGAAGGAGATCGTGCGCGTCGGCCGCGAAGGCATCATCAGCTTCCCCAACTTCGGTCACTGGAAGAACCGCCTGCAGATCATGCAGGGCCACATGCCCGTGTCGAAGATCCTGCCTTACCAGTGGTACGACACACCCAACGTGCACCTGTGCACGCTGAACGATTTCGAACTGCTGTGCGACCATGTGGGCATCCGCATCCTCGGCCGCCATGTGATGAACGACAGCGGCGACGTGTACCTGCTGCCCAACCTGCGTGGCAACATGGCGGTGTACCGCTTCAAGCGCGCCGGCTGAACGGATGAGCGTCTGGCAACAACTGTTCACGAAGCGCATGTTGATATGCGTCTTCACGGGTTTCGCTTCCGGCTTGCCGCTGTTCCTGCTGTTCAACCTGGTGCCCGCCTGGCTGCGCAGCGAGCAGGTCGACCTCAAGACCATCGGCCTGTTCGCGCTGATCCAGTTCCCCTACACCTGGAAGTTCATCTGGTCACCTTTCCTCGACCGTTACGTGCTGCCCATCCTCGGTCGCCGCCGCGGCTGGATGCTGCTCACGCAGATCGGCCTGCTCGGAGTTATCGCAGCGCTGGGTGGCTTCTCGCCGCAGACCGACATGACCGCCATCGTGCTGTTCTGCACCTTGCTCGCCTTCCTCTCCGCCACACAGGACATCGCGCTCGATGCCTACCGCCGCGAACTGCTAAGCGACAACGAACTCGGCCTGGGCAACGCCATCCACGTCAATGCCTACCGCGTCGCCGGCTTGGTGCCCGGTTCGCTGTCGCTGATCCTCGCCGACCACATGGCATGGGACTGGGTGTTCATCATCACCGCGCTGTTCATGCTGCCCGGCGTCGTGATGACCCTGCTGGTCAGCGAACCGCACCGCGCCTCGCCGCCCAAGACCCTGCGCGAGGCGGTGGTGGAACCGTTCCATGAATTCATCACAAGACAAGGATGGGGCAGTGCGCTGACCGTGCTGGCCTTCCTGCTGTTCTACAAACTGGGCGACAGCATGTGCACCGCGCTGGCCACTCCCTTCTACCTCGACATGGGCTACAGCAAGACCGACATCGGCCTCATCGCCAAGAACGCCGGCCTGTGGCCCTCCATCATCGGCGGCATGCTGGGCGGATTGTGGATGGTGAAGATCGGCATCAACCGCGCGCTGTGGCTATTCGGCGTGGTACAGGTGGTATCCATCCTCGGCTTCGCCTGGCTCGCCTCGCACGGTCACTTCGACACCATAGGCGTCGCCGAGCGCACCCAGCTCGCCATCGTGATCGGTTTGGAAGCGCTCGGCGTCGGCCTCGGCACCGTCGCCTTCGTCGCTTTCATCGCCCGCACCACCCACCCGGCCTACACCGCCACCCAATTTGCGCTATTCACCAGCCTGATGGCGATTCCGCGCACCTTTGCAAATGCCGCGACGGGTTGGCTGGTGGAAGGGATGGGATGGACGATGTTCTTTTTGCTGTGTGTATTGTTGGCGATACCGGGGATGGTGTTGCTGTTGAAGGTTGCGCCGTGGCACGAGAAGATTGCATGAGCGAGCAAACCCTGATTGAAGCTGCGAGAAGACTTTCGCTTGCCGTCTCTGCCCTGAGATTCTCAGCGCCGGTCACCCACGTCTACAACCCGCTCGACTATGCCTGGGCCGCGCACGAGCAATATCTGCGTCGCTACGGCAGAGGGCACAAGCGTATCCTCTTCCTCGGCATGAATCCCGGCCCCTTCGGCATGACGCAGATCGGCGTGCCGTTCGGCGAGATAGCCGCCGCCCGCGACTGGCTCGGCCTTGATGCGCCCATCAATAAGCCTGCGCTTGAGAACCCCAGACGACCTATAGAGGGCTGGGCCTGCAAGCGTAGCGAAGTGAGTGGGCGCCGTCTGTGGGGCCTGTTCGCGGGGCGTTTCGGCACCCCGGCAACTCTTTTCGCCGAACACTTCGTCGCCAACTACTGCCCACTCGCGTTCTTCGCGGATTGGCGTAATGTCACACCCAACAAGCTCCAGCCTATGGAAGCGGCACCACTGTTAAAAGCCTGTGATGCGCATCTGGTTGATGTTGTGAGCACAACGAGCGCAGAATGGGTCATTGGCATTGGCGCGTTCGCAGAGGCACAAGCGAAGCGCGCGCTGGTTGGCGTGCCAGGCGTACAATTCGGTCGCATCCTGCACCCCAGCCCAGCTTCGCCCGTTGCCAACCGTGGCTGGGCAGAGCAGGCGGTGAAACAAATGCGGGAGCTAGGGCTGTGGAGCTAGCGTTTATTGGAGACTGCGGGCTCGTTTAATAGACACTTGAACCTTAACCAGAATGGAGTAAATTTTCCATGCGAGTTTTATTAACTTTATTTATAGCAGTAACATATTGCAGCGCAAGCGCAGCGCCATTGTCTGATTCAGATTTCTCTAAAACTTTTCTTTGCCCCGAGGATTTACCTACAGATCAGGCTCGGGAAGATGCCCTTCGAAATTTCCTAAGCTGGGTACGTCAGCAACATCCAAATTTCACTGCGCAAGAGGCAATGCAACTTCGCTTTCAATTGCTCGAAGAGCATCATTGTGGTGAGACATTAGCAACTATCCAGTCATCGTCCCCAGCTGAAAATTCTACGGTTGACGCTGACCGAATAGCACGACAAACCCCTGCGACGTCTTCACTCGCAAAAGAAAGCGAAGCAGATTCATTGGTTGCCAAGTATGCAAAATCGTTAAAAATTTCTCAAAAAATGTTGACTGCGCCATTAGCTTTTCAAATTGGCGGCGAGATTAATTTTCCTTTTGTTAAATTTATTGATGCGGCCTTTCGATTTGGAAAATCAAGGCCTACTGTCAAAGCTAACGATAATAGGGTCATCATTAGGATGAGCGGACGTGATGAATTGACCGGCGAAGAAAGTCGAACAGATTATTTGATAGTAGCCCATGAACAAAATGGAAAAGTTATTGCGCTTATGGAACGTATGGTCATTACCGATTCGAATGGTGTTCAAGAACTAAAGCCTTCCGAGATTCCGACATTCTTTGGTTTACTTTGGGGACCGGTCATAGCATCCATGAATTGACGTGTCTTTTTTGCCCGCAGCAACCTGCGTAGGGTGCAATAGCCAACGGGCATTGTGCCGCATGGGTGATTTCAAAACATCCGGGGCAAATGCGCTATTCATATTGCACCTTACAAAAATAATTTGATGAGTGGGCACAACGTGCCCACTCTTGGTTTTGGTTTTTGATTTTTTCTTCCCCTGTGCGTCCGCCGAGTAGCGGAGACTGGTCAGGGGTAGTCGGCGAGGACTGTCTGAGCGCGCAGCGCGAGTTCCGCAGCCGCCTGACCAGTCGAGCAACGCAGGGCACCCACGAAGTGGGCGGCGCACCGGGGGCGCCCTCTTTTGGTTACTTTTCTCGGCAAGACGAGAAAAGTGACTTGCTGTCGGGCAACCCCCGACGGTTTTGTTTTTGAAACCATACGGCGCAATGCCCGTTGGTTATTGCGCCCTACCTCGAAGCTGGCTGTCCTGCACGTTCCCCAGCAACACCTGCGCACTGATCGCCCCGATCAACGCCATCAACATATCCGACTGCGTATCCCACGCATAACCCTGCGTGCCGAGGAAGGCATCCGCACCCTGGCCCATCGCTTCTGCTGCGCCCCATTCGATGAGTTCATACACCGCGCTGACGGCAAGGCAGCATGCAGTGACCAGCGTGAACAGCAGCTTGCCTGGCTTCAGCGGCGAGCTGCGCAGCACGCGTAGGTTGGGTGGAGCGGAGCGATACCCAACAATAACAACCGATGGGTATCGCGTTGCTCAACCCATCCTACTGGCTGCCACACAAGGTTACGCGGAGCCCCCAACTTCCTTGACCTGACAGCCTTTGCACGTATATAGTCCGCGTATATCGCATGCTCTGGAGGTCGCCATGTCCATCACTACCGTATTTACCAACAACCGCACGCAAGCCGTTCGCTTGCCCGCCGAAATGCGTTTCCCCGATTCGGTAAAGAAGGTCGAGGTGCGCAGCAATGGGCAGGAGCGCATCATTTCGCCAGCGACTTCTTCTTGGGACAGTTTCTTTCTGGGGGCGACCACGGCAAGCGATGATTTCATGTCCGAGCGTGCCAGCCAGTTGCAGCCTGAACGCGCAAGCCTGTAAGTGCGGCCATGCTGAAATACCTGCTCGATACCAATATCGTCATCTACGTGATCAAGCGCCGCCCGCTGGAGGCGCTGGAGATTTTCAACCGGCATCATGGGCGTATGGCGATCTCGTCCATCACCCTGGCGGAGCTGGTGCATGGCGCGGAAAAGAGCAGCGATGTGTCGCGCAATATGGCGGTGGTCGAGGATTTTGTGAGCCGTCTGGAAGTGCTTGCCTATGACGACAAGGCGGCTTGGCAGTATGGAAATATTCGCGCCACGCTTGAGAAAGCCGGGCAGCTGATAGGCATAAATGATCTGCACATCGCCGCCCATGCCCGCAGTAACGGTTTGACGCTGGTCACGAACAATCTGCGGGAGTTCGAAAGAGTGCCGGGGCTGTTGCTGGAGAACTGGGTGAGCGGTTAATCAAGGAATCGCTGCGCGATCTGCCTGTTCTGCACCTTCCCCAACACCACCTGCCCCACCATCGCCCCGATCAACGCCATCAACATATCCGACTGCGTATCCCACGCATAACCCTGCGTACCGAGGAAAGCATCCGCACCCGCCCCCATCGCTTCCGCCGCTCCCCATTCGATGAGTTCGTACAACGCGCTAACGGCAAGACAACTGGCGGTGACCAATGTGAACAACAGCTTGCCCTGCTTCAATGGCGAGCTGCGCAGCAGCAGTTCGCGGAACAGCAGGGCGGGGATGAAGCCCTGCGCGAGGTGGCCGATCTTGTCGTAGTTGTTGCGCGTGAAATCGAACCAGTCCTGCATCCAGTAACCCAGCGGCACTTCGGCATAGGTGTAGTGGCCGCCGACCATGAGGATAACGGCATGCAGGAACAGCAAGCGGTAGGTAATGGGCGTAAGGCGGTACGACTTAAAGGTTGCAATGAGGATCGGCAGCGCGATGAAGATGGGCGCGGTCTCCATCCACCAGGTGGGGTAGTCGTGGGGGTGGATGGCGGTGAGGGCGAGCAGGGCGATGCCCACCAGCATCAATATCAAAGGTTCGTTGAGTGCTTTCATTTTCCAACCCCTTTTAGCCACAGAGACCACAGAGAAAGTCACTGCACCCGAATCTTCCGCTGGTTTCTCTGTGCACTCTGTGTTCTCTGTGGCAATTGGTTTCGCAGTTCAGTCTTTGTAGTCCACCATGAACGGCGCATGGTCGCTGAAGCGCTGTTCCTTGTAGATGCCGGTGCTGAGGGCTTTTTCAGCCATGCTGGGCGTGGCGACCTGGTAGTCGAGGCGCCAACCGACGTCCTTGGCCCAGGCTTGGCCGCGGTTGGACCACCAGGTGTAGGCTTCCAGCTCGGGGTGCAGTTTGCGGAACACGTCAACGAAGCCGACTTCGTCGAACAACGCGGTGAGCCAGGCACGTTCTTCGGGCAGGAAGCCGGAGTTCTTCTTGTTGCCTTTCCAGTTCTTCAGGTCTTTCTCGGTATGGGCGATGTTCCAGTCGCCGCAGACGATGACGTCGCGCCCGCTCTGTTTGAGGGCAACCATGTGCGGCATGAAGGAATCGAGGAACTTGAATTTCACGGCCTGGCGCTCTTCGCCGCTGGAGCCGGAGGGCAGGTAGAGCGACACCACGCTGAGGTTGCCGTACTGCGCTTCGATGTAGCGGCCTTCCACGTCGAACTCTGGGATGCCCAGGCCGACGATGATGTTGTCCGGTTCTTTCTTGCTGTAGATGCCGACGCCGCTGTAGCCCTTCTTCTCGGCGTAATGGAAATAGCCGTGGTAGCCCAGCGGGGCGAGCATGTCCGGCGTCATGTCGGCTTGTTGTGCCTTGAGTTCCTGCACGCACAGGATGTCGGCGTCCTGCTTGCCGAACCATTCGAGCAGGCCTTTGCTGTAGGCGGAGCGGATGCCGTTCAGGTTGAGGGAGATTATTCGCATATCGTTGTTCGGGATTCTGATTTCGGGAATGACGGGCATTATAATGGCCGCATCGTTCAACCAATCCTCATTCTTCCCATGCACGCATATCGCCAGGATTTCATCCGCTTCGCCGTCGCCCAGAACGTCCTTCGCTTCGGTGAATTCCAGACCAAGGCCGGTCGTTTGTCGCCTTACTTCTTCAACTCCGGGCTGTTCCAGGACGGCGCGGCGTTGCGCGAGCTGTGCCAGTTCTACGCTCAGGCCATCCTGGCTTCAGGTTTGGAGTTCGACATGTTGTTCGGCCCCGCTTACAAGGGCATCCCGTTGGTAGCGGGTACTTCCATCTCTTTGGCGGAGCAGGGGCGTAACGTGCCTTATTGTTTCAACCGCAAGGAAGCCAAGGACCACGGCGAAGGCGGCAATACCGTGGGCGCGCCGTTGCAGGGCAAGGTGCTGATCATCGACGATGTGATCTCGGCCGGTACTTCGGTGCGCGAATCCATCGAACTTATCCGCGCGGCTGGTGCCACACCTTGCGGCGTGGTGATCGCACTGGACCGCATGGAGCGCGGGCAGGGTGCGTTGTCGGCGGTGCAGGAAGTGCAGCGTGACTATGGTCTGCCGGTCGTTTCCATCGCTGCGCTGAACGACCTGCTGGGTTATTTGCAGGGGCAGGCAGACCTGGTGCAGAATCTGCACGCGGTGCAATCTTATCGTGACAGATACGGAGTGAAATGATGATGGATTCCAAAGTCTTGTTGAGCGTGGCGGCCTTGCTTGCTGCCGTGTCTTTGAATGCCGAGGCCAAGCTGTACAAGTGGGTGGATGAGAACGGCACCACGCACTACGGCGAGACGATCCCCCCGCGCTATGCTAACCGTGAAATGCAAACGCTGGATAAGGGGCGTCTGCAAGAGCGGGAATCCAGCAGAGACAAGCCTGGGCAATCCCATAAGGTGAAGTCCGAAGAAGAGCTGCTGGCTGAGCGGCGCGACAATGCGCTACTCAATACTTACAGCTCGGAGCAGGAGATCGACCTGTCACGGGATCGCAACCTGCAGCAGGTCGAGGCACGCATCACCAGCTATAACACGCTGCTCAAATCTGCCAACGAGAACCTTGCCAGCCTGCAGCAGGAACAGGAGCGCATCACCAAACAGAACCGCAAGATACCCAAATCACTGATGGAAGATCTGGAAAGCGCCCAGCAGCGCATCGATCAATTCCAGACTGAGCTGGATACCAATCTGGCTGAGCTGGAAGCCGTTAAGGAAAAGTATGCCGCTGACAAGGCACGCTATCGCGAGCTGAAGGGATTGCCCCCGCTAAAAGGGGAGTGATCACAAAGCGATGAACCGGCGGTTGTCTGCTTCGTATTGCAGCAACTGCCCGTGTTCTATGTCGAAATACCAGCCGTGCAGCACCAACCGTCCATCCTCTACGCGTTCGCGTACCCAGTCGAAGCTCATCAGGTTATCCAGTGAACTGAGGATGGCCTGTTGTTCGCAGGCACGTTCCAGTTCCTGGCTCGAAGCATGCGGCATCTCTTGCAACACTTTGCTGCGCGCTTGCTCCGCCAAACGCATCCAGCTGCTGATGAAGGATTCCTGACCGTCTGTCGTAGCCGAGCCTCTCATCAATGCCTGAATGCCGCCGCATTGTGCATGGCCAAGCACGACGACATGTTCCACACCCAAGGTCTTCACGCCGTATTCCAGCGCGGCACTGGTGCCGTGACGACCGCCGATGCGGTTCTCGTCGGGTGGTACCAGATTGGCGACGTTGCGGATGACGAACAGGTCGCCCGGCGCGCAATCCAGCACCAGCGCCGGATCGACGCGCGAGTCGCAACAGGCAACCACCAGGATCTTCGGGGTCTGGCCTTCTTCTACGAGTTGACGGTACAAGGCATCGTCGTGCGTGAAGTGCTGCTCACGGAAACGATGAAAACCCTTGATCAGGTCTGCCGGATTCGTCATTCGCCGGTCAGTAGCCGCTGCGCTTCGCGGTATTTGTCGGACGTCTTTTGCAGGATCTCGGCGGGAACAGCCGGTGCAGGCGGTTGCTTATTCCAGCCCGAAGACTCCAGCCAGTCGCGGATGAACTGTTTGTCGAAGCTGGGCGGGTTGCTGCCGACCTGGTACTGGTCGGCCGGCCAGAACCGCGAGGAGTCCGGCGTCAGTGCTTCGTCGATCAGGTACAGCCTGCCTTCGTCATCAGTGCCGAACTCGAACTTGGTATCGGCGATGATGATACCGCGCGTCAGCGCATAGTCTGCCGCTTCGGTGTAAAGCGCCAGCGTCGCATTCTTCACCTGCTCGGCCATGTCGTCACCCAGCAGCTTTTTGGCTTCCTCGAACGAGATGTTCTCGTCGTGGTCGCCCACAGCTGCTTTGGTCGACGGCGTGAACAATGCCTGCGGCAATTTCTGTGCTTCCTGCAGACCGGCAGGCAACTGGATGCCGCACACGGCGCCGGTCTTCTTGTAATCCTTCCAGCCGGAACCGACCAGATAGCCGCGCACGATGGCCTCGATAGGCAAGGGCTTCAGCTTCTTGGTCACAAATGCACGGCCGCGCACCTGTGCTTTTTCGGCTTCGGTCTTCACCACCGATTCGGGAGCTATGCCTGACAGATGGTTGGGAATGACATGGCCCAGCTTCCTGAACCAGAAATTCGATACCGCCGTCAGTACCTCTCCCTTGCCGGGGATAGGCGTGGGCAGGATGAAATCGAATGCGGACAAGCGGTCGGTCTGCACGATCAGCAGATGGTTCGCATCCACTTCGTACAGGTCGCGCACTTTGCCGCGATGCAGGAATTTCAGGCTGGGCAGATTGGATTCGTGCAGTGCAGTCATGATGACCTCGTTGGTTTCAACATATTGCAGACGTGACAACGCCCCCGTTGCCGGGGGCGCCATTCGCTGAATTACGCGCCTTTGTGGTAACCGACCACACGCTCGACTTCGTTCTTCGAGCCGAGGATCACGGGCACGCGCTGGTGCAGGCCTGTGGGTTGCACTTCCAGGATGCGCTCGCGGCCAGTGGAGCTCATGCCGCCTGCCTGTTCCACGATGAAGGACATCGGATTGGCTTCGTACATCAGGCGCAGCTTGCCAGCCTTGGCAGGATCCTTGGTGTCGAACGGGTACATGAAGATGCCGCCGCGGGTTAGGATGCGGTGCACTTCGGCCACCATGGAAGCAACCCAACGCATGTTGAAGTTCTTCTCGCGGCCGCCGTCCTTGCCCTTCACGCACTCTTCAACGTAACGTTGTACCGGAGCTTCCCAGAAACGCTGGTTTGACATGTTGATGGCGAACTCGGCTGTGTCTTCCGGAATCTGCATGCTGGGGTGTGTCAGGAAGAAGTCGCCGACGTCGCGGTCCAGTGTGAAGCCATTCACGCCGTTGCCGGTGGTGATCACGATCATGGTGTTCGGGCCGTACAGGGCGTAGCCTGCACAAACCTGCTTGGTGCCGGGCTGCATGAAATCGGCAGCGGTCGGGTTGGTCACGCCTTCCGGGCAACGCAGGATGGAGAAGATGGTACCGACGGAGATGTTCACATCGATGTTGGAAGAGCCGTCCAGCGGGTCGAAGGTGATCAGGTACTTGCCGCGCGGATACTGCTTCGGGATCTCGTAGATGTCATCCATCTCTTCGGAAGCCATCGCTGCCAAGTGGCCGCCCCATTCGTTGGCCTTGATGAACACTTCATTGGTGATGATGTCGAGCTTCTTCTGTGTCTCGCCTTGTACGTTCTCGCTACCAGCGGAACCCAGCACGCCGATCAGCGCGCCTTTGTTCACGTCGTGCGCGATCTGCTTGCAAGCGGACACGATGTCGCTGATCAGGCCTGTGAAATCGCCGGTAGCACCCGGGATCTGACGTTGTTCTTCGATGATGAACTGAACCAAACTCTTGCTCATTGCTGCTCTCTCCTCTAATTGAATTTCCAACTGCGTGATTTTACAGGTTTTCCCTTGCGCACTCTATGACTATTTGATCTTGAGCGGCGCGCTTTGCCTTATTTGGCAGCCAATTTCGCCATGGCCTCGTCCGCCGTCTGCTCATAACGGGCGCGTTCCTGCTTGGCTGCGTCTTCCAGCGCCTGATTGATCTCGGGGTATTTCAGCGCCAGGATGCGCGCGGCCAGCATGGCTGCGTTCTTCGCGCCGTCCACCGCCACAGTAGCAACAGGCACCCCGGGTGGCATCTGCACCGTCGCCAGCAGCGCATCCAGACCGGACACTACTCCGCCGGACAGCGGCAGGCCGATCACCGGCAAACGAGTATGTCCGGCGATCACGCCCGCCAGGTGCGCTGCCATGCCGGCGCAACCGACCAGCACTTGCACGCCTTCCGCATGTGCACGCTCGATGTAAGCGACCACTTTATCCGGTGTGCGGTGTGCCGAGGCCACCACGATCTCGCTGGCAATGCCGAGGTCGGTCAATGTGTCACGCACCTTGATCACGGTGGGCAGATCGTTGGGGCTGCCAGTGAGGATGCCTACCAATACCTTGCCGCTGGAAGCTGCTGCCATGTCTTTCTCCTTGGTTTCGATTGCTTATTTGGTCAGGGCGATGAACAACTCCGGTAGTTTCACCGGAAGCTGGCTCACGTTATCCACGATAGTGTATTGCTTGCCGAAGATGTCGGAAACATATTCGTCCGCCTTGGGGTCCAGATTGATGCAATAGGTGTAGATGCCGTCGCGGTCCAGTTCCTTTACGGCCTGACGCGCGTCTGCAATCAACAGCTGCGGATCGTGCACGTCGATATCGGCCGGTTCGCCATCGGTCAGGATCAGCATCAGTTTCTTATCTGCTTGCTGCGTTTTCAAATAGTGCCCGGCGTGACGCATCGCTGCGCCCATGCGCGTCGAATAACCCGCCTGCATCTCTGCCAGACGCGATTTCACCTCATCGCCCCATGTCTCTTTGAAGCCTTTGAGATGGTAGTAGCGCACATCGTGGCGAGTATTGGAATGAAAACCGCCGATGGCGAATGAATCCCCGACCTGTTGCACCGACCAAGCCAGCAGCGACACCGCCTCCTGGCTCAATTCGAGGATGGTCTGCTGGCTGCCGGCCGCCTTCTCGCTCAGCGACTGCGACAGATCGACCAGTAACGTGACCGCAAAACTGCGCCCGTCGGTACGGTGCGACATGTTGATGCGCGGATCCGGCGAAGAGCCGCTCTTGTAGTCGATCAAGGATCGGATCGCCACGTCCAGATCCAGCTCGGAACCTTCTTCCTGATAGCGGATGCGCACCTTGTCCTGCGGCTTGAGCAGTTCCAGCATGGCCTTCAGACGCTTGGCCAGCTTGTTGTGCTTGAGCAGCAGGTCGTCGATCTTGCCCGGGTTGCCGCGCGGGTGCAGCGCTTCATACACGCTCACCCAGTCCGGACGGTAGCTCTGCGCGTTGTAGTCCCATTCGTCGTAGTGGCGCGGCGGCAGACCGTTCAGTTCTTCTTCAGCGGTCTGTCGCCGGTCGAGATGCTCGAACATCTCGTCCTCGTCGCTCTCTTCGATGTAGATCCACAGGTGACGGTTGTCATCGCGGTAGCTGACTTCGGTGTTTTCAAAGTACATCTGCGCCGACAGATCGCGCTGGCCGCGAGTGCGCGCGATGAATGCCAATGCGACCGATGCCATCTCGGCGCTGGTCGATGCCCCGCTCGCCATCAATTCGTGGAAGCGCTGCACGAATTCGCGGATGTGTTCGTTCTGGTACTGGAAATCCGGGTCGAGGATGGCGCGCGATAGCAGGGCCAGACGCAGCCTGAAAACGGAGATGCCTTGTTCTTCCAGTTGCAGGTCTTCTTCCTTGGGGATCGGATGCAGGGCCAGCAGTAGTTTGCGCAACCCCGGATATTTCTGGCACGCCAGATGATCCACGCGCGAGTCTTCGAAGATCTCGACACTGGCGCGCTGGAACGGGCTCCAGTTGTCCACGATCATCTTCTGCGACCAGCGGCGGTGTGCTGCCATATGCGCCAACGCGGCACGATAGCGGTCTATGCCGGGCACTCCTTCCAGATCATCATACGCATCGGGCAGACGGATGCCGTCGTCGGTGAAGTAGGGCATGGGCTTGCGCAGATCATCGAATGCCTCGGAATAGGGGATGAGGTAATCGCTGTCATCCCACAGGGCGCGGATATAGGTGTCCAGCTTGCGCTCGTTGTCTACCAGCAGCGTGCCTTGACGTTCGCGCTGCATCACCGCGATGGCATCGGCAGATTCCAGGCTGAAGTATTCGACCTGTCGCTCCGGGTGATCGTTGTAGTATTTGATGCCGTATTCGATCCAGTTGTGCAGCCCTTGCAGGGACAGGGCGCCCAGCAAACGCGGGGCCTGTTTCAGCAGTTCGGGCAAACCGGGGCTGGGAAAGGTGGTGTGGTGGCCGTGCACCGAACCCGAAGTGCGGTCCAGCATGTCGCGCACCAGCGCGATGTATTTCTTGAACAGTTTGCTCGTCTGCAGGCGGCGCGCCACAGCACCGCTGGTTTGCAGAAACGGCACCATGGCCTTGAAGTTGGTGTGCGTGGACATGTATTCCGCGAACTCGCGCAACTCGATCAGCGTGTACTCACCCACGACGGCGGCCACGCCCGGCGCTTCTTCCAGATAGACCAGCAAGGGCTCAGCCCCGCGCCCCATCTTGCCGATGATGCGCGCGTTCTCGATGTAGGCTTCCAGTCCCGCCTTGCTCAGCAACTGCTTCGCTTCGCGCAGGCATTCGTCGAAGACGGCATTGACCTGGGCGAAGCGGCAACCCAGCTTCTCCCAGTACAGTGCGGTCTCTTCGTCCCTTTCCAGCACGGCGTCAGTCATCGCTCAGCCTCCGTAGTCCTCATCCTCAGCCGAAAGAGGCTTCGATGGCGTGATCCAGCGTGTCGCGGATGTCTGCATCGTCGGTGATCGGACGTACCATCGCCATGCGGCATGCGGCCTTGGCTTCGACGCCGTTCTTGATCAGCGTAGCCGCATAGACCAGCAGACGCGTGGAGATGCCTTCTTCCAGACCGTGGCCTTTCAGGTTGCGTGCGGCCTGGCCGATCTGCACCAGCTTGCTGCAAGTACCCACTTCCAATCCAGTCTCCTTGGACAGGATCTCGGCTTCCAGTTCCGGACTCGGATAGTCGAATTCGAAGCCGGTGAAGCGTTGCTTGGTCGATTGCTTCAGGTCCTTCATCAGGCTCTGGTAGCCGGGGTTGTACGAGATCACCAGCTGGAAGTCGGGATGCGCCTCGATCAGCTCGCCCTTCTTGTCCAGCGGCAGGGTGCGGCGGTGGTCGGTCAGCGGGTGGATCACCACGGTGGTGTCCTGACGCGCTTCGACGACTTCATCCAGATAGCAGATGGCGCCGATGCGTGCTGCGGTGGTCAGCGGGCCGTCCAGCCAGCGTGTACCGTTGGCGTCCAGCAGATAGCGACCGACCAGGTCGGATGCCGTCATGTCTTCGTTACAGGCCACGGTGATCAGCGGCTTGTTGAGCTTCCACGCCATGTATTCGATGAAGCGCGATTTACCGCAGCCGGTCGGGCCTTTGACCATCACCGGCAGGCGGGCGTTGTAGGCGGCTTCGTAAAGTGCGACCTCATCACCTTGTGCCTGATAGAACGGCTCGGCGTGGACCTTGTATTGTTCCTTGTTATCCATAGCGAACTCCTTGTTCGTGCATGCCCGCAAGCGATTTGCGGGTTTGTGCATCTGGAAAAAAACGCCCCCATCGTGTGGGGGCGCATTTTTTTGCTTCGATACTGCCTGAGCTTACTTGTGTGCGCCCAGCTTTTCGCGCCAGCCTGCGAACAACTTGTCCGCATCCTTGGGGAAGGAATCGAATGCACGGGCGAACTCCTTGTGAGTCTTCGCGTATTCGATCGGATCCGCACCGGACTTCCAGCACTCGTATGCCTGGCCGAGGGAGATACCGCCGGCTGCCGGGCTGTCGATGTGGCCGAAGGAGCCGCCGCCGCAGGTGTTAATCACGTTACCGTGGCCCAGGTTCTGGAAGAAGCCCGGCAGACGCAGTGCGTTCATACCGCCCGAGATGATCGGGGTAGTGGCCTTCATGCCGTACCACTTCTGGTAGAAGTAAGGTCCCTGGCACTCATCACGCTCCAGCATGTATGCCAGTACGGTTTCCTTGCCGTGGCCTTCCATCTTGCCGTAGCCCATGGTGCCGGTGTGCATACCGGAAGCGCCCATCAGACGCACCATCTTCATGTAGCACAGCGGATCCATACCCATCGGGCTCTTGTAGGAAGTCACTGCACCGTGGCCTGCACGGTGGAAGTGCAGGAAGGTGTCCGGGAATGCGCGGCGGCATGTGGTCACGCCAGCCGGACCTGCCACGAAGCCGTCGACTAGGAAGGCAACGTGATCAGCGGAGTTGTACTTGGCGAAGGTTTCCAGAACGAATTCGCCGCGGTGGATCATCTCGCCGTGGTAGTCGGCAGTGATGTTGGCGGAGAACAGCTTGGCCTGGCCGGTTGCTTGTTGTGCACGGTCCATGGCTTCTGCAACCTTGGGCATGACCACTTCCATCGGGCAGAACGGCTGGTTGGCTTGCGGCTCGTCGTTCTTGATGAAGTCGCCACCCAGCCAGAAGTCGTAACATGCCTTCGCGAACGGCTCAGGACGCAGACCCAGCTTCGGCTTGATGATGGTACCGGCGATGTAACCACCGTCCACTTCCGGACGACCCAATACTTTCCACAGGTTGGAGATGTTGGCGGACGGACCGTCGAACTTCTTGACCATGCATTCGGGGATCAGGAAGTCCAGCATGCGCAGACCTTGGTGGTCGCTCATACCCTGATTGTTACCCAGGATCAGAGACCACATGTGGGAGATGTTGTAGATGCCGTCAGTCAGGTTCGGGTCAAACAGGTCAACCGGGTAAGCGATCTTCATCAAACCGCCGCCCTTCACAGGATCGTCACCGAATGCGGTTTCGTCCACTTCGTACACCAGCGCGTCAACGCCGCGGGTGAAGTCGTCGGTAGTAGACACTTCAACGTTGGTACCGGTGGAGGATTCAGCTGCAACGTGAGCAGCCACTTCCAGGAAGCCGTAACCCTTGGCAGGGATCAGCTTGTATGCAACCAGCAGGTGCTTACCACCAGCGATCAAATCTGCTTCTTTCAGATTCAGATTTGCATAACGATTCGATTGATCCATTATTTTCTCCTCTTGTCGTATTGATGTTCTTGCAACGGCGTGCACTTTACTCACCCGTTATCATAAATAACAGTCAAATATTTTTATTACTATCATAAGCAATGCTTATGGCATAAAATCTTGACCGTCATGTTGCCACTCACGCTTCGCCAACTGCAGGTATTTGAAAGTGTCTCGCGCCACTTGAGCCATTCACGTGCTGCGGAAGAACTATTCCTGTCGCAGCCTGCAGTTTCTATGCAGATCAAGCAGGCTGAGCAGACTATCGGGATTCCCCTGTTCGAGCAAGCAGGCAAGCGCCTGTTCCTGACCGAGGCTGGACGTGAGCTGATGCATTATTCGCGTGCCATATTGCAATTGATGCAGGAGATGGAGTCCAGCTTCGATGCCATGAAAGGCATGGAGCGGGGCAAGCTGAACATCGCGGTAGTCAGCACGGCCAACTACTTCATGCCGCAGTTGCTGGCCAGCTTCATCCGTATCCATCCCGGCATCCAGGTCGCGCTTTCGGTCGCCAACCGTGACGCAGTGTTAAAACAGCTGTCCGAGAATCTGGCCGACCTCGCCATCATGGGCCAGCCTCCGGCAGGGACCGAAATGGTCGCCACGCCCTTCTTGCAGAATCCCATGGTGGTGATTGCCGCACCCTCGCATCCACTGGCGCAGCTCAAGAACATCCAGGCCCATCAGCTGGCGCGCGAGACTTTCCTGTTGCGTGAGTTGGGTTCGGGTACACGCGGCGTGGTGGAGCGTTACTTCGACAGCCACAAGCTGCCTTTGCCTGCGCACATGGAGATGGACACCAACGAGGCCATCAAGCAGTCGGTGCAGGCGGGTATGGGTATAGGCATCATTTCGCAGCACGGCATCGAGCTGGAGCTGGAGACCGGGCGGCTGGTAGTGCTCGATATGGAAGGCTTCCCCATTGTGCGTCACTGGTACATCGTGCAACGCAAGGACAAGCGGCCTTCTACCGCGACACGCGAGTTCGAGCGCTTCCTGCTGGAGCAGGCGCAAGACAAAGATACGGATAAATAAAAAAGCGGCCCGAAGGCCGCTTTTTTATTGTTGCTTGTGACGCTTATTACTTCACAACGGCGTTCAGTTCGCCCTTGATGTAACGCATTGCCATGGCGTCCAGCGCGATCGGCTTGATCTTGCCAGCCTGGCCAGCGGAACCGAAGGCTTCGTAACGTGCCTTGCAGATCGCCTTCATGGCCTTGGTGGTTTCAGCCAGGAACTTGCGCGGATCGAAGTCCTTGGGATTCTGCGCCAGGTAGCGACGAGTCGCGCCAGTAGATGCCATACGCAGGTCGGTGTCGATGTTCACCTTGCGCACGCCGTGCTTGATGCCTTCGACGATCTCTTCGACCGGCACGCCGTAAGTCTGGGGCATCGCGCCGCCGAACTGGTTGATGATCTCCAGCCACTCTTGCGGCACGGAAGAAGAACCGTGCATCACCAGGTGGGTGTTGGGGATGCGGGCGTGGATCTCCTTGATGCGGCTGATCGCCAGGGTGTCGCCTGTGGGCGGCTTGGTGAACTTGTATGCGCCGTGCGAAGTGCCGATGGCGATCGCCAGTGCGTCCACTTGCGTAGCCTTCACGAATTCAGCAGCTTCGTTGGGATCGGTCAGCAGTTGGTCGTGGCTCAGCACGCCTTCAGCGCCGTGGCCGTCTTCCTTCTCGCCGTGGCCGGATTCCAGGGAACCCAGGCAACCCAGTTCGCCTTCGACGGAAACGCCGACTGCATGGGACATCTCAACGACGCTACGAGTCACGTTGACGTTGTATTCGAAAGAAGAAGGAGTCTTGCCGTCGGTCATCAGGGAACCGTCCATCATCACGGAAGAGAAGCCGGACTTGATGGCGTTGATACAGACGGCCGGGGAAGCACCATGGTCCTGGTGCATCACGACGGGGATGTGCGGGTACATCTCGACCGCAGCTTCGATCAGGTGACGCAGGAAAGGCTCGCCTGCGTACTTACGCGCACCGGCGGAACCCTGCATGATCACCGGGCTGTTGGTTTCGTCGGCCGCTTCCATGATGGCCTTGACCTGTTCCAGGTTGTTGACGTTGAACGCAGGCAGACCGTAGCTGTGCTCGGCTGCGTGGTCCAGAAGTTGACGTAGGGATACGAGTGCCATTTTTTCCTCCTGATAAAATTACAAAAACATTAGCTCTTGCGATGATCGCCGACACGCACGATCTTCATGGTATTGGTGTGACCGGCTTTGCCGATGGCTTCGCCGACGGTCATCACGATGAGGTCGCCTTCCTGCACCATCTTCAGGTGCAGCAATTCGTCTTCCGCCTGACGCAGGGTGACCGAATGGTCGTCCGAGGTCGATTCGAAAGCGATGGGATGCACGCCGCTGAACAAGGTGACCTTGCTCAGGGTGGCTTCCATCGGCGTCATCGCGAAGATAGGCGTGGTGTCGCTGCTGCGGGACATCCACAGTGTTGTTGATCCGGACTGCGTGAGTGCCACGATGGCTTTTACCTTGAAGTGCGAAGCCGCATACAAGGCCGACATCGCGATCGACTGGTCGATGCGGGTGAACTTGTTGTGCTCCAGACGACGATCTGCCGCGCTTTCTTCGCTTTCGCTTTCAGCGTTGATGCAGATGCGCGCCATCGATTCGATGGTCTCGACAGGATAGTCGCCCACAGCGGTTTCAGCTGACAACATCACGGCATCGGTGCCATCCAGCACGGCGTTCGCCACGTCGGACACTTCAGCGCGTGTCGGGATCGGATTGGTGATCATCGATTCCATCATCTGGGTTGCAGTGATGACCAGGCGGTTCTTGGAACGCGCCAGCTTGATCATCTTCTTCTGCAGACCCGGTACGGCGGCATCACCGACCTCGACAGCCAGGTCGCCGCGCGCGACCATGATGCCGTCGGATGCTTCGATGATTTCGCCCAATACGGGGATCGCTTCTGCACGTTCGATCTTGGCGATAAGCAGGCTCTTGCCGCCTGCCGCATGCATCAGTTCTCGTGCCAGCTTCATGTCGTCCGCAGAGCGCGGGAAGGACACGGCCAGGAAGTCGGCTTTGATCATCGCTGCCGTCTTGATGTCTTCCTTGTCCTTGTCCGTCAAGGCCGGGGCAGTCAGTCCGCCGCCCTTACGATTGATGCCCTTGTTGTTCGACAATACGCCGCCGCGAACCACGGTACAGTGCACTTCTGCACCTTGCACATGGGTCACGTGGAATTCCAGCATGCCGTCATTCAACAGCAGAATGGAGCCCGGCTCTACATCGTTGGGAAGCTCCTTGTAATCCAGACCGACACGTTCCTGATTACCCAGACCTTCAAGGGCCGCATCCAGAATGAAGGTGTCGCCAGGCGATAGAACGATCTTGTCGTTCTCGAACTTGCGCACGCGGATCTTAGGCCCCTGCAAATCTGCAAGGATACCGACTGTTCGGCCTGCGGTCGCGGCCGCAGCCCGCACGATCTCGGCGCGTTTCTGATGGTCTTCGGCAGTGCCGTGCGAGAAGTTCATCCGCACGACATCGACACCTGCTTTGATGATTGCGGTCAATGACTTCAGATCATTGGTCGCAGGCCCCAGGGTTGCTACTATTTTTGTTCTACGCAGCATGATTTCCTTGATTGTCTCTGGCGTCCTGCATCCCTCTCTCATCAGGATGCAGGCACCGTTTTATTTACTGCTTTGCGCGTTCTTCCAGAATCGCCACTGCCGGCAATGTTTTGCCCTCGAGGAACTCCAGGAACGCACCACCTGCGGTGGAGATGTAAGACACCTTGTCATAGATGTCGTACTTCTGGATCGCAGCAATGGTGTCGCCACCGCCAGCCAATGTGAACGCGCTGGTATTGGCAATCGCTTCAGCGATCTTCTTGGTGCCTTCGCCGAACTGGTCGAATTCGAAGACGCCGACCGGACCGTTCCACACCACGGTGCCAGCCTTCATGATGATGTCAGCCAGTTCCTGTGCAGACTTCGGACCGATGTCGAAGATCATGTCGTCGTCTGCAACCTCACCGACGTTCTTCAGGACAGCAGGTTCGTTGGCATCGAACTTCTTGCCGCAGACCACGTCCACCGCGACCGGGATGTTAGCGCCGCGTTGTTTCATTTTTTCGATCAGTGCCTGAGCAGTCGGGACCAGATCGTCTTCACACAGGGACTTGCCGACGTTGCCGCCAGTCGCCTTGATAAAGGTGTTGGCGATACCACCGCCGACCACCAGCTGTTCGCACTTCTCGGACAGGGATTCCAATACGGTCAGCTTGGTAGAGACCTTGGAACCGCCGACGATGGCGACCATCGGACGGGCCGGGCTGAGCAGGGCTTTGGTCAAAGCTTCGAGTTCCTGTGTCAGCAAGATGCCTGCTGCTGCAACCGGTGCGAACTTGGCCACACCGTGGGTAGAAGCTTCTGCACGGTGTGCTGTACCGAAAGCATCCATCACAAATACGTCGCACAGTGCGGCGTATTTCTTGGACAGCTCGTCGTTGCTCTTCTTCTCGCCCTTGTTGAAGCGGCAGTTCTCCAGCAACACCAGTTCGCCTTCGGCAACATCGAAGCCGCCGTCGATCCAGTCGCGGATCAGGCGTACAGGCTTGCCCAGCTTGTTGGCGATGTCGTCAGCCACCGGTTTGAGCGAGTTCTCTTCCGAGAACACGCCTTCTTCCGGACGGCCCAGATGGGATGTCACCATCACTTTTGCGCCGGCGTTCAAAGCTGCATTGATGGTTGCCATGGATGCACTGATACGCGCATCGGATGTCACTTTGCCATCTTTGACGGGTACGTTGAGATCGGAACGGATCAGGACGCGCTTGCCCTTCAGATCCAGGTCGGTCATTTTGATTACGGACATGATTTTTCCTTCTTACAGACTTAAAACTTAAAGGGCTGGCGACGCCAGCCCTTGTTCAACATGGATTACTTGGCAATGTGCTGTGCAAAACGCAGCATGTTGCAGGTGTAACCATATTCGTTGTCGTACCAGGACACGACCTTGACGAAGGTGCCATCCAGCGCGATGCCTGCTTCTGCATCGAAGATGGAAGAGAAGCCGCAACCGCGGAAGTCAGTGGAAACGACTTTCTCATCGGTGTATCCCAGTGTCTTGCTGATGTCGCCGGACTGGGAAGCTGCCTTCATCGCTGCACAGATGTCTGCGTAAGTGGCTTCCTTGTTCAGCTCAACGGTCAGGTCGACCACGGACACGTCGGAGGTCGGTACGCGGAATGCCATACCAGTCAGCTTACCGTTCAGTTCCGGCAACACCACGCCTACTGCCTTGGCTGCGCCAGTGGAGGAGGGGATGATGTTTTCCAGGATGCCGCGGCCGCCGCGCCAGTCTTTCTTGGACGGACCGTCAACGGTCTTCTGTGTTGCTGTTGCAGCGTGCACAGTCGTCATCAGGCCGCGCTTGATGCCCCAATTGTCGTTCAGCACCTTGGCAACCGGTGCCAGGCAGTTGGTGGTGCAAGAAGCTGCGGAAACGATCGCCTCGCCCTTGTAGGAAGTGTGGTTCACGCCGTAAACGAACATCGGTGTCTTGTCCTTGGAAGGGGCAGACATCACGACCTTCTTGGCACCTGCAGCGATGTGCTTCTGGCAGCCTGCGTCATCGAGGAAGAAACCGGTACATTCCAGAACCAGTTCTGCGCCGACTTCGTTCCACTTCAGGTTTGCAGGATCGGTCTCGGCTGTCAGGCGGATCTTCTTGCCGTTCACCACCATGCTGTTGCCGTCAACGCCGACTTCGCCCTTGAAGTTGCCGTGCACGGAGTCGTATTTCAGCATGTATGCCAGATAGTCCGGCTCCAGCAAGTCGTTGATCGCAACGACTTCCAGCTCAGGGAAGTCTTTAGCGATAGCGCGGAATGCCATGCGACCGATACGACCGAAACCATTGATACCAACTTTGATTGCCATGTTTTCTCTCCCGTTTTAGTAATTGAACTTGTGTCTTACAGTACCGACTTGACAGCCTTGACCACATTCTCTGTGGTGAAGCCGAAGTGCTTGAACAGCTCAGGTGCCGGAGCGGACTCGCCGAAGGTGTCCATACCAACCACTGCGCCGTCCAGCACGTACTTGTACCAACCACCTGTCACGCCCGCTTCGACGGCCACGCGCTTGATGCCCTTCGGCAATACGCTGTCTTTATAGGCCTGGTCTTGCTTGTCGAACACGTTTGTGGATGGCATCGATACCACACGCACGTTGATACTCTCTGCTGCCAACGCTTCTTGTGCGCTCAGTGCCAACGAAACTTCAGAGCCTGTAGCGATGATCACAGCTTGCGGCTTGCCGCCTGCTGCTTCGGACAACACGTATGCACCCTTGCGGATGGCAGCGATCTGCGCAACATCACGCTTCTGGAATGCCAGATTCTGACGGCTGAAGATCAGGCTGGTCGGGCCATCGGTACGCTCGACTGCGGCCACCCATGCTGCTGCGGATTCGACGGTGTCGCACGGACGCCATACTTCCATGTTCGGGATGTAACGCAGGGTAGCGGTCTGCTCAACTGGCTGGTGGGTCGGACCGTCTTCGCCCAGACCGATGGAGTCGTGGGTGAACACGTAGATCACGCGCTGCTTCATCAGTGCCGACATACGCAAGGCGTTACGTGCGTATTCGGAGAACATCAGGAAGGTGCCGCCGAACGGCAGGAAGCCGCCGTGCAGGGCCATACCGTTCATGATGTGCGACATGCCGAACTCGCGCACGCCGTAGCTGATGTAGTTGCCCGGCTTCTTGCCGCTGACGTGATGCGCGCCTGTCCAGTTGGTCAGGTTGGAACCGGTCAAGTCGGCGGAGCCGCCGAGGAATTCAGGCAGCGCAGGTTGCAGGCCGTTGATGGCATTCTGCGAAGCCTTACGAGTAGCGATGGTCTCTGCCTTCTCGTTGGTCTTGGCGATGAATTCGGCTGCGTGCGCAGCCCAGCCTTCTGGCAACTGGTTGTTGATACGACGCTCGAACTCGGCAGCTTCTTTCGGGAATGCGGCCTTGTATTCTGCGAACTTGTTGTTCCACAGTTTTTCCAGGCCTTCACCCTTGGTGCGCGCATCCCATGCCTCGTATACGTGAGCGGGGATCTCGAACGGAGGATACTTCCAGCCGATGTGCTCGCGGGTCGCAGCGACTTCGGCATCGCCGAGTGCTGCGCCGTGTACGTCATGCGTACCTTCCTTGTTCGGGGAACCAGCGCCGATCACGGTTTTGCAGCAGATCAGGGTTGGCTTGTCGGTAACCTTCTTGGCTTCTTCGATCGCAGCATTGATTGCCTCGGAATCGTGACCTTGCACGTTTGCGATAACGTGCCAGCCGTAGGCTTCGAAGCGCTTCGCCGTGTCATCGGTGTACCAGCCGTCGATGTGGCCGTCGATGGAGATGTTGTTGTCGTCCCAGAATGCGGTCAGCTTGCCCAAACCCCATGTACCGGCCAGCGCGCAAGCTTCGTGGGAGATACCTTCCATCATGCAACCGTCGCCGAGGAACACATAGGTGCGGTGATCGACGATCTCATGACCCGGCTTGTTGAATTCAGCTGCCAGCAGTTTTTCTGCCATCGCCATACCCACGGCGTTGGTGATGCCCTGTCCCAACGGGCCGCCAGTAGTCTCAACGCCAGGGGTGTAACCGTACTCGGGGTGGCCCGGAGTCTTGGAGTGCATCTGACGGAAGCGCTTCAGTTCGTCGATCGGCAGGTCGTAGCCGGACAGGTGCAACAATGCATAGATCAGCATCGAGCCGTGGCCGTTGGACAGGATAAAGCGATCGCGATCAGGCCACTTGGGATTCGCAGGGTTGTGACGCAGATGACGGTTCCACAATACGTCGGCGATCTCTGCCATGCCCATCGGCGCACCCGGGTGGCCGGAGTTTGCTTTCTGCACTGCATCCACCGCCAGCATGCGGATCGCACCTGTGATGTCGTTATATTTTGGTGGGGTTACACTGCGTGTTGCTGACATTTCCGTTCTCCTCCGAAAAAACTTTTGTGGCGATTTAGCACGAGACACTACATTAAAGAGGGGCGATTATGCCTCAGCGCCCATTGTCTGAGCAACTCGACAATATCCCTAGCTATTGATTGGGAATGCTTTTTGTCTTAACCGGCATTCTTTTTAGGTGGTTTTATCCCCAATTGCTTGAGTTTTCGATACAAATGCGTGCGCTCAATGCCGATTTTGTCTGCCAGACTGGCAATATTCCCCTGCGCCAATTCAAGATGATAATTTAGATAGGCAGTATCGAAGTGTTCTCTGGCTTCTCGAAATGGCAACTCGAGCGGCAGTTCAAGTTTCACGTAGCCTTCTCGGCTTGTGACTTGCGATGCAATCTTGCTTTCCATTTTTTCAGGTAGTACCGGCTGCGGCTTTAACGTCTGTGCAATTGTCGCCAACAGTTTCTTCAACGCAATTGGTTTCTCCAGAAAGTCTACCGCGCCTATACGAGTTGCCTCCAGCGCAGTCTCGATGGTGCCGTGCCCCGACATCATGATTACCGGCATCGTCAATCGCCCTTGCGCCACCCATTCCTTGAGCAGGGTAAGTCCATCCGTGTCAGGCATCCAGATATCGAGCAACACGACATCTGGATGCTGGCCTATCAGTTTCCGTGCTTCTTCAGCATTCTCCGCCAGCAGCACGCTATAACCTTCATCGTACAAAATTTCAGATAGCAGTTCTCGTATGCCCGCTTCATCATCCACGATCATAATCGTCTTGCTTGTCATGCCGCCCTCCCGGTCGTATTTTTCAGCACAGGTAGCAGAATGCTGACGCAGGTCCCGCCCTGTGACCGATTTTGTATAGTGATGCTCCCCCCGTGTTCTTCCACGATCTTCTTTACTATGGGCAATCCAAGCCCGGTTCCTCTGGCCTTTGTGGTTGTGTATGGCTCAAATGCCTTGGCAAGGAACTGTTCTGGGAAACCACTGCCGTTATCTGCCACCGATAACTTGAGCATCCCATGCTTGTCGTCATGCGTTGACAAGGTGATCAACCTGTCTGTAACCCCTTGCAAAGCATCGTGCGCATTCTGCAACAGATTGTGAACCACTTGGCGCAGGCGTGTTGCATCACCATTGATCGTAGTATGGTGAGCGTTCAAATCGATTTGTATCGGGCTGCTGTTTGCTTCATATAAGCCAAGTATCTCGTTCAATAGTTGGTGCAAATCCAGCGGCGTCAGTCTTGCTGCTGGCGCACGGGCGTAATCTGCAAAATCCGAAACCATGTTCTTCATTGCCGCAACCTGGCTGACAATGGTCTGGGTAGCTCGCTGGAGAAGTTGCGCATCTTCTTCATCTAGTCGATCTGATAGCTTGTGCTGTAGACGTTCCGCGGAAAGCTGGATCGGTGTCAATGGATTTTTGATCTCATGTGCCAAGCGTCGCGCAACTTCACCCCAGGCAGCTTGTCGCTCAGCTTGCCGCAGATGGGTAATATCGTCGAACACCACTACATAGCCTCGATTTGTGTCACCTGCCAATTTTGTCCCGCGCAGTAGCAATACCTGGTCACCATCTTTGCTCATGCGCTCGATCTGTTGTTGCCACACTTGTTGCGGGCTTGATGCAATACCTTGCTCAATCGCTTGCAGAAAAGGCTTTAGCAAGCTGTGCTCCTCGGCAAGAGTATGGGTGTGTTTTCCATTCAATTCTGCAGAAGCCACACCAAGTATCTGACCTGCACTGGCATTGGCTGAACGTAGCATCAGTTGCTCATCCAGGACCAGCACGCCCGACGATAAATGCGCCAGTACACTTTCCAAATGGGCTTTGGCATCAGCCACCTGTTGTTGTTGTTGTTCGCTCAACGTTTTGGCGGCCGACAATTGCGAGGTCATCTGATTGAAGAGTGCGGTTAATCCGCCTAGCTCGTCATTGCTTTGTACGGGATAGCTGCTACTGAAATCCCCCTTTGCCACCGCCCGCGTGCCCGCCGCCAATGCTGCCAACGGGGCGCTCAATTTTGAACTCAGATAGAACGCCGCTGAAATCGCGCTAAGCAATACGATCAGTAGCGAAAGGGTAAGCGTTATTCCATACAGACGCTTCAACCCCACTCGCGAAAGAGTCAGTTGCTGGTAGTCGCCATATACCCCCTGAACTGTTTCAGCATCTGCTGCCAAGCGTTCCGGTACCGGTTGAGAAAATTGCAATACACGCCCCTCATTGTTCAACGAGCGAATCGGGACAATGATGCGTAAGATTAAACGTCCATCCGGCAATGCATCTGCTTGGCTATATCGGCCTTTGTCCTTGACTTGACGTAACATTTCCGATGTAGGGGACTCAACGCGATCAATATGTTTGCTACTGGCAAAGGCTATTAAATTACCTTTTCTATCGAAGACAGCGGCTTCTTGTGCCCCCCCTTCCGAGATAAATCTTGCCAAGGTTTCACCATGGCGTCTTGGAGATTGGTCTGCCAGGATTAATGCCACAAACTGTCCTTTTCGACCCAGTTCATCCAGTCCGTTCTGCAGGGTACTGCGTGCCAGATTCAAGCCGCCCTCCAGCGCCTTCTCCACGCGCACATCGAACCATGACTCTATACTCTTTCCCAAGAATTGAACGGATACGGCGTACACCAGCATGCCCGGCAGTACGGCAATCAAGGAAAAGAACATCGCTAGGCGCAAGGTAAGCTTTGCGCCATACACTTGATCGCGCAACTTGTTCCGCAGTTGCCAGAATTGATAGAACACCTGCACCAGCAATCCGAATGCTAAAGCACCTGTCAGAATCAGCAGCGTGAAGTAGTTTCGGGCGTACAGATCCGTGTTCCCGCTCGCACTGGAAAGCAGGTAGAGCAGTATGACGCCAATGATGCTGGAGAACAGGACCAGATACTTCATTGCTCCTGTACCTCGCCAGGCGGTTCCGGACTGATATCCCAGTGAAAGCGTTCTGATTCGACCTTCCATTGATCGCTGGTCAGCGCATTCATCTGCATTGGTTTCGGCAGCTGTGTCAGATCGAGCCCCATCCATGCTACTGCCCCGATCTGACTCCCTTTCTTTACCAACCTTGTTATATAGCCGTCACCAGACATATCCAGACGCGATATTTCAATCGGCGGTGCCACCTGTCTCCCCAGAACATGCAAGGCATCTGATAAGGAAAGGAAACTTTGATATAAACCACCCCGAGTCAGGCGGTATTGCTGGGTCAGTGTGTTGAATGAAAGTTTGCTGGTTTGAATGTAATTAGCTATTTCACTGTCCATCCAATACCAACGCGATCGATGTACCGACAATTCGCTCTCAAAATAGAGTGTTACACCACGCTTCAGCGCTTCTTCAACCTGCGGGGGTAATTGGATTTCAAAGTCTGCAGAGATCTGATATCCGTCGCTTGTCAGCCGTGCTTCCACTTTCTTGACTTCGATCCCGTCGGCAATAGCAGCCGATGCGCCAAGGATCATCAGCCAGACACAAAAAGTCCGTAGCAATGTATTAATCAGCTTTGCGCAACAAGGCATAGAAGAATCCATCGTGCTGATTACAAGGCAATAGCTGCCCGGGTGGATCGTTCGCAAATGGCAGATTTATGACTGCCTGGCTTGCGTCTCTTTGCGTAGCCAGGAACCGATCAACTACATCCTGGTTTTCCTGTTTGAATATCGAGCAAGTGGCGTACAGCAATTTACCATCCGAAGCCAATAGCGGCCAAACAGCCTGCAGTATGCGTAGCTGCTGTTCGGAAAATTCGACAATATCAGCAGGTCTCCTCAACCATTTGATGTCGGGATGCCTGCGAACAACCCCGGAAGCCGAGCAGGGTACATCTGCCAGTATCCGCTGAAAGGGCTTACCATCCCACCACGTGTCGGGTTGCGATGCATCTCCACAAATCACTTCCGCATTCAATTTGCCTCGGTGCAGATTCTGCCTGACACGGTCAAGTCGTTGCTCATCCTTGTCCATTGCCACCAGCTCTACATTTGCTTTCTCCAGCATATGCATTGCCTTGCCTCCAGGCGCTGAACACACATCGAGTACACGCATGCCGTCTTCTATTTCAAGTATGGATGCTGCGCACTGAGCGCCCGCATCTTGTACGGACGCCCAACCTTCAAAGAATTTGGGCAATCGCTCGACGCTCATTGGTTGCGTCAGCAACAGCGCTTCCGCTGTCAGGCGCTGAAATCCGATGTCCGCCTTTTCCAGCAGCGACATGTAGTCTTCAGTTGTGGTGCAGCGCCGATTGACCCTTAATGTCATTGGTGGATGCATGTTGCCGGCATCCAGTATGCTAGTCGACCGCTCGCCATACTGTTGCTCCATCTCGCGTATCCACCAATCCTGATAGGCAAATCGGCTGCTTTTTCTGGCATTGGCAGCCATACGTAGACTTTCCTGCTGGCGCAAGAAATTTCGCAATACGCCATTCACCACCCCGCTGACTGGGGACTTGAGCTTCTTTGCCGCGCGTACGGCCTGATCAACCACAACATGGGACCCGGCTTTGCTATATTCCAGTTGGTACATGGTCACCATCAGCAGATATGGCAGCAGTTTATCGCGTGGAGGGCGCTCGAGCAGTTTCCCCAACATGAACTCCAGGCGCGCGTAGTAACGGATCGTGCCGTAGCTCAGATCCTGTAGTGCGCCTTTTTGCTGCGGAGAGAAGCCTGGATTTGCCGCAATTCTTTCTGCGAGTACGCGGTCCAGATTGCTTCCGTCCACGACGCGCTTAACGATTCCAGCAGCCTCTGTCTGGATGACATTCACGGTTTGCCGATACCCAATATGTCGCCGGCCTTAAGCGGAAATCCCTGCACGAACTGTGCCGCAGGCAATGGTTTGCCACCCGGTTTTTGCAAGATTTCCAAAGCCAGTGTGCCTCGCCCGCACGCAACGATAATTGCGTGCTTGTTCACGGCCAATACAGTCCCGGGGGAAGCAGTCTCTTGTGTCCCTGTAGCTGCACGTATCAGCTTTATCGGGGTGCCGTTGAGCATCGTATGTGCAACCGGGAATGGGAAATATCCCCGAATCGCTCTTTCAAGAACGACGGCATCCTGAGTCCAGTCGATCTGAGCTTCCTGTTTGTTTAACTTTGCTGCATAGCACGCTTTGCTGTCATCCTGTTTCTGTGGATGTGCATTGTTGCTTTCCAGCTGCTGCAAGGCTTCCACGATGCCTGTTGCACCAATATCTGCCAGCTTGTCATGTAAGGTCTGCGCATCTTCCTTTTCAGAGATGGGGCAGGGGTACTTGAATAGCATGTCGCCGGTATCCAACCCGACATCCATTTGCATGATGGTGATACCGGTCTCAGTATCGCCCGCGAGGATGGCTCGCTGTATGGGTGCTGCCCCACGCCATCTCGGCAACAGGGATGCGTGTATGTTCAAACATCCCAGCTGCGGGATACGCAACACCTCTGCAGGAAGAATCAAACCATATGCAGCAACGATCATTACGTCCGCCCCCAGATCCCGCAATGTGTGCTGGATAGCTTCCGATTTCAGGCTGCTGGGTTGCAGTACGTTAATACCGCGTTCGACGGCCAGTTGTTTAACGGGACTTGCCGTCATTTGCATGCCCCGACCTGCTGGGCGGTCGGGCTGTGTCAGTACTGCCAGAACTTTGTGCTTTGAATTCAACAATGCGGCCAGTGCGCTGGCAGCGAAATGCGGAGTACCTGCGAAGATGATATTCACGTCTGATTTCTACAGGGTTTCGCGCCGCTGTTTCTTCAGTTTGGCGCGGATGCGGGTTTGTTTGAGGTGAGACAAGTGTTCAACGAACACTTTGCCTTGCAAGTGATCTATCTCGTGCTGAATGCAAACCGCCAACAATCCGTCGGCTTCTAGTTGAAACACTTTCCCATTCTCATTCAGGGCTTGCACCTTGACTCGCCCGGCACGACTTACTGTCTCATAGATTCCCGGGACAGACAGGCATCCTTCTTCACTGTCCTCCGTGCCATCCAGTTCCAGTATTTTCGGATTGATGAAGACTTTCAGGTCGTCGTGGGTTTCAGACACATCAATGACAACGATCTGCTCATGCACATCGATTTGCGTCGCCGCCAGTCCGATGCCAGGGGCCGCATACATCGTTTCGCTCATATCCTGAATTAGCTTACGAGTGTTTTCCGTGATCGCCGCAACCGGTTTGGCTACCTTATGCAGGCGCGGATCCGGGTATTTTATGATGGGTAGTAATGCCATAAATGCTTGCCAACTTAAGAGACTAGATGCAGAATTTAAACAGGTGCGCAAACTTTGCACCGCATTTCGTTACTTTGCTGGGGTTTTCCATGCGCAAGATTATATCGCTGATTTGCTTCCTGTTGCCCATCCTTGCCTCCGCAGATGTGTTGCAGATTCGCGAAGATGCTCCTGATCGCTATGTCGTTGTCAAGGGTGACACCTTGTGGGATATCTCGGCGATGTTTTTCAAAGACCCTTGGAAATGGCCTGAAATCTGGGCTTTGAATAAGCAGGAAATCAAGGACCCTCATTGGATCTATCCGGGTGACGTGGTCTATCTGGATCGCCGTACCGGCACCTTAACGACCACCCCAATTCAACCTGAGCCTGTAGCCTCGTCAGATATTGTTAAGCTAGAGCCCAAGGTTCGTGTTATAGCTCAAAATACAGAAGCTATTCCCGCCATTCCTCTCGATGCCATCTCTTCCTTTTTAAGCCGTCCACTCGTATTTGACGATGAAGAACTGGATAGCGCTCCCAGATTGGTGGGTACTTATGAACATCGCACACTTTTGTCTGTGAATGATATTGCTTATGTGCAAAATCTTCCTTCTGACAAAGGTGCACATTGGCAAATCTACCGTCCAAATGTGAAGTTTGTAGACCCTGATACAGATGAGGAGCTTGGGCAAGAAGTTCTGTATCTTGGCGATGCAACTGTCGAAAAGTTTGGAGATCCCAGTACTTTGCGTATTACCAATTCGATTCTGGAAATTAACAAAGGTGATTATTTCGCACAGTCTGGTACAGGCTATAGTGCAACTTATTTGCCCCGCGTCCCAGAAAATCAAGTCTCTGCTAAAGTAATTTCAATCTATGGCGGCGTTCAGCAAGCCGGACAGCATGCTGTCATCACCCTCAATAAGGGCCGACGGGATGGGCTCGAAGTGGGAAATATCCTCGCTCTGTACCAAAAAGGAGAGGAGTTGAAAACACAAGGCTGGTTTACCCCTAACATCAATCTTCCTGATTTCCGCTATGGCCTGGTGATGGTTTTCCGTGTTTTCAATAAGGTTTCCTACGCATTAGTCATGGAGACAAAAATCCCTGTCCAGTTATACGATAGCGCTCGCAATCCAGAATAAATGGCTGTTGATTCAGGTCTTGTTACCTGGCTCCGGTTCTATATGGTTCCGGGGTTGGGCGGCGAAAGTCAGCGCCAGCTGTTAAAAGTTTTTGGCTCTCCCTCAGCTGTTTTCGACCAGTCCAAAGCCACCCTTTCCCGCTACGTTAAACCAACTGTAGCAGTTGCTATTTCACATGAAATTGAATCTTCGCTTATCGATTCCGTTTCTGCATGGTTGGATGACCCACTTAATCATGTCATCACAATTGCCGATGCCGAGTACCCAAAGTCACTGCTTAATATTCCCGATCCACCCTTGTTACTATTCGTAAAGGGGCGCCTTGATCTTTTGAACACCCCCGCCTTGGCTGTTGTAGGAAGTCGCAATGCCTCTGCGCAGGGCATTCGCAACGCGGAATCATTTTCGCTTTCTGTCTCTGAATTTGGTTTGTGCGTTGTCAGTGGATTGGCACAAGGAATTGACACCGCCGCACATATTGGTGGTTTGAATGGTCGTGCTTCGAGTATTGCAGTGGTTGGCACAGGACTTGATAAGGTTTACCCTGCTTCCAACCGCGATTTAGCACATTTACTAGCTCATTCGGGTGCAATTATTTCTGAATTTCCACTTGGCACCCCCCCTTTAGCAGCAAATTTTCCTCGCCGCAATCGAATAATAAGTGGCTTGGGCCTCGGGTGTTTGGTCGTTGAGGCATCTATACGAAGCGGCTCTCTCATTACTGCGCGTTTAGCTGCAGAGCAGGGGAAGGATGTCTTCGCAATTCCTGGCTCAATCCATTCACCTCATGCCAAGGGTTGCCACCATCTAATCAAGCAAGGTGCAAAGCTAGTTGAGAGCGCAAAGGATATTCTTGAGGAGTTAGAACAGCCCTTGCTTGGTTGTTCATTGCCAAGTACTTCTGAAGAAAACCCATTGTTTGTTCACCTTGGTTTCGATCCAGTTAGCGCTGAAGAACTCGCTCAACGTAGCGGCTTGACGATAAGCGAGCTATCAGCCATTCTGTTGGAACTTGAACTCAACGGACACATTGCTAATCTGCCCGGCGGGTTGTTTCAGCGAGTTGTCTAAAACCCTTATTGTATTTATTAATGTTCGATATTCTTTTGTATTTGTTCGAAAGCTATTTCGATCTTGGTAGCTACCCAGATCACGACAAACTTTCCCAAAAGCTTTCTGCTGCAGGTTTTGAAGAGGATGACATTAATCAGGCTTTGGTCTGGCTCTCTGGTTTGCAGCAACTTACACAAGCAAAATATCCCGCAAGTATCAATAAAAGCGGCTTTCGTCTTTATTCAGAATATGAGCAACAGCGCATCAGTTCTGAGGCCCTGCATTTCGTTCGATTTTGGGAGCATAACAAGTTCATCTCACCAATTGAACGAGAAATGATTATTGACCGAGCCGTTGCGCTCGATCGCGAAAACCTTCAGTTAGATAAAGTTAAGCTTATTATGCTCATGGTGTTATGGAGTCAGCACGATGAGCTCGATCCAATGCTTATTGAGGATCTGCTTACCCCTACCGGCACCACACCGCTACATTAGATACTACGCATGGCAACCAATCTTCTTATTGTTGAGTCTCCAGCCAAGGCAAAGACGCTCAAGAAATATCTGGGCAAGGACTTTGAAGTTCTTGCTTCTTATGGTCACGTCCGCGATCTTATTCCCAAGAATGGTGCCGTTGATGTCGAACATGGTTATTCAATGAATTACGAAACCATTGCGCGCAACGCCAAACATGTTGACGCGATCGCGAAAGCCGCAGCCAGCGCAGATAACATCTTTCTGGCGCCGGACCCGGACCGCGAAGGTGAAGCAATTGCCTGGCATATCGCCGAATTGCTTAAAGGTAAGCGAGCGCTTAAGGGCAAGAATATGCGCCGCGTTGTCTTTTACGAGATCACGCAAAGTGCTGTGCAGGAAGCCGTAGCGAAGCCTCGTGAAATCTCTATGCCCTTGGTAAATGCCCAACAAGCGCGAAGAGCGCTGGATTATCTCGTCGGTTTTAATCTATCTCCTTTATTGTGGCGCAAGATTAGACCGGGACTGTCAGCCGGCCGCGTGCAGAGCCCTGCACTTCGGCTTATTGTTGAGCGAGAGCTGGAGATCGAGAAATTTAAAAGTCAGGAATACTGGTCTGTCCATCTAGACAGTCAGAAAGTCGGTATTCCATTCAAGGCTAAGTTGTTCCAGTTTCAGGGAAACAAACTTGAGCAGCACAGTATTCCAAGTCAAGCTGACTATGACGCGATACACACCAAACTGATAGATGCCAAGTTGCCTCCGAAGGTTGTTCGCGTAGATAAAAAGGGTAAGCAGCGTAGCCCTGCAGCACCTTTTACAACTTCTACACTTCAGCAAGAAGCTGTACGCAAACTTGGTATGACATCAGACCGCACCATGCGCACAGCACAGTCATTGTATGAAGGTGTCGATATCGGTGGTCAAACTATCGGTTTGATCACTTACATGCGTACAGACTCTTTAAATTTGGCCAATGAGGCAGTTGCTGAGATTCGAGACTACATCAAAGAAAATTTCGCTTCTGACTACTTGCCGGGCAAGCAGCCTACCTATAAGAGCAAATCAAAAAATGCCCAAGAGGCGCATGAAGCTATTCGCCCCACTTCCATTAGTCGATCACCAGACAGTCTTCTGGAACATTTAAATATCGACCAGATGCGTTTGTACGAAATGATCTGGAAGCGCACGCTAGCCAGTCAAATGTCACCAGCGCGCTTTGATACCGTTAGCGTTGATATTCGGCTGAGTAGCGATGACACGCTATTTCGCGCTAGCGGTCAAACACTTGTGTTTCCGGGTTTCATCGGCGTTTATATGGAAGATGTTGATGATGCCGAGGAAGAAGATAGTGCCAAGCTGCCACCATTGGTTGAGGGAGACATTTTGCCCATTGACCGGCTATATGGTGAGCAACATTTTACCCAGCCGCCGCCTCGTTACTCCGAAGCTAGCCTAGTGAAGACGCTTGAAGAGTACGGCATAGGTCGTCCTTCCACGTATGCAACCATCATCTCCACTTTGCAGGCTCGCGAGTATGCAACTCTGGACAAAAAGCGCTTTATGCCCACCGATGTGGGTCGTGTTGTGATCAAATTCCTCAATGAGCATTTCACCAGATACGTCGATTACAGTTTTACGGCCAACCTGGAAGACGAGCTTGATGAAATCTCTGAAGGCAAACGAGATTGGATTCCGGTACTGGATTCTTTCTGGTCGGGTTTTCATACGCTACTGATCGACAAGAAGGATGTTGACCGGCCCGGAACTGAAATCCTTGATGAGGCATGTCCAAAATGTGGCAAGCCACTTTCCAAACGACTTGGAAAGCGCGGCAGTTTCATCGGTTGTACCGGTTATCCTGAGTGCGATTTCACTCGCAGCCTTGGTGGTGAAGAGGATTCCGGAGAAACCCGCAAGGAATTGGGTATTCACCCAGATACCAACCAAGTAATTTTATTGCTGCGCGGTCCATATGGCCCGTACGTACAGCTTGGTGAGCAAGAGGAGGGCAGCAAGACCAAACCCAAACGCATCTCCTGGCCCAAAGAGCTGCCTCTGGAACAGGCTGATCTTGAATCTGCGCTCAAATTGCTATCTCTGCCAAGAGAGATTGGTACTCATCCTGAAAGCGGCAAGAAGGTCATCGTCAATATTGGCCGTTTCGGTCCATATATTGGACATGATGGAAAATTCAAGTCCATTCCAAAATCTGACAGTATCTTTGAAATCGGCTTGGATCGAGCTGTGGATTTGCTTGCACAAGCGAAGACAGGTGGTGCAACGGTTTTGCGTGTGCTTGGGGAACACCCTGATGATAAAGCCCCGATAGAAGTCTGCAGCGGCCGTTATGGTCCATATGTTCGGCATGGCAAGATCAATGCTACTTTACCCAAGGATGTATCCCCTGATGCAATTGCACTGGATGAAGCCCTTGAATTGATTGCCGCCAAGTCCGTCAAGGGCGCTGTTGGAAAAGTTAAGAAAACCACTAAAAAGGCTGCGACTAAAAAAACAGCAGCCAAGAAATCAGCAAAGACAGTGACAACTCCTACTAATAAAACAGGCTCTTCCAAAATTTCCGCAACGAGAAAGGCAGCGGTAAAAACAGCGACCAAGAAGTCCGTAGTCAAGAAATCTTCTGAAAAGTAGGATATTTTAGGACTCGGTTTCTATCTTGTTGGCTGCAAAAAAATGACCACAGAGATGTGGTCATTTTTTTTGCGCTTATAAGCAAGAGCGTATATTTATCTTTTATACATCCAGATTCTTGACTCCAAGCGCGTTCTTTTCGATGAACGCACGACGTGGTTCAACCACATCCCCCATGAGCGTCGTAAATATTTCATCGGCACTAATAGCATCTTCGATTTTTACTCGAAGCAGGATTCGATTGTTCACATCCATTGTAGTCTCCCAGAGCTGTTCAGGATTCATTTCTCCCAAACCCTTGTAGCGCTGTATGCTTACACCACGTTTCGCATCTTCCAGGAGCCACTCTATGGCTTGTTTAAAGCTGTTCACACCACGTTTTTGTTCTCCGCGCATAACGTATGCCGACGGAGATATCAGGCCATTCAATGCATCGGCAGTATGACGAATCTGTTCATAGTCACCGCTCTCTAAGAACTCACTATCCAGATAACTCAGCGAATAATTTCCGTGGAATATCTTTTCCAGTCGCAGTCTCAATTCGCCATTTTCATCCTTTTCAACATCTGCCTTGATAATGCCGGCACATGCTTCTTGCAACAGTTTGGCGCTTTGTTTTGCCTTGGCTTCGTCGGCTAGTGACAATACCGGCAAGGTGAGTAGGGCATGACTAGCTTCCGGAGCGATAAAGCGTGACAACCGATCAATAACAGCTTCAGCAAGAAAGTATTGTTTGGCAATTTCACCTAATGCTTCACCTTGAATAGGTGTTGCATCTAGTGTTGGGTAGAACGACGCGTCCTTTAATGCAGAGCCAAGCATATAGTTTTTCAACTCATGCTCGTCCTTTAAATAGCGCTCATCGCGCCCTTGTTTAATCTTGTATAGCGGTGGTTGGGCAATATATATATGACCTCGCTCTACAAGTTCTGGCATCTGACGATAGAAGAAGGTAAGCAGCAATGTTCGGATATGCGCACCGTCTACGTCCGCATCCGTCATAATAATGATACGGTGGTAACGTAGCTTGTCTGCGCTGTATTCCTCTTTACCTATACCCGTACCGAGAACAGTAATTAATGTAGCAATTTCTTGTGAAGAGATAAGCTTCTCGAATCGGGCTCTCTCAACGTTGAGAATCTTGCCTTTGAGCGGCAATATGGCTTGAAATTTTCGATCCCGACCTTGTTTTGCGGAACCGCCAGCCGAATCACCCTCGACTAAATACAGCTCAGACAAGGCAGGGTCTTTTTCTTGGCAATCCGCCAGTTTTCCTGGCAAACCTATTCCATCCAGCACACCTTTTCTACGTGTCAGTTCGCGTGCCTTGCGTGCAGCATCTCTTGCGCGCGCTGCATCTATGATTTTATTGCATATAATTTTTGCATCGACCGGATTTTCCAACAGAAAGTCTGTCAGCTTTTGCGTGACAACTTCTTGAACGGCCGGTTGAACTTCGCTGGATACGAGCTTGTCTTTTGTCTGCGATGAAAATTTCGGATCTGGGACTTTTACTGACAAGACACAAGTCAGACCCTCGCGCATATCATCGCCGGTCGTGTCTACTTTAGCCTTTTTAGCTAATTCATTATCTTCAATGTACTTATTTATGACGCGCGTCATTGCCATGCGTAAGCCCGTCATGTGGGTACCACCATCCCGCTGCGGAATATTATTGGTAAAGCATTGCACAACCTCGGAATAACTATCATTCCACTGCATTGCAACATCCACGAAGATATTGTCTTTTTCTCCACTTGCTTCAAAGCATTTCGGATGCAGCACAGACTTGCTTTTATTCATGTACTCAACAAATCCTCTGGCACCTCCAGAGTAAGCAAAATTTTCACTCTTCCCTGTACGCTGATCTATTAATTCTATCTTCACCCCGTTATTCAAGAACGATAGCTCTCGTAGCCGCTTTGCCAGCACTTCGTAGTGAAAATCTACATTCCCAAATATTTCAACATCTGCAAGAAAATGTACTTCTGTTCCTCTTTTCTGACTGTCACCCAATTCACGCATAGGTGAAACTTCAATGCCATTTTGTTTTTCAACCAGACGATCCTTCACTACTCCCCGTGCAAATTCGAGACCAAACTTTTTCCCATCCCGGTAGGTTGTCAGTTTTAACCATTCTGATAATCCATTTACACAGCTCACACCCACACCATGCAAACCACCGGATACTTTGTAGCTATTCTGGTTGAATTTCCCGCCTGCGTGCAGCACTGTTAACACAATCTCTGCAGCAGAACGTTTGGGCTCATGTTTGTCATCAAATTTGATGCCAATAGGAATGCCTCTACCGTTGTCTGCAACAGAAATCGAATTATCCCCATGAATAACTACTTTGATATCATCGCAGTGACCTGCTAGCGCTTCATCAATAGCATTATCGACAACTTCAAAGACCATATGATGCAAACCAGTTCCATCAGAAGTATCTCCAATATACATACCGGGGCGTTTACGGACAGCCTCCAAACCTTCGAGTTGTTGGATACTTGATTCGTCGTAGTTTTCGCTCATATGTCTTTTCTTTCGTTACTGTTTCACGTGGAACAAGTTAAATACGCATTGGCATAACTACATATTTGTAGTCATTCTTTTCCGGTGTAGTTACCAAGAGACTGCTGTTTTGATCACCAAACGAGAATGTAACTTCTTCACTATTCAAATAGTTGATGCCGTCTAACAAGTAATTCACATTGAATCCAATATCCAGAGGGCCGCCAGTGTATTTTGTCTCAATATCTTCCTGGGCTTCTTCTTGTTCGCTGTTGTTGCTGATGATCTGCAGATTATTCTCCGTAAGTAACAGTCGCACTCCTCTGAATTTCTCATTTGAGAGAATCGCTGCCCTTTGGAGAGCTTGCATAATCACAACTCTATTAAGCACCAGATGATTGGTATGGTTTGGAATCACGCGGGTATAGTCAGGGAACTTTCCGTCAATAACCTTTGAGGTCATAGTGGTGTCTGCAAAATTGAAGCGGACTTGTTTTTCTGCAAGCTCGATTAGTAGTTCGTCGTCACTATCAGTAAGTTGCTTCAATAGTTCATTCACCGTTTTTCTGGAAAGAATCACTTCCAGTTTCGGATAATCCTCCTCCATTTCTTCGGCAATATATGCCAACCGATGTCCATCAGTTGCTACAAGCTTTATCGAGCTGTTTTCAACCACGACTAATACGCCGTTTAGGTAATAACGAATATCCTGTTGCGCCATGGCATGTTGTACCGAGCTTAGCAGGCGCTTCATTTTTCCTTGCTTGATGCGAATCTGTGTTGCGCCTTCCAGTTGATCTGTGAGGTTCGGAAAATCTTGAGCTGGCAGAGTTTGCAAGCTGAATTTACTTTTGTTGGCTTTTACAAGTAACTTGCTTTCCTGAATATCTAGACTGATGACGCTTTCCTCAGGAATAGCCTTTAGTATGTCCTGAAATTTTTTAGCCGAAATGGTGATTGAATCTGGCCCATCAGACTCTTGAAGTTCGACAGTTTGCTTCGCTTCAATTTGAATTTCGAGGTCAGTTGTGACCAAGCGGAGCATGTTGCCTGTTTTTTTAAGTAACACATTAGAAAGAATTGGCAGGGGTTGCTTTCTTTCCACAATACCAACTACAGCTTGTAAGGGTTTTACCAAGTCATTTCGATTGATTTGTTTGATAAACATGTTTTTCCTTAAATTCTTTATATAAATAATAATAGCGCTAGTTTTTGTGGAAACTTATAAAACTCTAATTGATTCAACAACAAGTGATACGAATAAACTGTTAGTGAATTATGTTGATCGCTGTAAACAGATTGTGGATAAAACACTGATTTATTGAAAATCCTTACTTATCCACAAATACAGACATCAATATTTAAAGTTATCCCCGTAAAGTCTGGTGCAACAAATTAAATTCAGCTTCGATCACAGAATCTGAGTTTCTTAATGCATCAATGGTCTTACAAGCATGCAAGACAGTAGTGTGGTCTCTGCCACCAAATGTATTTCCAATTTCAGGAAGACTAAGTTGCGTTAATTCTCTAGCTAATGACATTGCAATCTGCCGAGGACGTGCGATTGCACGAGTTCTTTTTTTTGATAGTAGATCGACCAGTTTTATTCGGTAAAAGTCAGCAACTGTTTTTTGAATATTTTCTATCGTTACCTGTTTGTTTTGGGCGGCCAAGAGATCTTTTAGTGCTTCTTTAGCTAAATCAATAGAGATCGTTTTCTTGTGGAAGCGGGCATAAGCCTCAATCCTATTCAACGCCCCTTCCAACTCACGAATATTGGAGCGTACGTGCTTTGCAATGAAAAACGCGACGTCTTCAGTTATTGGAGTCGAACTATTTGCAGCTTTCTGAAGCAGAATCGCCACTCGCATTTCTAGGCCGGGGGGTTCAATTGCCACGGTAAGGCCGCATGTGAATCTGGAGGTAAGCCGGGGTTCTATACCAGTTATCTCTTTAGGGAAGGTATCACAGGAGATTACGACTTGCTTGTTGGTATCGATCAGTGAATTAAGGGTATAGAAAAATTCTTGTTGAGTGCCTGGTTTGTCAGCAATGAATTGAATATCATCAATCAGTAATAAATCCAATGAGTTATAAAACTGTTTAAATTCATCAAAGCTTTTGGTTTGAAATGCCTTCACAACGCCAGAAACATAATTGGTTGCATGGATATAACAAATCTTCGCTTCACTATTTTCTTTTGCGATCAGATTTCCAATGGATTGCAAAAGATGAGTTTTGCCAAGACCAACACCACCATAGATAAACAGGGGATTGTATGTCTGTCCAGGTGTCTCAGCTACTTGTAATCCTGCTGCATGGGCGAGTTGATTCGCTTTTCCTGTTACAAAGGAATCAAATGTCAACATAGGATTGAGTTTACTGGCCGCTCTGGAAATTTTTTGAGATGTTGCTGGAGTGTTTTCGGCAGTAACTGGAGTTTCAGCAGGAGTTACAATGCTTACAACTTTTTTCTTTTGAAGACGCAATTCGATTTCTGCCGGAAATCCAAAGAAATCATTAGCTTGCTTATATAGTGCAGATAGAAATCGCTCTTGAATAATTCTTAGAGTAAAACTGTTGGGAGCCGTAAGAATGACTTTATTGCCATCCATCTCGAATACCAAGGGCTTTATCCAGGAATTGTATTGTTGCGGAGGCAGCAATTCCTGAAAATATTTCTGGTAACACACAGACAAGCCTTGGGACGACATAGATAGTTAAGTCAGGATTCGATTGCTTATGGACCGACCAATTCTACAAGCTCCATCCAAAGTTATCCACAATATAAATTAAGCTTGACAGCAGAAGCGCAAACGATTGTAATTGCGCGCTTTTCAATACTTGAAATATAGGATTTAGCTATGAAGCGTACATTTCAACCATCAGTTACCAAAAGAAAACGCACTCACGGTTTTCTCGTTCGCATGAAAACCAAAGGTGGTCGTGCAGTAATCGCTGCTCGTCGAGCAAAGGGTAGAGCCCGTCTTGGTGTTTAAAGCGGGAATCAACTTTCGTTTTTCACGGCGATTTAGAATTTCCCGCCAAGAAGGTTTTTCCGGCCTTTTGCAAGAAAGGCCAACATTGAATCGTTGGTTTGCAGTTCATTCAAGACCCAACGATTCAGGGTGCGCGAGACTGGGCTTGTCCGTTGGCAAGCGCCACATACCGGGCGCTGCACAACGAAACAGATTGAAGCGGAAAATTCGGGAGAGTTTTCGCCTTCACAGTAGAGTGGGCTTACATCGAGATGTGATCGTTCGGTTGAGAAGACCGATCGAAGCGGCAGAACAAACGCGGGTTTTCTCTGCACTTGCGGAGATACTTAAGGATGTATTGGCGAACAAATGAAGTCTCTATTTCTATTCTTGGTGCGCGGATATAAATACCTAATCAGTCCACTCTTGCCGCCTTCATGCAGGTTTCATCCTAGTTGTTCACAATACGCCGAGGAAGCAATCGTGAAATACGGTGCTTTGAAGGGTTTCTGGCTTTCTGTAAAACGGGTATTGCGGTGCAACCCCTGGAGTGCGGGCGGATTTGATCCCGTTCCATAATATAATTAACAGGTGAAAAATCGATGGAAACGCGGCGTCTACTATTGTTCATAGTCTTTTCTTTCTCTTTGATCGTATTGTGGGGGGAATGGAATCGCCAAGGGCAGCCTGCAAGCCCGCAGATTCAAGAAACCAAAGGGGTTGCGCAAACTCCAGAAGCCACATCGCTTAAGGCAGATTCCTCTCAGCTCAAGGTGAATCAAGCACCAGCACCTTCAGGCAGAAATTTGCTGGTTGAAACCGATAATTACTCCGTTAATATCAATACTGTTGGCGGCAATATCAATGGGTTAACACTGTTGAAGCATCGCGAGACGGAAGATCAGACAAAGCCGATCACGCTGTTTCAGCAAGATGGGAAACACACGTATTTAGCCCAATCTGGCTTGCTGGGCAGGGGGTTGCCTTCACATAACGCTGTATTTGACTCTAGTTCGAGCGGGACCGTTAGCCTTGAAAGTGCCCAAAACGACATCTCTGTTGTTCTGACAGCTGTGGATAAAAGTCAGATTGAAGTATCAAAGACATACATATTTCATCGCGATTCCTACCTGATAGATGTTGTCTATCAGATTGAGAACAAGAGTAAAGAATCGATACTCCCAACTGCGTACTTCCAGTTGGTAAGGGACGACGTGCCTCCAGAAGGTGGTTCAAAGTTCATTCCTACCTATACCGGCCCAGCGGTATACACGGAAGAAGAGAAGTTCAAGAAAATTGAATTCAGCGAGATTGCTAAAAACAAGCAGAAACTACCTGCACCAGCAAACAACGGTTGGGTTGGAATGCTGCAGCACTATTTTGTATCTGCATGGCTGCCAGAGGGTAGTGGCCAACGCGAGTTTTATACAAAATCACTAGGTGATGGTCTGTTCTCGGCTGGTGTTGTAATGCAAGAGGCAGAAGTCGCGCCTGGCCAAAAGATTGAAATCAAATCGAGACTATACGTTGGGCCGGCACAAACAAAACTTAACGATGTCGCTCCAGGATTGGGCTTATCGGTAGATTACGGAATTTTCACGATCTTTGCTTCCCCCTTGTTTTGGTTGATGGCCTTCCTCAACTCCTGGATTGGAAATTGGGGTATCTCAATCATATTGCTTACAGTATTGATTAAATTGGCTTTCTTCCCGTTGTCGGCAGCAAGCTACCGATCCATGGCAAAAATGCGCTTGGTCGCACCCAAGCTGGAAAAGATTAAGCAGCAATATGGCGATGACCGAGAAAGACTCAACCGCGCCATGATGGATTTGTACAAGACAGAGAAAATCAATCCGCTTGGTGGATGCCTGCCGGTATTGATTCAAATTCCGGTCTTCATTGGCCTATATTGGTCGATTCTGGAAAGTGTAGAGTTGCGTCACGCACCATTTGTTGGGTGGATCGTTGATCTTTCGGCTACCGATCCATACTTTGTTTTGCCCATCATTATGGGTATAAGCATGTTGATTCAGAGCAAACTGAATCCGACACCGACCGACCCGCTGCAAGCCAAGATCATGCAAATCATGCCTATTGCATTCAGCGTCATTTTCTTCTTTTTCCCAGCCGGTCTGGTGTTGTATTCCATCGTGAATAACATCCTGTCCATATCTCAGCAGTGGTACATCACGCACGGTGCAGAAGCGGCTCAAAAGGGTGCTTCCAAAGCCTGACACAATTGCAGCGATCGCAACGGCTCCTGGCCAAGGCGGAATCGGGGTGGTTCGCGTTTCAGGCGCGAACCTGAAGGACTTGTCCGCAGCTGTTACTGGAAAAGAGCTTATTCCTCGATTTGCCACCTATACGCCGTTTTTGGATGAGGCTGGCGAAACCCTAGATCAGGGAATTGCTCTGTATTTCACTGCTCCCAACTCATTTACAGGTGAAGAAGTGCTGGAGCTCCAGGGTCATGGCGGTCCTGCAGTGCTGCAATCCGTTCTGAATCGCTGCATTGAACTTGGAGCGCGCCTTGCTCAACCAGGAGAATTCAGCCAGCGCGCCTTTCTGAACGGAAAGCTGGATCTGGCACAAGCGGAAAGCATCGCAGATCTGATCGCAGCTACAACTCAGCAGGCAGCCAAAAGTGCAGTTCGTTCTTTAAATGGAGAGTTTTCGCATGCAATTGTGTCTGTCCGGGACAAGATCATACATCTGAGAGCTTTTGTAGAAGCTACGCTGGACTTTCCTGAGGAAGAAGGGGTCGTCAGTGTCGATTCAAACCGTTTGCAGGCAGACCTAAGTGCTCTGAAAGGCGAACTGGAGCACATCCAATCCCTTGCTATGCAAGGAAATATCCTACGAGAGGGGGCGCAAGTTGTATTAATTGGCGCCCCCAATGCTGGTAAGTCAAGCTTGCTGAATCAGCTTTCGGGCGATGAAGTTGCACTTGTGAGCGACATTCCTGGTACTACCCGGGATACCATCAGGCAGGCGCTGCAAATTGATGGGATACCTTTTCACCTGATTGATACCGCTGGAATACGGGAAACTGACGACGTGCTAGAGCAAATGGGTATCGTCCGTGCACGACAAAGTATGGACAAGGCAGACCTGATCATTTTGCTAATTGACGAAACAGATACAACAACACCCAATAAGCAGATAGAAGCCGAAATCTCCGATGCGAATACCCCAGCAATCTTTGTTCACAACAAGATTGATCTGGCCGGATTACAAGCCGGAATCAACAGTCGAGACGCAGTAACACACATATACCTTTCAGCAAAGACGGGAGAGGGAATAGAACTGCTGAGGCAGACCATCCTGAAGGCCGTGGGGTGGCATCGTGAAGAAGGGGTGTTTATGGCCAGATCCAGGCACATGGAAGCGATCACCCAGGCGCTGGAAACCTTAACGGGCGCCGGAAGCTTGTCAGAGCAGCTGGAATTATTCGCTGAATCTTTGCGCCTAGCGCAGAGTGCACTTAATCAAATTACGGGCGAATTTGTTGCTGATGATCTGCTGGGGGAGATTTTTGGCAGGTTTTGTATTGGAAAATAAAATCCGGCTAAATGTTTCACGTGAAACGTGGTTTTGTATCCGCCCAGCCTGTTGTAAGATTCGCGCCCCTTGAGGCAAGTAAACACCATGGATTACCCCGAAAAATTTGATGTGATTATAGTTGGAGGCGGTCATGCAGGGACCGAGGCGGCACTGGTGAGTGCTCGTGCGGGCTGCAAAACGCTGCTGTTAAGCCACAACATCGAAACCCTGGGTCAAATGTCTTGCAACCCCTCGATTGGCGGAATAGGAAAGGGGCACTTGGTCAAAGAGGTTGATGCGCTTGATGGTGCAATGGCTGCGGCGACAGATGAGGGTGGAATTCAATTCAGGATTTTGAATGCCAGCAAGGGTCCGGCAGTTAGGGCGACCAGAGCACAAGCAGATAGGTTGTTATACAAACAGGCGGTGCGCTCAAGGCTGGAAAATCAGCCAAACCTGTGGCTGTTTCAGCAGGCCGTCGATGCAATGGTGGTCAATGCAGGCAGGATAGAAGGTGTAGAAACTCAAGCCGGTATAAGATTTTCCGCGAAGAGCGTGGTGCTCACTGCTGGTACGTTTCTTTCGGGCTTGATACATGTAGGTCTATCAAACTATTCCGGCGGACGTGCGGGCGATCCGCCATCGATCACGCTATCTGCACAGCTGCGTGAATTGGGGTTGCCGGTCGGGAGGCTGAAGACTGGAACGCCGCCGAGAATAGATGGGCGCAGCATTGACTTCTCGGTGATGCAGGAGCAGTGGGGGGACGATCCCGCGCCAGTATTTTCATTCATGGGCAAAGCAGCGCAGCATCCGAGGCAACTGCCATGCTGGATTACCGAAACAAACGAAAAGACCCACGAAATCATACGCGGCGGTTTGGATCGGTCGCCGATGTTCACTGGTGTGATCGAGGGTGTTGGGCCCCGCTACTGCCCTTCCGTGGAAGATAAAATAACCAGATTCGCAGGTAAAAATTCACATCAGATATTTCTTGAGCCAGAAGGGCTGGGAACGCATGAGATATATCCGAATGGAATTTCGACCAGCCTCCCATTTGATGTCCAGATAGCCTTGGTTCGTTCAATCAAGGGACTTGAAAATGCGCATATATTGCGGCCGGGTTATGCAATTGAATATGACTATTTTGACCCGAGAGCACTAAAGCGATCTTTGGAGACCAAGGCAATTGAAGGATTGTTCTTTGCCGGCCAAATCAATGGCACGACCGGATATGAAGAGGCCGCAGCGCAAGGCTTGCTGGCTGGAGTCAATGCCGCGCGCCATGCACGTGAGCAAGAAGCTTGGAGTCCGAAGCGTAATGAAGCCTATTTTGGGGTGATGGTGGATGATTTGACGGCCAGAGGTGTGACTGAGCCGTATCGGATGTTTACCAGCCGAGCTGAGTACCGGCTGCAACTGCGAGAAGACAATGCAGATCTGCGCCTGACAGAGATCGGCAGGAAGCTGGGCATTGTTTCTGATGTGCGCTGGCGTGCATTCGATGAGAAGCGCGAGGCAATTGCGCGCGAGGAGCAAAGGCTGAAAAGTACTTGGGTAAATCCGGCAATCTTAAGCGACGAGCATGCGATCCGGGTGTTAGGAAAGCCCGTAGAGCGCGAATATTCTTTATACGAGTTGTTGAGGCGGCCGGAAGTTAGTTATGACTCGCTGATGTCACTGCCTAACAGTGGAGCGCGCGTGATGGAAGACGTTGTTGCGCAGCAAGTTGAAATAGGTGCCAAGTATCAGGGGTACATCGCGAAGCAGAATCAAGAAGTGCAACATCAGGCTGCACAAGAAGACTTGGTATTGCCGGCAACACTAGATTATCGCGATGTCAGGGCATTATCCATTGAGGCGCAACAAAGACTGAACTTGCAAAAACCGGAAACCATAGGCCATGCAAGCCGAATCTCAGGTATTACGCCGGCTGATATTTCATTGCTCTTGGTCCATCTGAAGCGGGGGTTCCACACGAGTAAGGTGGGCGGCGGTGAAGATGCAAAGTGATCGTGAGGTATTGGTCTCGGGAGCGAGTCAATTGGGTATTGAAATGACTGCTGATGCCCAGACAAAATTGATCGAATACATGTCCATGATGCAAAAATGGAATAAAGTCTACAACTTGACCGCCATCAGAAGCGGACCGGAAATGGTAACCCACCATCTGCTGGATAGCTTGGCGGTGCTTCCACACCTCTGGCCGGGAGAATGGCTGGATGTAGGGTGTGGTGGTGGCTTGCCGGGTATCGTGCTAGCCATCATGAGGCCGGACTGGGAATTCACATTGCTGGACAGTAATTCAAAGAAAACGGGATTTGTGCAGCAAGTGGCTATTCAGCTGGGACTGAAAAATGTACAAGTTCACACAGGCAGAGTAGAAGATTGGCAGAGTGAAGTGCTATTTGACGGGATAATCTCCCGAGCTTTTACGGAGATTGGGAATTTCTTCAGGCTGACAGAAGGATTGCTTGCCCCTGAAGGACGATGGGCGGCAATGAAGGGGAAAATGGAAGAGGTGACTCCCCGGCAATACAAAATAGACCACATCATTACATTGCAAGTGCCTGGCCTTGATGCATCAAGAACATTGGTGATTGCGGGCCGGAAATAGGGAGCGACTGGAATGGCAAGAATAATGGCAATCACCAACCAGAAGGGCGGGGTTGGTAAGACGACGACAACCGTGAATCTGGCCGCGAGTTTGGCCGCAGCGAAGAAGAGAGTGTTGCTGGTGGACCTCGACCCGCAAGCAAATGCGACCATGGGCAGTGGCATAGACAAGCATTCTCAGGAAGTTACTGTTTACGATGTTCTGTTGGGTGAAGCCAATATTGCGCAAGCCAGGATCAATTATCAGCAAGGGAAATACGACGTGTTGGCTGCAAGCCGGGATCTGGCGGGCGCTGAAATCGAATTAGTGAATGTGGCTGGACGTGAAACGCGTCTGAAGAAGGAAATTGAAGCGGTGGCTGAGCAGTATGACTATGTGCTTGTGGATTGCCCTCCCGCCCTGAATTTGTTGACCTTGAATGGTTTGTGTGCAGCCCATTCCGTGATGATTCCGATGCAGTGCGAATATTATGCGCTGGAAGGTTTGAGCGATCTGGTCAATACCATAAGAATGGTGCGTGAGAGTCTTAATCCTCAACTGGAAATCGAAGGGTTGCTGCGCACCATGTTCGATCCACGCAATTCTCTGGCACAACAGGTTTCAGATCAGTTGCAGCAGCATTTTGGAGAGAAGGTCTATCGTACTGTCATCCCAAGAAACATTCGGCTGGCAGAAGCGCCAAGTTACGGCGTGCCTGTGCTGTACCACGATGCCCAATCCAAAGGAACACAAGCATATCTGGCATTGGCAGGAGAAATCTTGAATAGGGCGCAGAATAAGCAGGGTATTCAATAACTTAAATTGAACGGAAAAAATATGGCAAAAATCAACAAGGGGCTCGGCCGGGGGTTGGATGCACTGCTGGGAGGTGGGGCAACGAAGACCAATGAATCGCTGCGCGAACTGAATGTAAACCAACTCAAACCCGGCAAGTACCAGCCGCGTAGTCATATGGATGAGGAATCGCTCAAAGAGCTCGCTGCATCCATCAAGTCGCAAGGCGTGATGCAACCTATCCTGGTAAGGGAGTTGCCGAACAGCAGTTACGAAATCATTGCCGGCGAACGTCGCTGGCGCGCATCCCAGCTGGCTGGTCTGACGCAGGTTCCAGTCCTGGTGCGTGTTGTTCCCGATAATGCAGCATTGGCCATGGCGCTGATTGAAAATATCCAGCGCGAGAACCTGAATCCCCTGGAAGAAGCAGTAGGCATTCAGCGCTTGATCGATGAATTCCAGATGACCCATCAGGAAGCTGCCGATGCGGTTGGTCGCTCAAGAAGCGCAGCCAGCAATCTGCTGCGCTTACTCAAATTGTCGGTAGAAGTGCAAGGCATGCTGATGGAAAACAAACTGGACATGGGGCACGCCCGTGCATTGCTGTCATTGGAGCCGGCACAACAAATCATGCTTGCGAACAAGGTGGTCCTGGAGGGGCTGTCGGTGCGAGAAGCCGAAGTGCTGGTACAGAAACAAAGCACATCCGTCAAGAAAGAAGAAATAAAACACAAGGTTACAAACAGAGACACCGAACGCTTACAAGAAGAACTGACTGACAAGATCGGCACACGGGTTGAAATCAAGTCAGGGAAAAAGGGGAAAGGCAAGCTTGTCATAGAGTATGCAAGCAATGACCACCTGGATGACTTGATAACACGTCTGACCCGAGCGGGCTAAACAGCGAAAATCATGGGAAAACACCTGCAAGAGTGTTTGACACCCCGTGAGAACGCCGCTATCATCCCGCCGCTTTTCCGAGCCGAAGAACAAGAAAAAAAATCGGCACGCCAAGTGATCATGCTCCAAACGCTGGTCACGTTGCTTACTGCTGGCGTAGTCGCGGTCTGGGGAAGTTCGCCGCAAAATGCGATAGCAGTGTTAGGTGGGGGGGGGATTTCCATTCTCAACGGTGCGTTGCTTGCTTGGAGAATGTCCCGAGCCAGTCAGCGCCCAGTCCACGGCGCGCATCAACAATTACGGCTTATGTATTTTTATGCCGCCGAGCGGTTCTTGGCGGTAGTGGTACTACTTGGCTTGGTTCTCGTAGTGCTCAAAGATTCTCCGCTCTGGGTAATTGGCGGATTTGTATTGGGGCAGGCGACGCTGATGGCGGCTCGCTTATTGTTAAAGAACAAGACGGAAAGTGGCTTACAAAATGTCCAGTGAAATGGCGCATGCAGCAACCGAGGTAGCCCATGAGGCGGCCCACACATCGGGTGAATACATCAAGCACCACCTCCAGAACCTGACCTATGGTCAGTTGCCTGACGGATCATGGGGTATTGCCCATAGCGCTGCAGAAGCAAAGGCAATGGGCTTTTGGGCGCTGAATCTCGATACATTCTTCATGTCGTTGCTGCTGGGCGGGATCATCATGTTCCTGTTCCGCCGTGTGGCCACAACAATCGTTACCGGAGCGCCTGGTGGCCTGCAAAACTTCTGCGAATGGGCAATTGAATTTGTCGATAGCAGCGTACGCGGTTCCTTCACAGCCAAGAACAATATGGTGGCGCCGCTTGCGCTGACCATCTTCTTCTGGGTGTTCATGATGAATCTGATGGACTTGATCCCGATCGATTGGGTGCCGCTGCTGATGTCATCGCTGGGCGTACCTTTCTTCAAGGTAGTTCCCTCTACCGATCCCAACGCGACATTCGGCATGGCCATTGGCGTATTCATGCTGGTCGTCTATTACAGTGTAAAGATGAAGGGCTTTGGCGGCTTCATGGGTGAATTGACACTGCAGCCGTTCGGCAAGTGGGGTATGCCCGTCAACTTCCTGCTGGAAGGCGTGAATCTTATTGCCAAGCCGATCTCGCTGGCGCTGCGTCTGTTCGGCAACATGTATGCGGGTGAAATGATCTTCATCCTGATCGCACTGATGGGCGGTGCTTGGGCGGGCTTCTCGCTGGGCGGCGTTACATTGTTCGGGTCGCAGATCCTGTTGTCTCTCGGCTGGGCGATCTTCCACATCCTTATCGTGACCCTGCAAGCGTTCATCTTCATGACGCTGACAGTGGTTTATATGGATATGGCGCATCAGGAACACCACTAATCACTAAATTCAGCTTCATTAACTTTAACTTTACTTTTATCTACAGGAGAAATTGAAAATGGAAATGGCAAACGCACTGCTGTACATCGCTGGCGCACTGATGATGGGTCTGGGCGCTCTCGGCGCAGCCGTTGGTATCGGTATCTTGGGTGGTCGCTTCCTGGAAGGCGCTGCACGTCAGCCGGAACTGATCCCGATGCTGCGTACACAATTCTTCGTGGTGATGGGTCTGGTCGATGCTGTTCCGATGATCGCTGTCGGTATCGCCATGTACGTTCTGTTCGCAGTGGTGGGCTAATTCGCGTAAGCGAACGCATAATTTAGAAAGGAAGCTTGCATGAATATCAATGCAACTCTTCTCGCACAGTTGATCATGTTCGCGCTGTTCGTATGGTTCTGCATGAAGTTTGTGTGGACCCCGATCGTGGCGGCTCTCGATGAGCGCAAGAAGCAGATCGCTGACGGTCTGGCAGACGCCGAACGCGCCAAGCAGGATCTGGAGCTCGCTTCCCGCCGCTCCGCAGAGATTCTGCGCGAAGCCAAGGAAAAAGCTGGCGAGATCATTGGCAACAGCGAAAAACGCGCAAGCGAGATCGTCGAAGAGTCCAAGACTCAAGCCAAAGTCGAAGGCGAGCGCATCATTGCTGGTGCGAAAGCTGAAATCGATCAAGAAGTGTTCCGTGCTAAAGAACAGCTGCGTACGCAGGTGTCCTCCATCGCGCTGGCAGGTGCCGGCAAGATTCTGGGTCGAGAAATCGATGCTAAGGCACATAGCGACCTGCTCGACAAACTCGTTGCGGAAATCTGATCGCTATGTCTGAAGCCATAACCATTGCACGCCCTTACGCACAGGCAGCTTTTGAGGAAGCTCAAAAGCTGAACGCGCTACAGGCTTGGTCGGATGCACTCATTGCACTGGCAGAAGCAGTCTCCCACCCCGAGGTCAGCGCCATCATCGGCAATCCGAAGGTGGCGAAAGCCCAAGTGGCTTCGCTGATGGAGGCAGTTCTGGGCAAAAGCCCTGATGCGAAACTGCAGAACTTCGTGCGTATCCTTGCCGATAATCAGCGAGTTTCAGTTCTGCCTGAGATCGCAGCCAGCTTTGAAGCATTGAAAGCAGCGGCTGAAAAGTCGATCAATGTGGTGGTTGAGTCTCCGTTTGAATTGTCAGCTGCGCAACAAGACAAGATCATAGCTTCGTTGAAGAAACGCATGGGCTGCGAGATCAAGCTTGAAAGCCGCATTAAACAAGATTTGCTGGGTGGCGTGGTGATCCGCGCCGGAGACAAGGTCATCGACGGATCTGCGTTGGCGCGCCTTGGCGAAATGGCGACAGCCCTGGCCTGATAAAGATTTATCAAGAATAAGGAAATCCAGATGAAGCTCAATCCTTCTGAAATTAGCAATTTGATTCGCAGTCGCATCGATAATTTCGAAGCACTGACCCAAGCGCGCACCGAAGGTACGGTGGTCAGCGTTACCGACGGTATCGTCCGTGTGCACGGTCTTTCAGACGTGATGCAAGGCGAAATGTTGGAATTCCCGGGCAATACATTCGGCCTGGCTCTGAACCTCGAGCGCGACTCTGTCGGCGCCGTTATTCTGGGCGAATACGAGCACATCACTGAAGGCGACACCGTCAAGTGCACCGGTCGCATTCTGGAAGTGCCGGTAGGTCCGGAACTGCGCGGTCGCGTGGTGAACGCGCTGGGCCAGCCTATCGACGGCAAAGGTCCGGTCAATGCCAAGATCACGGATAAGATCGAAAAGGTCGCGCCTGGCGTGATCGCTCGTAAATCCGTTGACCAGCCAGTACAAACAGGTTTGAAGTCCATCGACTCCATGGTTCCCGTCGGCCGCGGCCAGCGCGAACTGATCATCGGTGACCGCCAGACTGGTAAGACTGCTGTTGCCGTTGACGCCATCATCAACCAAAAGGGTCAGAACATGACCTGTATCTACGTTGCGGTGGGCCAGAAGGCTTCTACTGTTGCCAACGTAGTGCGCAAGCTGGAAGAGCACGGCGCGATGGAATACACCATCGTGGTGGCAGCAACAGCTTCTGACTCCGCAGCGATGCAGTTCCTGGCACCGTACGCCGGTTGCACCATGGGCGAATACTTCCGTGATCGTGGCGAAGACGCGCTGATCGTTTATGACGATTTGACCAAGCAAGCCTGGGCATACCGTCAGATCTCCCTGCTGCTGCGTCGTCCGCCCGGCCGTGAAGCTTATCCTGGCGACGTGTTCTACCTGCACTCCCGTCTGCTGGAGCGCGCAGCTCGCGTAAATGCTGACTACGTTGAAGCCTTCACCAAGGGTGAAGTCAAAGGCAAGACAGGTTCTCTGACAGCTCTGCCTATCATCGAAACACAAGCTGGTGACGTGTCCGCATTCGTGCCGACCAACGTGATCTCCATTACCGACGGTCAGATCTTCCTGGAAGCCGACCTGTTCAACGCAGGTATCCGTCCCGCGATCAACGCCGGTGTATCGGTGTCCCGCGTGGGTGGTGCAGCGCAGACCAAGGTCATCAAGAAGCTGGGGGGCGGTGTGCGTCTGGCACTGGCCCAGTATCGTGAACTGGCTGCGTTCGCGCAGTTCGCTTCCGACCTGGATGAATCGACTCGCAAGCAATTGGAGCGTGGCCGTTTGGTTACCGAGCTGATGAAGCAGCTGCAATATGAGCCGCTGTCGGTTTCCGAAATGGCAACTACACTGTTCGCCGTGAACAAGGGTTACTTCGACGACGTGCCTGTGCCTAAAGCACTGGCGTTCGAATCCGCACTGCACGCGAACCTGAAGGCAAACAGCAAAGAACTGATGGACGCAATCGAATCCAGCAAGGACCTGTCCGCTGACAACGAAAAACTGTTGGTGGCCGCGATCGAGAAGTTCAAGGCAACTGCTGTCTACTAAGGGGAGCTGAGTTATGGCGGGCAGTAAAGAAATTCGCACCAAAATCAAGAGCGTTGAAAATACGCGCAAGATCACACGTGCGATGGAAATGGTGGCAGCTGCGAAGATGCGCAAAGCGCAAGATCGCATGCGTGCCGCTCGCCCTTACGCCGAAAAGATTCGCAATGTCGCCGCTCACTTGTCACGCGCCAACCCGGAATACAAGCATCCATTCCTGGTAAAGCGCGAAACAGTGAAGAATGTCGGTCTGATCGTTGTCACTTCTGACAAGGGTCTGTGCGGTGGCCTGAATACCAACGTGTTGCGTCTCGCAGTAAACGAGATGAAAACATGGGAAGGTGAAGGCAAAGGTCTTCTGGTATGTCCGATCGGTAACAAGGGTTTCGGCTTCATGAACCGCATCGGTGCCAAGGTTCAATCGCATCTGACAGGTTTGGGCGATACACCGCATATTGAAAAGTTGATCGGCACCGTCAAGGCGATGCTGGACGCATATGTTGCAGGTGAAATCGATGCCATCTATCTGAGCTACAACCACTTCATCAACACGATGAAGCAGGAGCCGCGTATAGAACAGCTGTTGCCGCTGAGCGGCGAGCAGATGGGCACCAGCGAAGGCAACTGGGACTACATTTACGAGCCGGATGCGAAGAAGGTCATTGACGAACTGCTGCTGCGCTATATCGAATCTCTGGTGTACCAGGCAGTTGTGGAAAACATGGCTTCCGAGCAAAGTTCGCGTATGGTGGCGATGAAGGCAGCTTCCGATAACGCCAAGAACGTTATCAACGAGCTCAAGCTGGTATACAACAAGGCACGTCAGGCTGCGATCACCAAGGAAATTTCGGAGATCGTGGGCGGTGCTGCGGCGATCGGTTGATCGGCAAAGAATTCAGAATTAATTTAGACGGGGAATCTTAAAATGAGTCAAGGAAAGATTGTTCAGTGTATCGGTGCCGTGGTCGACATCGAATTTCCGCGTGACCAAATGCCCAAGGTGTATGAAGCCTTGAAATTGGCCGACACAAGCAGCACCACTGCCGAAGCTGGCCTGACCTTCGAGGTTGAGCAGCAACTGGGTGATGGTGTCGTTCGTACCATCGCGATGGGTTCGTCAGACGGTCTGCGTCGCGGCATGGCAGTTGCTGCCACCGGCAACCCGATCCAGGTGCCAGTCGGTACCGGCACGCTGGGCCGCATCATGGACGTGCTGGGCCGTCCGATCGACGAAGTCGGTCCGATCAAGAGCGACGAGTTCCGTTCCATTCACCAGACAGCGCCGAAGTTCGACGAACTGTCTCCTTCCGTTGACCTGCTGGAAACCGGCATCAAGGTGATCGACCTGGTTTGTCCGTTCGCCAAGGGCGGTAAGGTTGGTCTGTTCGGCGGCGCGGGCGTGGGCAAGACCGTGAACATGCTGGAACTGATCAACAACATCGCTAAACAGCACGCAGGTCTGTCCGTGTTCGCTGGTGTGGGTGAGCGTACTCGTGAAGGTAACGACTTCTATCACGAAATGTCTGACGCAGGCGTTATCGACAAGGAAGACTTCAGCAAGTCCAAAGTGGCGATGGTGTTCGGTCAGATGAACGAGCCGCCCGGCAACCGTCTGCGCGTTGCGCTGTCCGGTCTGACCATGGCTGAAAAATTCCGTGACGAAGGCCGTGACATCCTGTTCTTCGTGGACAACATTTACCGTTACACACTGGCTGGTACCGAAGTATCCGCGCTGCTGGGTCGTATGCCTTCCGCTGTGGGTTATCAACCGACACTGGCTGAAGAAATGGGCCGCCTGCAAGAGCGTATTACTTCCACCAAGGTGGGTTCGATTACATCCATCCAGGCCGTGTACGTGCCTGCGGATGACTTGACCGACCCGTCTCCTGCTACCACCTTCTTGCACCTGGATTCCACAGTTGTGTTGTCTCGTGACATCGCATCACTGGGTATCTATCCTGCAGTCGATCCGCTGGATTCCACTTCCCGTCAGCTGGATCCGCTGGTCGTGGGTGAAGAGCACTACAGCGTGGCACGTGCAGTGCAGCAAACCCTGCAGCGCTACAAGGAACTGCGCGACATCATCGCGATTCTGGGTATGGACGAACTGGCACCGGAAGACAAACTGGCTGTTGCCCGTGCTCGTAAGATCCAGCGCTTCCTGTCCCAGCCGTTCCACGTTGCTGAAGTGTTTACCGGTGCACCGGGCAAGTACGTTGCACTGAAGGACACGATCAAGGGCTTCAAGGGCATCGTTGAAGGTGAATACGACCATCTGCCGGAGCAAGCGTTTTACATGGTTGGCAGCATCGAAGAGGCGGTCGAAAAGGCCAAGACACTGCAATAATTAGTGGGGAATACCATGGCAATGACCGTACATGTAGACGTAGTGAGCGCGGAAGAGCAGATCTTCTCCGGTCTTGCTGAAGTCATCGTGGTGCCGGGCGAGATGGGTGAACTGGGTATCTACCCACGCCATACCGCCCTGATGACACGCATCAAACCCGGTGCTGTGCGCATCAAGCGCCCTGACCAGGAGCAGGAAGAGCTGATCTACGTATCCGGCGGTATGCTCGAAGTACAGCCTAGCGTGGTTACCATTCTGGCCGACACCGCAATTCGCGGTGCCGATCTGGATGAGGCGCGTGCTCTGGAAGCCAAGCAGTCGGCTGAGGAAGCGATGAAGAATCGTACTTCTGACATCGACTACGCGGCAGCACAGGCAGAGCTGGCAGAGGCGATTGCGCAACTGCGAGCAATTCAGCAAATGCGCAAGACTACGCACTAAGGCATCATTAGTGGAACAAGCAAAAAAGCAGCTTCGGCTGCTTTTTTGTTGCCTGAAAGATATACTCGGGCATTCATGAAATACTTCAAAATATGAACGCGTTGAACATCGTCATCCTGGCTGCGGGCAAGGGCACCCGCATGTATTCAGACAAGCCGAAAGTCCTGCATACCCTGGCTGGAAAACCGCTGGTACAGCATGTACTGGACTGTGCAGTCTCGCTAAATCCACAGCAGATCTGCACAGTCTACGGCCATGGTGGAGAGGCAGTACCGCAGGCGCTGCAGCAATACAGCGCGGATTTCGTCATGCAGGAACCGCAACTTGGCACAGGCCATGCAGTGCAACAGGCAATGCCGTACCTGCAGGACGAAAGCCGCACATTGGTTTTGTACGGGGATGTCCCGTTGATACAACACAGCACCTTGCATCAGATGCAGAAAGCAGGTGAAGGCTTGGTACTGCTGACGGTCAATCTCGATAATCCGGCAGGCTACGGGCGCATCGTGCGGAATGATCAGGGTGATGTGATGCGCATCGTTGAACAAAAGGATGCGACGGAAGAAGAGCTGCTGATAAAAGAAGTAAATACCGGGATCATGCTCGTACCGACTGCAAAATTGCGGACATGGCTGGGCAATCTCAGCAACGACAATGCGCAAGGTGAGTACTACCTGACTGACATTGTCGCCATGGCAGTGGCACAAGGGGAACCGGTGCACAGCGTGCAGCCAGCGCAAACGTGGGAAGTGGAGGGCATCAACAACAAGGTGCAGCTGGCCAATCTGGAGCGGATCTATCAAAAAGAGGTTGCCAGCAGGCTATTGACTCAGGGAGTCTCCCTGATCGATCCGGCCCGGATCGATGTGCGCGGTGAATTGGTCTGCGGCAGAGATGTCGAGATAGATATCGGATGCGTATTCGAAGGCAAGGTCAGCTTGGGTGATCGCGTGAAAGTAGGCGCTTACAGCATCATCAAGGACTCATCGATCGCGCAGGATACGCAGATAGCGCCATACAGCCACTTCGAAGACAGCGAAGTGGGTGCCGACTGCCGCATAGGGCCATATGCGCGACTCCGTCCGGGGAGCAAACTGCATGAACATGCACATGTCGGGAATTTCGTGGAGATCAAGAACAGCGAGATCGGCCAAGGCAGCAAGGCAAACCATCTGAGTTATATCGGCGACAGCACGGTGGGCAGCCGGGTCAATATCGGCGCCGGTACCATCACTTGCAACTACGATGGTGCAAACAAATTCCGCACCATCATTGAAGACGACGCATTCATCGGTTCGGATACGCAGCTTGTTGCGCCAGTAACAGTAGGCAAAGGTGCAACCATAGGCGCAGGATCGACCATCACAAAGAACACTCCGCCAGGAGAGCTCACTCTCTCCCGCAGCAAACAACTCTCGATTGCCGGCTGGCAACGTCCAGTGAAAGGAAAGAAATAGCATGTGCGGTATCGTTGGAGCAGTCGCAAAGCGCAACATCGTCCCGGTTTTGGTCAATGGCCTGTTGCGCCTGGAATATCGAGGCTATGACTCGGCAGGCCTGGTAGTCGTGAATGCAGGCAAGCTGGCACGCGTGCGAAGTGAGGGCCGTGTCGCCGAGTTGGGTCAGAAAAGTGCAAACACGCAAGGCGAGGTCGGGATCGCGCACACGCGCTGGGCAACCCATGGCATACCAAGCGAACGCAACGCACATCCGCACATGAGCCGCGACCTGATTGCCGTAGTGCACAACGGCATCATCGAGAACTATGAGGAATTGCGCACAGAATTGACCGCTCAGGGTTACGAATTCACATCGGACACCGACACAGAAGTAATCGCACACTTGATCCATAGCCACTATGCACAGGGAAACCTGCTGATGGCTACCCAGACGGCACTGGCTCAGCTGGTGGGTGCATATGCGATAGGCGTCATCGCAGCAGACAACCCCCACCAACTGATCGCAGCCCGCAAAGGGAGTCCGCTGCTGCTCGGCGTAGGCGAAGGCGAGCACTTTGTCGGCTCCGACATGTCGGCGTTGCTGCAGGTAACAAGGAACGTCGTATATCTGGAAGAGGGGGATGTGGTCGAGCTGAATGTCGAGAACTATCGAATCTTCGACGCATCAGGTGCTGCAGTACAGCGGCCGGTACAGATCAGTGAACTGAACAATGACAGTGTAGAGCTGGGTGAATACAAGCACTACATGCAAAAAGAGATCCATGAACAACCGCAGGCCCTGGCAGACACACTGGAATCCGTGTGCAACAGCCAGTCGCTGGTGCCGGGAATCTTTGGTGCTGAGGCGACCGATATCTTTCCGAAAGTGGAAAACATACTCATTCTGGCTTGCGGCACCAGCAATCATGCGGGACAAGTCGCACGCTACTGGCTGGAAGAGATCGCGGGGATCCCCTGCACAGTGGAGATCGCCAGCGAATACCGCTACCGGACAAGCGTACCGAATCCCAAAACACTGGTGGTGACCATCTCGCAATCTGGAGAAACGGCAGACACGTTGGCCGCACTGAACCATGCAAAGGCATCAGGTCACAGCTACACGCTGGCGATCTGCAATGTGCCGGAAAGCGCGATCATTCGCCAATCGAAACTTAGGTTCCTGACGCGCGCAGGTCCGGAGATCGGCGTAGCCTCAACCAAGGCCTTCACCACTCAGTTGGCGGGCCTGTTCCTGTTGACGCTGGTGATGGCAAAAGTGCGCGGCCATCTGCAAGAAGCAGATGAGCAGCAATTCCTGCATGAGCTACGCCATCTGCCGACAGCCATGCAGAAAGTGCTGGCACTGGAGCCGCAGATCGCGGAGATATCCGAACATTTCGTAGACAAGCATCACGCCCTGTTCCTGGGCCGCGGCATGCATTTCCCGATCGCGTCTGAAGGCGCACTGAAACTGAAGGAGATCTCCTACATCCACGCAGAAGCTTACCCGGCCGGCGAACTGAAACACGGTCCGCTGGCATTGGTGGACAAGGACATGCCGGTGGTATCGGTCGCTCCGAACGACACACTGCTGGAAAAGCTGAAATCCAACTTGCAGGAGGTAAAAGCACGCGGCGGTGAACTCTACGTCTTTGCCGATGCGAATACCCACATACACGCCAGCGAGGGTGTACACATCCTGCAAATGCCGGAACACGCGGGCTTTCTCAGCCCTATTCTGCACACCGCCCCTTTGCAACTCTTGGCATATTACGTAGCACTGCAAAAGGGAACGGATGTGGACAAGCCGCGCAACCTGGCCAAATCCGTTACGGTGGAATAAGCAGCGCGGTCCGACAGTAAGCGGCAGTATGCAAACTGGATTCCGGAAAACGCTGCGCTCCATCCTCCCGTAAATCCGGAGAAGAACACAGCATGGCGACCATCGCCGTATTCAACCAAAAAGGTGGTGTAGGCAAAACCACGACCTGCCTGAACCTGACGGCAGCGCTGTCGCTTGCCCAACGCAGTCCGATCGCTCTCGATATGGATCCGCAAGGGCATCTCAGCCTTGCGTCCGGTCTGCGTCATGGCACGACCCAGCGCGATAGCATTGTTTCGTTCTTCAGGGATGGCACACCATTGGCAAAACTCCTGTACGAAACCCCCGCCGGCTGGCAGCTGATTCCAGCGACGCTGGAGCTGTCCAAGATCGACGCAATGTATGGCAATGATCCGCAGGCGGCTAAGAAATTGAAGCAGGGCCTGGCCGAGGAATTGGCACTGACCGGCGCACCGATCATGATCGACTGCTGCCCCATGCTAGGCGTACTGACATTGAATGCATTGCTGGCCTCGGACAAGGTGCTGATACCGGTATCCCCCGACTATCTGTCGCAACATGGCGTGCACAGGCTGGACAGCGCACTGAATGTGCTGGAGAAGAAACTGCAAAGGACTTTCGAGCGGCGCATCGTGGTGACACGCTTCGATTCCCGCCGCAAGCTGTCATACGACATCTACGACAAACTCAAACAACGTTACGGCGATCTGGTGTGCAAGACGCGCATCGGCGAAACCGTTGCACTGGCAACCAGCCCGATGCACGGACTGGATGTGTTTGCTTATGCGCCCAACAGTCCCGGTGCGGCAGATTACCGTGCTCTGGCTAAGGAACTGACCGAGACCGGCTTTATTTAGCCAAACTGGACATAGAAGGCAAGCGCCAGCGCGGAAGCCAGCAGCACGGCGATCAGGGACAGCCAGCCGTTGCGGCGCCGCTGCTGAATGACCAGCTCCAGTAATAGCGGAGCCGCATGTTCATAAGGCTCCTGCTTCAGTCTTTGGTGGATCAAACGCGGCAATTCTGGAACCAGCGTGGCGAACCGCGGCGCTTCGCGCTTCAGCGTCTTCAGGAAACCACGCCATCCGATCTGCTCACTCATCCAGCGCTCCAGCCAGGGCTTGGCCGTTTTCCACAGGTCGAGTTCAGGATCGAGTTGCAAACCCAGCCCCTCGATATTTAACAGCGTCTTCTGCAGCAGAACCAACTGCGGCTGGATCTGGATGCCGAAGCGACGCGAGGTCTGGAACAGGCGCAACAGGATGCGGCCGAAGGAAACTTCCCGCAGCGGCTTGTCGAAAATGGGTTCGCATACTGCACGGATGGCGGCCTCGAATTCATCGATACGCGTGGAGGCAGGCGCCCAGCCCGATTCAATGTGCAATTCGGCCACACGCCGGTAATCGCGGTTGAAGAAAGCGATGAAGTTATGCGCCAGATAATGTTTGTCGTTGTCGGTCAGTGTCCCCATAATGCCGAAGTCCAGCGCGACATAGCGGCCGTCGAGCGCGACCAGGATGTTGCCGGGATGCATGTCGGCATGGAAGAAGCCGTCACGGAACACCTGGGTATAGAAGATGGTCACGCCGTCACTGGCCAACTTGGGCACGTCGATACCTGCCTCACGGAGGGCGGCGATCTGGCTGACTGGGATGCCGTGCATACGCTGCATCACCATCACCTGCTCGCTGCACCAGTCCCAGTAGATCTCCGGCACCAGCAACAAACTCGCATCGATGAAGTTGCGGCGCAACTGGCTGGCATTGGCCGCCTCGCGCATCAGATCCAGTTCATCATGCAGCGTCTTTTCGAATTCAGCGACCACTTCCTTCGGTTTAAGGCGCTTGCCGTCCTCCCATAGACGCTCGATGAGAGAAGCGGCTATATCAAGCAAGGCGAGGTCATGCTCAATGATCTGCTGGATGCCAGGACGCAGGATCTTTACCGCGACTTCACGCCCGTCGGGCAACACCGCAAAGTGGACTTGCGCGACCGAAGCGCTGGCAACCGGCAACTGGTCGAAACTGGCAAAGACTTCCTGCAAGGGCTTGCCATAGGCAGACTCCAGTAGCGCGACAGCTTGCGCAGAAGGAAACGGAGGAACGCGATCCTGCAGGGAGGCCAGGGCATCGGAAATATCGGTCGGGATCAGGTCGCGCCGAGTCGACAACAATTGGCCGAATTTAACGAAGATGGGGCCCAGTGCTTCAAGTGCCAATCGCAATCTGAGACCGCGCGGCCTGCTGTTGTCGCGGAAGAACAGCAGCACATTGATGGGACGCAACAACCAGCTGGTACGCTCGTGTGCCAGCAGGAATTCGTCCAGACCGAAGCGCAGGACGATGTAGATGATCTTGATCAGTCGAAAGAAACGCATCGCACAAATGAAAAGGGCACGGCCAAAGCGCCGTGCCCGTAAGTCTACTTCAGATCACGTTCAATTCTGCTGAATTCCGGCCAGCAGCCACACAGAATTGTCATCCTTCAGATCCTTCTGCACATGCCAGATTTCTTCGAAGTTCTCCGGCGCGCCATTGTTCTCGCGCAGCTGGCCGCTCAAGCGCACGCTGGCGATGGCGATATCGTTCTCGGTTACGACCTCCAGCAACTCGCCGTTCACGAAGCCGACATCGGTCTGCTGCGGCGCATCGCCGCGTTCCTGCAATTGCATGCTGATCTCGGCGAACATTTCGGGGGTGGTGTATTCGCGGATGTCGTTCAGGTCCTTGCGGTCATTGGCGGCTTGCAGACGGATAAAGGACATCTTGGCACTGCGCAGGAAGCTCTCTACCGGGAAATCGGCAGGAATATTCGCCGCGCGCTGCGGGGCGGCATCAGCAGACACATGAGCAGAAGATGCTGCTGGCTGCGCGGGGATGTCATAGTGGGTGCTCGCCCCCGAATACTGCATCGCTGGCTGCTGTTGCTTCTTGCGCAGCATGGCAAACAGCAGGAAAGCACCACCCGCCAGCAACAGGATCAGCAACAGCATGCCCATGCCTTCGCCCAGTCCGAGATGAGAGAACAAAGCCGCCAGACCCAGACCGGCAGCGATACCTGCCAATGGGCCCAGCCACTTGTTGCCTTGCTTGGCAGGCGTACCAGCAGTTTGAGCGGGGGCCGCCTGGCTAGGCGCCGGTGCAGCCTGTTTTTGCGGCGCAGCCATGGTGCGCTGCTTGCCGATGTTAAGGCCGCTGCCGAGCCGCTTGGCTTCAGCGCTGGTAGAGATCAGGGAAAAACTGGTAAGGAACAACGTCAGGGCAACAGCAAAGCGTTTCATGCACATCCTCAGATTCGATATTCAAACAGGGCGCGCAGTATACCGTAGCAAGGCGCAAAATCAGAACGACGGCGCATGCTCGAACGACAGCAATTCCCCAGTTTGCGGATGGGTAAAACGCAGCATGCAAGCATGCAGCAACAGGCGCGGTGCGCTGCTCACGTCGCCGTACAGTGCATCGCCGAGGATGGGATGGCCGAGACTGGCCATGTGCAAACGCAATTGATGGCTGCGGCCGGTGACCGGCTCCAGTTCTACACGTGAGCGATCACTCTCCCGTAACAGCAGGCGATAGCGCGTGAGTGAAGGCTTGCCCTGCTCAATGTCGATACGCTGCAAAGGCCGGTTCGGCCAGTCAGCAACGATGGGCAGATCGATCTCGCCCTGCTCATGTTCCAGTCTGCCATCGCACACCGCGATGTAGAGTTTATCCATCTGCCGGTTCTGGAACATCATCGACAGCGTACGCTGCATCTCGGCACCGCGTGCGAACAGCATCAGTCCCGATGTCGCCATATCCAGTCTGTGCACGATCAGCGCATCGGAGAAGCGTGATTGCACACGCGACGAAAGACAATCCTGCTTGTCCGGCCCGCGTCCGGGGACCGATAACAGGCCGGAAGGTTTGACGGCTACCAGCAGGTAGTCGTCGACATACAACAGCTCAACTGCAGGGATGCTCAAGCGACTTCGGCCACCACGGGGGTGTGATCGGAAGGGCGTTCCAGTTTGCGCGGCGCCTTGTCGATATGGCAACCGGCACAAGACAGCGCCTCGCTGATCAGGATGTGATCGATGCGCATGCCCATGTTGCGGCGGAAAGCCATCATGCGGTAATCCCACCAGGAATAGAGTTTTTCGCCCGACTCGAATAGGCGGAAGGCATCGCGCAGACCGAGCGCGAGCAGCCCCTGAAACGCCTCGCGTTCCGGCACGCTGCACAGCACCTTGTCTTTCCATGCGACCGGATCATATACATCGCGGTCCTCGGGCACGATGTTGTAGTCGCCCAGCAAGGCCAGCTTGGGATACTTCTGCATCTCGTCCTTCAACCAGTCATGCAAGGCCGCCAGCCAGCGCAGCTTGTAGTCATACTTGTCGGAGCCGACTTCCTGGCCATTGGGGATGTAGACGCAGACGATACGCACACCGTTGATGGTCGCTGCGATCACACGCTTCTGCTCGTCCTCGAAGTTGGGGATGCCGATCTGCACATCACTGGCTGCCTCGCGGCTGAGGATGGCCACGCCGTTGTAGGTCTTCTGACCGCTGAAAACGCAGTGGAAACCGGCCGCCTCGATCTCGGCCAGCGGGAAGTTCTTGTCTTCGGTTTTGGTTTCCTGCAAACACACCACATCCACAGGTGATTCTAGCTGCCAATCAAGCAGGTGCGGCAAACGTACCTTGAGCGAATTGACGTTCCAGGTGGCTATCTTCATTGAGCAGGCGACGCAGAGCGCGGACGGTAAGAGGCTGACTTGGGGTAGCCGGCGTAATCCAGCTCCTTGCCCCAGGTGCTATCAAGAAAGCCCATGAGGCGAGTACCGCCGATCGTGACGGACGGAATCTGGAAGCCACCGGTAACCTTGCGATAGGCCTCGACCTTCTCGGCCGAGTCCAGATTTTGTTCGGTGTACGGGATGCCGCGCTTGTTCAGGAAAGACTGGGCATCGCTGCAAGGCGAGCCGCATCCCGGTGCGATATACAGCGTTACCGGGAAGTTCTGCTGTGCGCGTCGGGTTTCATACGGCAGGCTGGTATCCGGTGCGGGCTTGGCGCCTATCTTCAGTTGCTCCACCTCATCACTATCGGGCAAGGGCGTATCGCTGTAGTGCACCTTGCCCTGGCTGTCCACGGAACGATACAGCTCAGCCTGAGCGCCGGTGATCACGGCGCAGAACATGGCAAATAACACAAACATCCGCATGACAGCCTCCTGATTATTTGCTTTCGACCAGACCATTATGCCGCAGCAACGCGTCGATGGAAGGCGCGCGACCACGGAAAGAGGTGAAGGATTGCATCGCGGGTCGTGCGCCGCCGAAGGACAGGATCTCACTGCGGAAGCGCGCGCCGATCTCCGGATTGAGCACGCCGTGCTCCTCGAACAGGCTGTAGGCATCGGCCGAAAGTACTTCCGCCCACTTGTAGCTGTAATAGCCAGCGGCATAGCCGCCGGAAAAGATGTGCGAGAAGCTTTGCGGGAAACGGTTGAACTCGGGTGGGATCAACACCGCCACTTCGGCGCGCACCTCGTCCAGCAGTTGCAGGATGGATTTGGCACCACCGGGCTGGAAGCTGCTGTGCATCAGCATGTCGAACATGGCGAACTCAATCTGGCGCAGCGTGGCCAGACCGCTCTGGAAGTTCTTCGCGGCCAGCATCTTGTCGAACAAGTCGCGCGGTAGCGGTTCACCGCTGTCTACATGCCGCGTCATGCTGTACAGAACATCCCATTCCCAGCAGAAGTTCTCCATGAACTGGCTGGGCAGTTCCACTGCATCCCACTCCACGCCATTGATGCCGGACACGCCCAGCTCTTCGACCTCGGTCAGCAGGTGATGCAGGCCATGACCGAACTCGTGGAACAGTGTGTTCACCTCATCGTGGGTGAACAGCGCCGGCTTGCCGCCGACCGGGGCGGAGAAGTTGCAGTTCATATAGGCGACCGGCGTCTGGATCGTGCCGTCGGAGAGCCGGCGACGGGTGATCACATCGTCCATCCATGCGCCGCCGCGCTTGCTGCTACGCGCGTAGAGATCGAAATAGAACTGTCCGATCAGGGCATCCTGATCGTCGCGGATGTCGAAGAAACGCACAGACTCGTGCCATACCGGCGCAGTGGAAGGCTTGATGGTCAGCCCGTACAGGGTCTCGATCAGTTTGAACAAGCCGCCCAGCACGGCATCTTCCGGGAAGTACTGCTTCACTTCCTGCTCGGAAAAGGCATAACGCTGCTCGCGCAGCTTCTCGCTGGCGTAGGCGACATCCCAGGAATGGAGTGTGTCCAGTCCTAGCTTGCTGCGCGCGAACTCGCGCAGTTCGTCCAGGTCCTTCTCGGCGAACGGGCGGGCGCGCTGCGCCAGCTCACGCATGAAATCCGCCACCTGCTGCGGTGTCTCAGCCATCTTGGCGGCCAGCGACAGTTCGCCGTAGTTGGCGAAGCCCAGCAACCCGGCTTCCTCCGCGCGCAGAGCGACGATCTCGTCCATCAATGGCGTGTTGTCCCAGTCGTGCTTGCCGAACTCGGAAGCGCGTGTGGCATAGGCGCGGTAGATCTGCTCGCGCAAGGCACGGTTGTCGGCAAACTGCATCACCGGCAGGTAGGAAGGGGCTTTCAAGGTGAACAGCCAGCCGGTCTTGCCTGCGGCTTCGGCCGCCTCGCGCGCGGTCTGCAACACATCTTCCGGCAGGCCGGCCACTTCGCCGCGTTGTTCGACCAGCAGCGTGAAGTCGTTGGTCGCATCCAGCAGGTTGTCCGAGAACCGCGAGGAGAGTTCACTCAGGCGCTCCTGCACTTGCATGTAACGGGCCTTCCTGTCGGCGGGTAGCTCGGCGCCACCCAGGCGGAAATCGCGCAGCTCGTTTTCGATCACCTGCTTGCGCGCCGCACTCAGCGTGTCGAATTCTGCACTGGCGCGCAGAGCCTTGAACTTCTCATACAGAGACTGGTTCTGGCCCAGCTCGGCGTAATACTGGGTGATCTTGGGCAGGGTGCTGTTGTAGGCCGCGCGCAATTCTGGCGAGTTCATCACCGCGTTCAGGTGTCCCACCGGCCCCCAGGCACGGGACAGGCGTTCGTTGGCGTCTTCCATCGGGCGCACAAAAGCGTCCCAGGTCGGCGGCACATCGTCCGACAGCTGGCGTTCGGTCAGCGTACGATTTTCGGCCAGCAACTGGTCGATGGCAGGGGCGACATGCTCGGGCTTGATCTCGGCAAAGCGCGGCAGACCGGATTGGTCGAGTAAAGGATTATTCATTTTGCTCATGTAAAGAACGGCTCGGCCATATGGACGAGCTTATTGTTGAAAAACGAGCTGTCCGTCCAGCAAGGTATAGCGCACACGTCCCTGCATCTCATAACCGTTGAACAGCGTGTTCTTGCCTTGGCTACGCAACGCGGCAGGCTCGACCCGCCAATGGCGGGCGGGATCGAAGATGCAAATGTCGGCATGGGCGCCCAGCGACAGGTGCCCCATCTTCTGGCCCAGCAATTGTGCAGGGTTGATGGTGATGCGCGACAGCGCATGCAGCAACGGCACATTATCTTGTTCGGCCCACTTGAGTACCAGTGTCAGCAACAGTTCCAGCCCGGTCGCACCGGCTTCCGCTTCGGCGAACGGCAGCAGTTTCGCATCATCATCCACCGGCGAGTGGTTGGAACAGATCGCATCGATGGTGCCGTCCAGCAGACCGGCGCGCAGCGCAGCCCGATCGCGCTGGCTGCGCAGCGGCGGCATCAGGTGGCAATTGGCGTCGAAGAAGCCGATGTCCATTTCGGTCAGGTGCACATGGTTCATCGATACGTCACAGGTGACGTTCAAACCTTCCTGTTTGGCGGTACGCACCATGTCCACGCCGGCAGCGCTGGAGACGCGGCAGATGTGCAGTTCAGCCCCGGTTTCCCGCGCCAGTTGCAGGGCAGTGGACAGGGCAATGGTCTCGGCGATCACCGGGATGGGCGGCAGGCCAAGGCGGGTGGCGACTTCGCCATCGTGTGCCACACCGTTCTTGGCCAGGAAGCTGTCCTGTGGGCGCAGCCACACGCGATAACCGAAGGTGGCAGCGTATTGCATGGCGCGCATCAACACGCGGGTGTCGGTCAGCGGCGCATCGGCCTGGCTGAAGGCCTTGCAACCTGCCTCGCTCAACTCTGCCATCTCGGTCAGCTCGGCGCCTTTCAGGCCATAGGTCAATGCACCGATGGGGAACACGCGACACTGGTTGAGGTTGCGCGCGCGATGCTTGAGCATCTCCACCAGGCCCGGTTCATCTAGCGGCGGGTCGGTGTCGGGCGGGCAGGCCAGCGAGGTGACGCCCCCGGCGACGGCGGCAGCCATCTCGGATTCCAGCGTGGCCTTGTATTCATAGCCGGGCTCACGCAGGCGCGCGGCGACATCGACCAGGCCCGGCATCACGATCATGCCGCTGGCGTCTATCACCTGGTCGGCCTTGAAATCCTGCGGCGCCTTGCCGATGGCTGCGACGCGGCGGTCGACGATGTACAGATCCTGCTGCGCATCGAGTTGGTTCTTGGGGTCGATCAGGCGACCGTTCTTGATATGGATGTTCATGGTCATTTCCCCGCCAGCATGCTCATTACCGCCATGCGCACCGCGATGCCGAAGGTCACCTGCGGCAGGATCACCGCCTGCGAACCGTCCGCCACGCTGGAGTCGATCTCCACGCCGCGGTTCATCGGGCCCGGGTGCATCACGATGGCGTCGCTCTTGGCCAGCGCCAGACGCTCCTGGGTCAGGCCGTAGTACTTGAAATATTCCTGCGCCGAGGGCAGCAGCGCACCTTGCATGCGCTCGTTCTGCAGACGCAACATCATCACCACGTCCACACCTTTCAGGCCTTCTTCCATGTTGTGGAAGACGCGCACGCCCAGTTTGTCGACATGGGTGGGCAACAGCGTCTTCGGTGCGACCACGCGCACTTCCGGCACGCCCAGCGTGGTCAGTGCGTGGATCTGCGAACGCGCCACGCGTGAATGCAGCACGTCGCCGACAATGGCCACCGTCAGGTTGTGGAACTCTTTTTTGTAGTGGCGGATGGTGAACATGTCCAACAGCGCTTGGGTGGGGTGCGCATGCCGCCCGTCCCCGGCATTGATCACGTGGATGTCGGGCGCCACATGCTTGGCGATCAGGTGTGCGGCACCGCCCGAAGAATGGCGTACCACGAACATGTCGGCGTGCATCGCACACAGGTTATCCACGGTATCGAGCAGGGTCTCGCCCTTGCTGGTGGAGGATGAGCCGATGTTGAGGTTGACCACGTCCGCGGACAGACGCTTGGCCGCGATCTCGAAGGTGGTGCGGGTGCGGGTGCTGTTCTCGAAGAAGATGTTGAACACCGATTTGCCGTGCAGCAACGGCACTTTGCGGATCTCGCTGCCGCCGTTCGGGTTCACGAATTCGCCTGCCTGGTCGAGGATGTCGCGCAGGATGCGCGCAGGCAAGCCTTCGGTGGACAGCAGGTGCTGCAGTTCACCGTTCTTGTTCAACTGTGGATTATTCATGCATGGATCCCTGCGCTGGGTTCATCGAAATACGCTTGCAAAATCTGTTGCGCGGCATACTGATCGATCAGGGATTTCTGCTTCCTGCCGTGTATCCCTTCCTCATCCAGTGCTGAACTCGCGGCGGCGGAAGTATAACGCTCATCCACCAGCAAAGTGGGCAAATTGAAGCGGCCTTTGAGGCGATTGGCGAAGCGGCGGCAGTGCGCAGTCATCTCGTGCGGGCTGCCGTCGTCATTGCAGGGCAGACCGACCACCAGTGCCACCGGCTGCCATTCCTGCAGCAGACTGCCGATAGTGGCGAAGCGTACATCGTTCCGTTCGTCGTTGATGGTGGTCAGCGGACGGGCCGAGCCGGAGACGGTGTTGCCGACCGCGATGCCGATGCGGCGGGTACCGAAATCGAAAGCGAGCAAGGTGCCGGAATAGGTCGCGGTCACGCCCTCAGGCATGTCCGGCTTCTTCCGACAGGGTGGCGTAGTCTACGCCGAGCAATGCCATGGCCGCCGCCAGACGCTCTTCGGCGGGCAAGTCGAACAGGATATGTTCGTTAGCAGGCACCGACAACCAGGCGTTATCGGCGATCTCCTGCTCCAGCTGGCCCTCGGACCAGCCGGCATAGCCCAGGGTGATCAGCAGATGCTTGGGACCGGTGCCTTCACCGACCGCTTGCAGGATGTCCTTGGAGGTTGTCAGGCTGACGCGGTCGTTCACCTGCAGCGTGGACTGCCAGGCTTTACCCGTGTCGTGCAACACGAAGCCGCGGTCGGTCTGCACCGGTCCGCCGAAATGTACGGCCATGTCTTCCAGCTCGGTTTGCGTCAGCGGCATGTTGATCTGCGCGAACAACTCGCTCAGGGTCAGGCTGATGGGACGATTCACCACGATACCCATCGCACCTTCGTCGTTATGCTCGCATACATAGGTGAGCGACTTGGCGAAGAAAGGATCGGTCATCGCCGGCATGGCGATCAGGAAATGGTTGGTGAGGTCTATGTCGGACATGGCGGCATTGTAGCCATTGCCGCCACCCTTCACAAACTTAGACGGTGAAAATTACTGTTTGACGAAGCTGGCGATGTGGCCGAGCAATTCCTCATCCTGATAGGGTTTTCCGAGATACTCGTTCACCCCCAGCTCCATCGCGTAGTTGCGGTGTTTGTCCGCAGTACGGGACGTGATCATGATGATAGGCAGGGCTTGCGTCTTGCTGTCCTGACGCAGACGCTTGGCCAGCTCGAAACCGTCCATGCGCGGCATCTCGATATCCAGCAGCATCACGTCCGGCGATATCTCCATCAATTGTTCCAGCGCGTCCACACCATCCTTTGCGGTAACGGTCTGGTAGCCGTTGCGCTCCAGCAGACGGGTGGTGATCTTGCGCACGGTCAGTGAATCGTCGACCACCATCACCAGCGGCTTGCTGTGTACCGCTTCGACCTCGACCTTCTTGGCGATCTTGCGGGTGACGGCGATACGTTGCGTGAAGGCCACCGGGTTGATGATCAGGATCACGGCACCACTGCTGGATACCGTGGCACCGGCGATGCCGGGCAGGCGCGCCAGTTGCGGGCCGATGTTCTTGACCACGACTTCCTGATTGCCGAGCAGCGCATCCACATGCAAGGCGATGCGTTGCTCACCGCTGCGCAGCAGCAGGATGGGGTTGTGCGGCAGGCTGACCACTTCGGCCTGGTCGTCGCCGAGCACGCGCGGCAGGTAGAACAGGGGGTAACGCTTGCCCTGCCAATCGAGATATTGCTGTGCGTAGAGGGCGTTCAACTCAGCCGGTTTCACCTGTTGCACGTGCTCGACCATGGTGCTGGGCAAGGCATATACGGCGTGTGCAGCACGCACCATCAGGGTACGCGTCACGGCCAGCGTCAACGGCAAGTGGATGGTAAAGCGTACGCCTTTGCCGGGCTCGGAACTGACGTCGACGCGTCCGCCCAGTGCAGACACCTCGCTGCGCACCACGTCCAGCCCGACGCCGCGACCGGCGATCTCGGTCACTTCACCGGCAGTGGACAAGCCGGCGGTGAAGATCAACTGCATCAACTGGTCGTCGCTGATCTCCTCATCGGCAGCGATGAGCCCGTTGTCCAGCGCTTTCTGGCGGATGCGCTCGATATCCAGACCGGTGCCGTCGTCTGCCAGTTCGAACACGACTTCATTGCTTTCCTGGTGCAAGGAGAAGCGCACCTCGCCGATGGGCGGCTTGCCGCTCTGGCTGCGCAGCTCGGGCGACTCCAAGCCGTGGGCGATCGCGTTGCGCAACAGGTGCTCGAACGGCGCCGTCATCTTTTCCAGCACGCTGCGGTCGAGTTCGATCTCGGTGCCGGACAGTTCCAGATTGGCGCGCTTGCCCAGTTCCTTGCCGGTCTGGCGCACGATGCGATACAGACGCTCGCTGATGCTACCGAACGGCACCATGCGTATGCTCATCAGTCCTTGCTGCAGGTCACGGTTGAGGTGGGCCTGGGCATTCAGGGCGGCGGCCGTTTCATCCAGGTTCTTCAGCAGCGACTGCTGTACCGTCTGCACGTCATGCACGCTCTCGGTCATGAAGCGCGTCAGCTCCTGGAAGCGGGTGAAGCGGTCGAATTCCAGCGGGTCGAATTGCTCCGAGACATTGGTGTTGACGGCGACATTGGCCTGCATCTGACTCTCAGCCTGGATCTCGATCTCACGCAGTTGCTTGCGCAGGCGGCTCACGCTGTCGGTCAATTCCAGCACGCTGTTCTTGAATTCACGCAATTCCGCTTCGGCACGCGAACGCGTCACGCTGACCTCACCGGCTTCATTGACCAGTCGATCCACGATATCGGAGCGCACGCGCAGCAAGGCGGACTGCATCGCACGTTCGGCACCAACCTCCAGCGCGGCGACAGGCGCAGCCGGGGCAACAGGCATTTCAGCAGCAGATTCCGGAGCCGGGGCTGCGGCTTCTTCCGCGACCGGCGCCTGTGCCGGCGCTTCGACTGCGGCCGGCTGGGTCAATTGTTCGATGGCGTGCGCGATGCGGTCGAGATAGTTGTCCATCTCGTTCCACAAATTGTCGTCCAGCACGTTTTGCGAGATCGCCTTGCCGACACGGTCCTCGACACGGTGGGTCAGTTCACCCAGTCGCATCGCACCGGCCATGCGTGCACTGCCCTTGAGCGTGTGCAGGCTGCGCTGCAGGTTGCGTCCCTGTTGCGCATCCTCCGGATTGTCGCGCCATGCGCGCAAGGTACTGCCGATCTGGGGATAGAGCTCGTGTGCTTCTTCAAGGAAGATGGGCAGCAGTTGCTCGTCCACCTCGTCGTGCACGGTGCGTTCGTGTGGTTCCACCTGCGGTGCGGCAGGTTGTTCTTCCTGCTCGGCTGGCACCGCTTCAACTTCCGGAGCCGGTGCGGCGGGCGCTTCTGTGATTGCTACAGGCTCAACCGCTATAACGGTTTCGCTGACTTCTTCGCTCGCTGCGGCTTCCGGTTCCTGTGGAACCTCGGATCCGCCAAGGATCTTGTCTGCTTGCAGGCGCTCGATCAGCTCGGTTTGCGGCGCAGGGGCGATGCGTTCATGCACACCATGACAAAGTTCATCCAGCCGGGTGATGACATCGTCCAGCAACACCAGTTGCGGCGTACCGATGGCTCCTGCTTTGTCGATACGCGGTTCCAGCCACATTTCCAAGGTGTAGGCGAGTTCGGCGATCGGCAGGAAGCCCATGGTGCGATTGACGCCGGCCAGCGTATGGGCGGCGCGCATGAAATCGTATGACACGACCGGTTTGGCAGCGGCCTGTACGACATCGAAGCAGGCGCGCAGGGCACTTACATGTTGCAGCGCTTCTTCCGAAGCGATGTTGAACAACACGGGAGACATGCTGACGTCTCCGATGACCACCGGGCCTTCGTCTTCTTCGGGCGCTACTGCAGTCTCGATGACCGGTTCGGCTTCCGGCTCTGATGCCGCGACTTCCGGCACGACAGGCTGGGGCACTGGTTTGCCATGTTCTATGCAGTCAGCCAGTGTGAGCAGATTGGTGGTGTCGATCTGGGCTGTGGTGCTGCCGCTCCTCAGCATGTCCACCCAGTGCTGGAACAATACTTCGGCGTCGCCGACCAGGTCGAGCAGGTCGGGCGTGGCGGGCTGATCGGAGGCGATCCATTTGTTCATGGCGCGCTCGACCGCCCAGGCGACTTCGCCTAGTTCGGTCAGCCCGACCATGCGACCGCTACCCTTGAGTGTATGGAAGGCACGGCGCATGGTGATCCACGGCTCGCGGCTGTCCAGATGCAGGCGTGAGACTTCGAGATTGGCGCGCAAGGTTTCCATTACTTCTTGCGCTTCTTCCAGGAATACTTCCAGCAGTTCGGCATCTTCGTCGCCGGAACGCACGGAAACCACCGATGCGGAGGACTCTTCCTCCGGCGTTTCGACGACATCCTGCGCGTGACCGGCGGTCGCTTCCGCCAGTTCGCGCAGTACGTCGTTCAGCGAAACCGGATCGGGCTTTTGCCCCAATGTCAGCCCGTGCACATAATCGTCCATGACGCTGATGGCGGCTGCTACGGCGCGCATCTCGGCGCTGGAGGGGGTATCGCCCTGATGGTAGCGCTCGGTGATCTGGCGCAAGGTGAGCAACAATTGTTCAGCGATATCCAGCGACAAAATATGCAAGCCACCCTGCACCTGGCTCAGCAGGCGATTGACCTGCAACAGCTCGGAACGCTTGGCTGCGTTGCCGAAGAACGCATTCAAGGTCTGTTCGATATGCTGCAGGTTGCTCTGCATCTCGGCGGCCAGCGGGGCCATGACCTCGCGCTGCTCCATCTCGCAATACAGTGCAACCAAACTGGACAGCTTGCTATGGTCTTCGGGCTGGTTCAGCAGTGTCTCGTGCAAACGCGCAGTGAGCAGACGGGCCTGTTCGTGGAAGCCGCTGCCCAGATGCTGGTAGTGCTCGATGCCGCTATCGAGCAGCAGCAAGCCCATGGCCATGTCCATCGAGATGGACTGAGCGTGTTCGGGTGTCTCGACATGTTGCGCCGTCGCATGGATCTGTTTGCACAGGAACTGCAGCGTGTTGCGATCCAGCTGTTCCGACAGGGCATGCAACTGTTCGGACTGGGTGATGAATCGCGCGCAGGCGGCATGGTCGTTCAGCACGCATTGTTCCCAGGCCTCGTCTGCTGAGGTGAGCTGGCTGCGCATGCTTTCCAGCAAGGCCGATGTCTCGCCTGGCGGCAGGGGAGGCGCTTCCGGCAGGTAGGTATCCAGATCGAATACCTGCTTGATCTGCTCCACCGTTTCATTGACGGTATGGCTGCGTGCGATCAGATAGAGCATCTCGCTTATTGCCGCAACCAGGTCGAACTCTTTGTCTTCCAATAGCGCACGCATGTACTGATCGATGCGGCTGAACGACTTCTTGGCGCTCAATTCGGGCGGCAGTCCGTCCAGCAACACACAGCTCAACATGCCCTCGGCTACCCACCAGAAGGCGCGCGCTTCCCCGGGTACGCAAGTTGCGACGGCTTTAACCGCACTCGCCATGGCGCGCAAGGCGTCATCCGTTGCGTCCTGCCGCAGCCATTTGAGCAAACCCTGCTGGAAGTGCATGCGGGCCTGTTTGATGCGTGCAGATGCGTCGCCGGCCACTGCGCCATCCAGTAATTCCGGCGGCAAATCCACATCGAGTTCAGGGAAGAACAGGTCAATCTCGAACGCCATATCCAGGCCGCGTACCTGATGCAGTTCCTGATATTCAGGAAACAATCGCAAGGCGGCATTGGCGGCTCCGGCGGAAAGCGCGTCCAGATAATGGGTGATGCCGAACAAGGCATGGCGTAACGCATCCTGATGCATCACGGTGGCGCCTTCCGGATGCTCGGCCATTTCCCGCATCAGGGTTTCCAGTTCGCCACAGAACACCACCAGGCCTTGCAGATGCAACATCTGCAGTACGCCGCGCAAGCGATGCAGTTCCGCCAGTGCGGCATCCAGAGGGTGCTTGCCGCCGGCAGAGAAGAACTGTTCCTGTTCGCGGATGATGGAGGCCAGCGAACTGTCCAGCTCGGGCTTGACCGACGACAGCAACAGAGGGTTGAACGTTTGAGTCACCAGGTTCTTGTGCCGTGATTAAAGTTTGAAGCCCGAAACCGAACCGCTCAGCTCCTTGGCCAAGCCTTCCAGCTGGTTGACCGAAGCACTGGTGAGCTGGGTGCCCTTGGTGGTCTGTTCCGTGATCTTCAGGATGTCGGCCATCACTGACGCAACTTCCTGCGCCATGTCGGTTTGCACCTGGGTGGAGACCGAAATGCTGTTCACCAGGTCGGTCAGTTCGCGCGTGGCTTGCTCAATTTCCTGCAGCGAATGGCCGGCGTCATCGGCAAGCTGCGCCCCTTCGACCACACCCTGCGTACTCTTTTCCATCGCGGTCACGGCATCCTGGGTATCGCCCTGAATCGTCTTCACCAGCAAGCCAATCTGCTTGGTCGCCTCGGCGGAACGTTCCGCGAGGCGCTGCACTTCTTCCGCCACCACCGCGAAGCCGCGACCGGCTTCACCGGCCGATGCCGCCTGAATGGCCGCGTTCAGCGCCAGCACGTTGGTCTGCTCGGTAATGTCCGAGATCAGGTCCACGATCTCACCGATCTCCTGCGAGCTTTCGCCCAGACGTTTGATGCGTTTCGAAGTTTCCTGGATCTGCTCACGGATGCCCTCCATGCCGGCCACGGAAGTCTGCACCGCCTTGGCGCCCTGTTCAGTCACCTGCAGGGTGCGCGACGCCACCTGCGAAGCCTGTGCCGCGCTGCTGTCGACCTCCTGAATGGACTTGGTCATCAGCTCGACCGCGCTACCTGCTTCGCGGATCTCTTCCGCCTGCTTTCCGGCAGCGTTCAACAGGCCTTTGGTGACGGTACCGGCATCGCCGGTGGCCTTGTTCACCTGCTCGGAAGCCGTGATAACGCGCGCAACCAGTTTGCGCAGCTCGTCCGTGGTGTAGTTGATCGAGTCGGCGATGGCGCCGGTGATGTCTTCTGAAACGGTTGCTTTGGCGGTCAGGTCGCCGTCGGCCAGATCGGACAATTCATTCATCAGGCGCAGAATCGCTTGCTGGTTCTGGCGGTTGATGCGCGCGGATTCGTGTTCGCGGCGCTGGGACTCATCCAGGTAGATCTTGGACAGCAGCAACAGCAACAGCAACAGCATGCCGCCGGAGGCGGCAACCACAAAGCTGGTGAGACGGTTGGAAGCTGATTGTTCGTAAGCGTTCAGCAGGTTCTGCATCAGCGTCTGCATGCGCGCATCCTCGTTCAGCAGTTGCTGGGCCGCCTGACGCGAGCTGAGCAGGGTCTTCTGGTTGGAGATGATGAATCCCACCACGTTCTGATAGCCATCGAACTCTTCGGACAGCTCCAGCACGGCGGCATCGTTTTGCGGCAATTCGCTGAACAGGGTGCGGGCTACCTGCAGCTTGTCGGGCAGGGTGGCCAGAATGTCGATGGAGGAAGATGTCTGCACGGTCTGCACGGCACCCACGATCTGTTCCAGCAAAAGCTGCAGGCGGAAGGCTTTCTGGCTGTATGCAGGCGGTGCACGCAGGGCGATCGTTTCGGCGCGCAGCAACATGTCGCGCTGCAGGGAGGCGCCGCGTTCCAGTGTCACCAGCAAGGGGCGGCCATCTTCCACCTGATTGAGCAGCTTCTCCAGCCGTTGCCATTTCTGCAGCAGCATATCCAGCGAATCGCGCGGCATACCTGTCGTGGCGGGCAGTTCTTCGTTGCCCTGATCCAGGCTGTTCAATGTGGCCGTGAACTGGCTACGCGCGTTGAGCAGCGCGTCGAATGCATCGTTTTCACCCGAGATACTTGCCACTTCGGCATGCTTGGCCAGTTGCAATGCCAGCAATTGCAGTTTGGAAGCCTGCGCGACATAGCGCGAGTTCTCGCTCGAGGTGCGCGTGTCCAGATAGGTGAACACCGCCGCGATGACCAGGAACACCAGAAGCAGAAAGCCCAGGATACGCAGCTGACGATCGAAGGACTGGTCGCTGAACCAAGGGATACGGATGGCACTCGTCACCAATTGCGGACTGGCACCATGTTTGGCGAGCTTGGTAGAGGATTTTGCAAACGGTAACTTGAAAGCCATTTCTTATTCTCCCTGTGCGACGGGGCTCATTCCCCGATCAGCAAGAACTCCGGTTGTGACAACAGTTGGTGGATGTCCAGCTTGTGCCAGATCTGGCCGCTGGGATCCTGAAAGATTATCGAGCCGCTTTCTTCGCGCTGCGACCAGTCCTGGGTGTTGCGCAGGCCCAGCACGCGCGAGACGAGGAGTCCGGCATTGAAGGCGAAACGCTGGCCAAGCAGCAGCACCCGGTTGTGCGCATCGCGGGTCGTTGCTTCATGGCGGGTGTAGGTGTTCAGGTCGATGACGCTGTACAGATTGCCGCGTACGTTCGCGACGCCGCAGTACCAGCTCTTGGTCAGCGGTACCTGGGTGAGCGACGGCATCGGCATGACTTCACTGATGTCGGTCATGTCGACCAGCCAGTTCTCCTGCCCGAGCTGGATACCCAGCGTGGACTGCCGGGAGTCGCCAGCAGTCTGCGCCTGAAGGCGATCCAGCACCTGTTGCTGGAATTCGCGCAGGTTGAAGCGCTTCGACATCGGTTACGGAATCAACCGAGCGCGGCGATCTTGCCGAGCAACTCGTCGGCGCTGATCGGTTTGGTGACGTAATCCTTTGCGCCCTGACGCAGGCCCCACACCTTGTCGGTTTCCTGGCCTTTAGTGGTGCAGATGATGATAGGGATGTGTTTGGTCGCGTCGTCATGGGTGATTGCACGCGTCGCCTGGAAACCGTTCAATCCGGGCATTACCACGTCCATCAGGATCAAGTCGGGAAGTTCGGTCTTGGAAGTCGCCACTGCCTGCTCGCCGCTTTCGGCGTAAACCACCTGGAAGCCTTTTTTGCCGAGGATGTCCCCCAACACGTGACGCTCGGTTGCCGAGTCGTCCACTACCATCACTTTACTAATTGCCATAATCCACATCCTCGTAGTGTTGTGTATGAGCGATCACTGCTTCGATCAGGCTCTTTTTGCTGAAAGGTTTGGTCAGATACTGGTCGGAACCGACCAGCTTGCCGCGGGCGCGGTCGAACAGCGTGTCCTTGCTGGTCAACATCACCACGGGTACATCTTTGAAGTCGCGATGGTTTTTGATAAGTGCGCAGGTCTGGTAGCCGTCCAGGCGCGGCATCATGACGTCGACGAAGATAATGTCCGGCTTGTGATCGACCACCTTCGACAGGCCGTCGAAACCATCCTCGGCCAATATTACCTTGGCCCCTGCCTGCGACAGGAAGATCTCGCCGCTGCGGCGTATGGTGTTGCTGTCGTCTATCAGTAGAACACTTATGCCGGCCAGACTTTCACTCATGCTGTCCACCTAGATTGTTGGAAATAATCCTCTCTTGCTGCATCGCCGCCGCGATACGGCCGAATACTAACCCATTTATTCGTACCACCTCAACGTGTTTATCTGCGCCAGAACTGGGGCGTGAACAGGATAAGCACGGTAAAGATCTCCAGCCGGCCGACCAGCATGCCGAAAGCACATACCCAGGTCTGGAAGTCGGTCAAACTCTGGAAATTCGTTGAGGGGCCGACCGCGCCCAGCCCCGGACCGATGTTGTTTACCATCGCCAGCGAAGCCGTGAATCCGGTGATGAAATCCATGCCGCTGATGAACAATACGAACGCCAGCGTGGCGATGGTCATGAAATACAAAAAGATGAAACCCAGCACGGCAAACACGATGTTGTTGGCGATCACATGGCCGCCTATCTTCATCGGATTGATGACTGCCGGATGCAGCAGCTTGAGGAATTCGCGGCCTGCCTGCTTGACCAGCACCAATGTGCGAATCATCTTGATACCGCCGCCGGTGGAGCCGGAATTGGCACAGATACAGCCGAGGAACAGCATCCACATCGGCGCGAAGATCGGCCATTGCGCATAATCGTCGCTGGCATAGCCACTGTCGGTGGCGATCGAGACCAGGTTGAAACTGGCGTGGCGCAGGGCGGTCAGGAAGTCTGGATACACGCCCTGCCACCACAGGAACAGCGCGATGCCGAGGCAACTGACCAGGATCAGGCTGATGGCGGAGACTGCCTCCGCATCCCGCAGGTAGGTGCGCAGCGAACGCGCGCGCCAGGTCAGGAAATGGGTGGCGAAGCTGATCACCGCGAACAGCATGAACACGATCAGGATGAATTCGATCAGCGGCGAGTCGAAGTAAGCGATGCTGGCATCATGGGTGGAAAAGCCGCCTAGCCCCATGGCCGAGAAGGTATGACATACCGCGTCCAGCCAGTTCATGCCTGCCCATTTCAGCGTGCCGATACATACCAGAGTGATGGCGACATAGATGATCCACATATTGCGCGCGGTGTCCGCGATGCGGGGCGTCAGCGCGTTGTCCTTCATCGGGCCCGGCGTCTCGGCCTTGAAAAGTTGTCGTCCACCGATGCCGAGCAGCGGCAACACCGCTACCGCCAGCACGATCACACCCAGGCCGCCCAGCCATTGCAGTTCGTGGCGCCACACATTGATCGCAGGCGGCAGATTGTCGAGGCCGGTCAGTACTGTGGCGCCAGTGGTGGTCATGGCTGACATTGCTTCGAAGTAAGCGTCCGTAAACGAGAGTCCGGGCATGACCAGCAATAAAGGAATGGTGGCGAACAAGGGCATAGCAGTCCACATGGTCACGACCAGTAAGTAGCCATGGCGAATTGACAGCTCAGCCTTATATTGTCGGGTTGCCAGCCACATCAGGAGCCCGGCTCCGGCCGTCCACATCATGGCGAGCAGGAAATCCAGCAACAGGTCAATATCGTGATAGATCAGTGCGGTGATGACCGGGAACAGATAGGTGAGGCTGAACATCACCAGCAGCAAGCCCAGCGCATGAAAGACCGTAAGCGCGCGCCCCATCAGAAGAACCCGAGGTTGACCTGGAACAGCTTCTCGACCTTCTTCACCATCTTCTTGTCGATGACGAACACGATCACATGGTCTTCAGCTTCGATCACTGTATTGTGGTGGGCGATGACCACCTCGTGGTTGCGCACGATGGCACCGATGGTCGCGCCCTTGGGTAGATCAATCTCATCGAGACGGCGGCCGACCACGCGTGAAGAATCGCGGTCGCCATGCGCGACCAGCTCCAAAGCTTCCGCCGCGCCGCGCCGCAGTGAATGTACCGCAGCCACATCGCCCTGGCGCACATAGGCCAGCAGCGACCCAATGGTGACCTGCGCCGGCGACAGCGCGATGTCGATCTTGCCGCCTTGCAACAGGTCGACATAGGCGCTGCGGTTGATCAGGGCGATCACCTTGCGGGCGCCGGCCTGTTTGGCCAGCAGGGCCGACATGATGTTGTTCTCGTCATCATTGGTCAGTGCGCAGAACACATCGACATCGCCGATATGTTCCTGCTGCATCAGTTTCTCGTCGGTGCCATCCCCGTTCAGTACCAGCGTATGGCTGAGTTCGCTGGCCAGACGGGAACAGGCCTTCTTGTTGTACTCGATCAGTTTCACCTGGTAATCGCTCTCGATCGCCTTGGCCAGACGAAAGCCGATGTTGCCGCCGCCCACGATGGCGACCCGCTTTACCGGCTTGTCCATGCGGCGCAATTCCTGCAGCACGCTACGAATGTTCTCCGTGGCGGCGATGAAGAACACCTCATCGCCGTCCTTTACCACAGTGGTGCCTTCGGGAATGATGGGGCGGTCATGGCGGAAGATGGCGGCCACGCGCGCCTCCACCTGCGGCATGTCGGTACGCAGGAAGCTCAAAGGCTGGCCGACCAGCGGCCCCCCCTCGAAGGCGCGCACGGCCGCCAGCGAGGCCTTGCCTTGCGAGAACTTCTGTACCTGCAAGGCTTCCGGGAACTCGATCAGCTTGACGATGTAGTCGGTGAGGATCTGCTCGGGGCAGATGGAGAAGTCGACGCTGAAGATGTCCTTTTCGAAGATCTCAGGCCGGTTCAGGTAATCGGTGGCGCGGATGCGCGCGATACGGGTCGGCGTGTTGTACAGACTGGCGGCGATCTTGCAGGCGACCAGATTCACCTCATCGCTCTGCGTCACCGCCAGCAGCATGTCCGCATCGGCGATACCTGCCTGTTCGAGGATGGACGGATGGGCGGCATTGCCGACCACGGTGCGCAGGTCCAGCCTGTCCTGCAATATGCGCAGTTTGTCGGGATCGGAATCGATGATGGTGATGTCGTTCGCTTCGCTGACCAGACTCTCGGCTACGGTGGAACCGACCTGCCCTGCACCCAGGATGAGGATCTTCACGCTGCCTCACCTCTCCACTTGATGGAACAGCCCATGCTGGCGAGTTGTTCGCGCGGACCTTGCCCGGTCTGCGCCACCTGCAGCATCGCTTCGAACAGGTCGCGTCTGGCATCCGGTGCCGCTTCCTTGCGCGAGGCATCCAGCCGGCCGCGGTATTGCAGTTCCAGATCGGCGTTGAAGCCGAAGAAATCCGGCGTGCACACCGCGCCGTAATCCTTGGCGATCTGTTGCGTCTCATCCCATACATAGGGGAAGGGGTAGCCGAATTCCTGCGCAACCTTCTTCATGTTGTCGAAGGAATCCTCTTCGTAGTCGGCTGGATCGTTCGACATGATGGCGACGGTGTTGATGCCGTGCTGCTGCAGTTCGCGCACATCGCGGATGATGCGATCGCGGATGGATTTGACGTAGGGGCAGTGGTTGCAGATGAACATTACCAGCAAGCCTTTGGGGCCGCGTGCGTTCTCCAGTGTATAGCGCTTGCCATCGACTCCCGGCAAATCAAAAGGGCGGGCCTTCCAGCCGAAATCGCACAATGGGGGTTGCAGACTGACCATGAAACTTCCTCCTGATGAACAGCGTGATTTTTTGCGGCGTTATATTATCACGCCCATTCAGTCGCCTACGTTCACCATGTCAGCCCCCAGATTCTATTGTCCCCCGCCGCTCCCGCAGAATAACAACTGCGAACTGCCGCCCGAGGCCGCCCATCATGCCAGTCGCGTTCTGCGTCTGCGCGTCGGCGATGCCGTGCAGATCTTCGACGGGCTGGGGAATGCGCTGGATGCCACCATCAACAACATCAGCGGCAAGCATGTGTATCTGGGTAACCTGCAGACCTGCATGGTGCAGCAGCAGGCGGGTGAACTGCAGATCGTGCTGGCGCAATCCCTGTGCAGCAGCGAGAAGATGGACTGGGTGATACAGAAAGCCACCGAGCTGGGCGCGACCGAGATCGTGCCGATCCAGGCACATCGCAGCGTGGCGAAACTGACCGGGGCGCGCGCCGAGAAGCGCGCCGAACACTGGCAGAACGTCGTCATCTCGGCTTGCGAACAGTGTGGGCGTAACGACCTGCCGCGCATAATGCCCCCGGTCGCCATGGCGGAGTGGTTGCAAAGCACACGTGCCCAGAGCGGCAGCAAATTCATCCTGATGCCGGGCGGCGCTTGCGCCCTGAAAGCGCAAGCCAGGCCACAACAGCGTGTGACATTGCTGATCGGGCCGGAAGGCGGCTTCACCTCGGACGAGGCCAATGTCGCGCAACAAGTCGGCTTCGCCCCCATCCTGCTCGGGCCGCGCGTATTGCGCACCGAGACGGCAGCCATCGCCGGCATCACCGCCATTCAGACCCTGTGGGGAGATTTCAACTAGAAGAAGGAGGCGTCCATGCCTTATGTCAACATTCGCATCGCCGGCACATTGAGCCGCGAGCAGAAAGCCAAGATCGCGGAAGAGATCACCGATACGCTGGCGCGCATCGCGCACAAACCGGCGTCGTACACCTATATCGCTTTCGACGAACTACCCGACGAGAACTGGGCCATCGCCGGCAAGCTGCTGGATGAGGAGTGACGGTGTACGCGGCCGTTCCCGCACCGCGGACTACGTCCCACCGTGTCGCGACCGCTGCACCTACATCGCATTCGGTGAACTGCCCAGCGTGAGCCGGGCTACGCATGCAAGCTGCTGGATGAGGTGTGATCGCTAAGCCGGCAGGCTTTGCAACAAGCTGTACATCATCACGCCCAGGCTGACGGACAGGAGTGACATGGTGACGCCGACGCTGGTCGGATGTTTCAGCACCCAGCTGTCTACTTCCATATGCATCATGTCCAGAGGCCGTGTGCTTCTGCGCACGGTATACCAGTGATCGGTATAGCGTTCGACCACGCTCAGTGTCCGGGGGAAGAACACGATCGCGATGCCGACCAGCAGGCAGACCGCATTGCCTACGAGCAGGAATGACTTGAGGTTGTCGGCGATGCCCCCCATCTCTAGCGGCGTCAGGCTGCCGTCGAACAGCAACAAGGCGGGACGCAGGTCGACATCCTGCAGCAGGAACAGGGCTGCTGCCGCACCTGCGGTTATGGTGCCGCCCAGCCAGACCGGCTGCTTCATCAGGGTCGGCTCGACATCATGCGGCATGGTGAGCGGCTTGATCATCTGGCGCACCGATATCCAGCGGTTCAGCGCATCAAACAAGCGCATCACGCGCCGGCTTCTCAACGCCAAGCCGATCCCGACCAGAAACGAGAACGCACTGGCGATCAGGAAAAACAGCAACGTCATATACAGGAACACCGGGTAGGAGACCTGACTGATAAGGTGGTTCATGGTTGTATCCCTTGCATTGAGGCGGAGGCCGCCTTCTTGTTCGTTGTCTTGATTCTAGCCCCTTTGGAGTGCGCGACAAATGGCAATTTTTCCGTTCTGGGTGTCTAATTACAGACGTTGCCAACTTCTCCCGAAACGATCGCCATGCCATTCCAGTCCACCGAGTTCGTCAACTGGTTCCGTTCGGTCGCACCCTATATCAATGCCTTCCGCGGCAAGACCTTCGTCATCGCATTCGGCGGTGAAGTGGTGGCGGACGGCAAGTTCGTCGAGCTGACACACGACTTCAATCTGCTGGCGGCGCTCGGCATCCGTCTGGTGCTGGTGCACGGCGCGCGCCCGCAGATCGAGGAGCATCTGGCAAAGAACAAACTGGAAGACGCCTACCATCACGGCGTACGCATGACCGATGCCGAGACCATGGTGTGCGTGAAGGAAGCTGTGGGCCGGGTGCGGGTCGAGATCGAAGCGCTGCTGTCCATGGGTCTGGCCAACTCACCGATGGCGAATGCGGATATCCGCGTGGCGGGCGGCAACTTCATCACTGCCCAGCCGCTGGGCGTCATCAACGGTGTCGACCTGATGCATACCGGCAGCGTGCGCAAAGTGGACGTGGCTGCTCTGAACGACCGCATGGAGTTCGGCGAAGTGGTTCTGTTATCTCCGCTGGGCTATTCGCCCACCGGCGAGGTATTCAATCTCACGCTGGAAGATGTGGCGACCGCGACCGCCATCGCACTGGATGCCGACAAGCTGGTGTTCCTGATGGATACCGACGGCGTGCAGGACAAAAAAGGTGTGCTGCAGAAAGAGCTGACCATCAGTCAGGCGCAAGCCATCCTGTCCGGCAAACGCAAACTGCCGGATGACGTCGGTCTGTTCCTGCCTTGCGCCGTGCGCGCCTGCGAGGCGGGCGTGGCGCGCACGCACCTGATCAGTCGCCATGTGGACGGTTCCGTATTGCAGGAACTGTTCAGCGACGACGGCATTGGCACCATGGTGGTCGAATCCACGCTCAACACCTTGCGGGCGGCGACCATTGAGGATGTCGGCGGCATCCTGCAGCTACTGCGGCCGCTGGAAGAACAGGGCATTCTGGTGCGTCGTTCGCGCGAATTGCTGGAACGCGAGATCGCACGCTTCGAGCTGTTGGAGCATGACCATCGCATCATCGGTTGCGCCGCACTGTACCCGTTCCCAAACGAAGCCTCCGCCGAACTGGCCTGCATGGCGGTAGACGGTCAGTATCGTGATCAGGGCTATGGTGAAGCCATCCTCAATCACATGAGTGCGCTGGCCAAGGATCAGGGTTTGAAAAAACTGTTCGTGTTGACCACGCGTACTGCGCACTGGTTCATCGAGCGCGGCTTCAAGGAAGCAGACGTGAACCAGCTGCCCAAGGAGAAAAAGGCCTTGTACAACTACCAGCGCCGTTCCAAGGTATTTGTGAAGAATCTGAAATGAAGCTGCATATTTCATCGGCGTGTAACATTGCACGCCTAATATCAATCGGCTATGGAGAAGAGCAATGACAAGAATGGTGCAATGCGTGAAGTTGGGTCGCGAAGCGGAAGGGCTGGAGCGCCCGACCTACCCGGGACCGCTGGGCCAGCGCATATTCGACAACGTGTCGAAGGAAGCATGGCAGGGCTGGATCAAGTTCCAGACCATGCTGGTGAACGAGAACCGTCTGAATCTGGCGGACATCAGAGCACGCCAGTATCTGGCGCAACAGATGGAGAACTACTTCTTCGGTGGGGAGGCGCAGATGCCGCAGGGCTTCGTGCCGCCAAAAAACTGAGATTGGCCAAAACTTACACAGCGCAGAACTTCCTCAACCGGGAACTCGGCCTGCTCGAGTTCAACCGGCGTGTCTTGGCGCAGGCGGAAGACCCGGGCGTGCAGTTGCTGGAACGTCTCAAGTACCTGTGCATCGTCAGCAGCAACCTCGACGAATTCTTCGAGATACGCGTCGCCGGATTGAAGGAACAAGTGCGGCTGGGGGGTATCGCCTCCGGTGCAGACGGCCTGGAAGCACCCCAGATACTCAAGCGCCTGTTCGGTCCCACCCATCAGCTGATCGCGCGCCAATACCAGTTGTTCAATGAAGAACTGGTGCCCGCGCTGGCCGAGCAGGGCATCAAGTTCCTGCGCCGCACGCACTGGAACGCCGCCCAGCAAGCCTGGGTGAAGGATTTCTTCCTGCGCGAAGTGATGCCGGTGTTGACGCCGATCGGACTCGATCCGGCGCATCCCTTCCCGCGCGTGCTCAACAAGAGTTTGAACTTTGCTGTCGAACTGCAAGGCAAGGACGCCTTCGGACGCAATTCGGCCAAGGCCATCGTGCAGGCACCGCGCGTACTGCCGCGCGCCATCCTCATGCCGCCGGAGATCGCCGGCTGCCCGCATGGCTTCGTGTTTCTGTCTTCCATCCTGCACGCGCATGTGGGCGAACTGTTCGCCGGCATGGAAGTGAAAGGCTGCTACCAGTTCCGCGTCACACGTAACAGCGACCTGTTCGTGGACGAGGAAGAAGTGAAGAACTTGCGTATCAGCCTGCAGGGTGAATTGCCGCAGCGCCATTTCGGCGATGCGGTGCGACTGGAAGTGGCAGACAACTGCCCGCCCGAGCTGGCAGATTTCCTGCTGCAGCAATTCGAACTGAAAGCAGACGATCTGTATCGTGTGCACGGTCCGGTGAATCTGGTGCGTCTGATGGGCATCCCCGATCAGGTGAATCGTCCCGACCTGAAATTCCCGCCTTTCGTTCCCGGTCTGCCACCCTTGCTGAAGAAGAAGGGTGCCGACATGTTCAAGGTGATACGCAAGGGTGATGTGCTGCTGCACCACCCATATCAGTCGTTCCGCCCCGTGATCGACTTCATCCGCCAGGCCTCGACCGATCCCGATGTCGTGGCCATCAAGCAGACGGTGTATCGCACCGGCACCGATTCCGAGCTGATGGAAGCGCTGATATCCGCTGCCAAGCGCGGCAAGGAAGTGACGGTCGTGGTCGAGCTGCTGGCGCGCTTCGACGAAGAAGCCAATATCAACTGGGCATCGCGCCTTGAGCAGGTCGGCGCGCATGTCGTGTACGGTGTGGTCGGGCACAAGACGCATGCCAAGATGCTGATGGTGGTGCGCCGCGAAGAAGGCGGGCTGCGCCGCTACGTGCATCTGGGCACCGGCAACTACCATCCCCGCACAGCGCGGCTGTATACCGACTTTGGCCTGTTCACCTGCGATGCGGATGTGTGCAGCGATGTGAACGAGATATTCGTTCAGCTCACGGGTCTGGGCAAGGCGAGCAAACTGAAACACCTGTGGCAATCGCCGTTCACCCTGCACAGCAAGGTGCTGGAATCCATCCGCAACGAGATCGAACAAGCCAAAGCGGGCAAACCTGCGCATGTCATCGCCAAGATGAACGCCCTGCTGGAACCCGAGACCATCAACGCCCTCTACGAGGCGTCACAGGCTGGCGTGAAGGTGGACCTGATCGTGCGTGGCGTATGTGCGTTGCGGCCCGGTGTGAAAGGACTGTCGGAGAACATCCGTGTGCGTTCCATCATCGGCCGCTTTCTGGAACATACCCGCATCTTCTACTTCCGCAACGGCGGCAAGGAAGATATCTATCTGGCCAGTGCAGACTGGATGGATCGCAACTTCTTCCGCCGTATCGAAGCCTGTTTCCCCATCATCGACAAGAAGCTGAAGAAGCGCGTGCTGGACGAAGGCTTGAATATCTATCTCAAGGATAACCGCCAGGCCTGGGAGATGGACTGCAACGGCTTCTGGCACCGCAAGAAGCCGAACCGCAGCAAATCGGTCAATGCCCAGGTCGAGCTGGCCGCCCTGCTGGGGCAGATGCCAACGCCGGCAGACGAAGAGAACGCTTAGTGCTTCTTCGGCCGGCCGGTCTTGATCGGTGTCAGGCTGGAGATTACGCGTTTCAATTGCAGCGCACTGCTCTTGTCCAGCAATTGCAGACCGGCACGCAACAGCGCGCTCTTCTTGACCTGCATACCACCGGCCAGCGCCTTCTCTTTCAGTTTCGCGATCAAAGCATAGTCATCTTGCGGCATGCTGAAGCTGTCGCGCACAACCTTGACCTTCTTGGGTGCAGCGGCTTTTTTCGCGGCTTTGGCTGACGGCTTTGCAGCAGTTGAAGCTTTACGGGTTGTGCCGGTGGTGCCGGCAGATTTTGCAACAGGCTTGGTCGCCGGCTTTGCAGCGGCGGTTGCTGTTCTGCGAGTCGCGCCGGCGGGTTTGCGTGCAGCGGTTGTTGGTTTTTTTGCAGCAGTTGTGACCATGTTTAAGTCTCCGGTTGTGAGATGGCAAAAACAGTATAGACGGTATATCCTGCTGACACGATTGTAATATTTCGGGAGAGGCAGCATGGAACTGATACTTTGGCGGCATGCCGAGGCAGCAGACGGCGCACCCGATCATGAACGTGAATTGACCGCGAAAGGTCGCAAGCAGGCCGACAAGATGGCCGCATTCCTGCGCGACCGCTTACCCGAACATACCCGCATCCTGGTCAGCCCGGCCAGACGCACACAACAGACCGCACTCGCACTCACCAAACACTACATCACCGATGCCGCGCTGGGTACATCCGCCAGTCCGCAAAACGTGCTGGATGCCGTCGGCTGGCCGGATGCCGAAGGCACGGTGCTGGTGGTTGGCCACCAGCCCACGCTGGGACAGATCGCGGCACGGCTGCTGTCGGATTCCAACGCGGGGTTCAGTGTCAAGAAAGGCGCGGTGTGGTGGCTGGTGCGCAAAACGAACGAGGGCGATTTCCAGACCAATCTGAAATTGGTCATCGCGCCGGAAAGTCTGTAACGCAAGGGAGAAGAAAATGTTTGAATCTGCCGAGCTCGGCCACAAGATAGACAAAGCCACCTATGACGCCGAAGTGCCCAAGCTGCGCGAAGCGTTGCTGGATGCACAGATGGAACTGGCCAAGCAAGCAAAGTTCCCGGTGGTCATTCTGATCGGCGGTGTGGACGGCGCCGGTCGCGGCGAGACCGTGAACCTGCTCAACGAATGGATGGACCCGCGCTTCCTGCAGACGCACGGCATGGGCGAGCCTTCCGACGAAGAACTGGACCGTCCCATGATGTGGCGCTTCTGGCGCGAACTGCCGCCGAAAGGTCGCATCGGCATCTTCCTCGGCTCCTGGTATACCTGGCCCATCCTCAACCGCGTACGCGGCGTGACCAAGAATGCCGAACTCGACCAAAGTCTGGAACGGGCCAAGCGGCTGGAAAAGATGCTGGTGGACGAAGGTGCATTGGTGCTCAAGTTCTGGATGCACCTGTCCAAGGCGAAGCAGGACAAACGGCTCAAGGCGCTGGAAAAAGACCCCAAGACCCGCTGGCGCGTGACCAAACGTGATTGGGAGCACTACACGCTGTACGACAAATTCAGCGCGGTGAATGAGCGCGTGATCCGCCATACCAGCACGGCCGATGCGCCGTGGACGATCATCGAAGGCTATGACGCGCGCTATCGCAGTCTGACAGTAGGCAAGATCATTCTCGATGCGATCAGCAAGCGCATGAAACAGCCCGCCAAGCGAGTGTCCGAAGTCACCGCGCCGCCGCCCATGCCGTCCATCGATCAGCTCAACGTATTGAAGACGCTGGATCTGAAACAGAAGCTGGACAAGAAAAAATACGAAAGCGAGCTGGAAAAATACCAGGGCAAGCTCGCCCTGCTGACGCGTTCCCCCAAGTTCAAAAAGATCACCGTCATTGCCATGTTTGAAGGCAACGATGCCGCCGGCAAGGGCGGCGCCGTGCGGCGTATCACCAGCGCACTCGATGCACGCCAGTACAACATCATCCCCATCGCCGCACCGACCGAAGAAGAGCGCGCGCAACCGTATCTGTGGCGCTTCTGGCGCCATGTGCCGCGGCGTGGTCGCGTCACCATCTTCGACCGCTCATGGTACGGCCGGGTACTGGTCGAACGCGTCGAGAAATTCTGTTCCGCAGCCGACTGGATGCGCGCCTACAGCGAGATCAACGATTTCGAATCGCAACTGGTGCGGCACGACATCGTGGTGGTCAAGTTCTGGCTGGCGATCAGCAAGGATGAGCAGCTGCGCCGCTTCAAGGAACGGGAGAAGATCGGTTTCAAGCGTTTCAAGATCACCGAGGAAGACTGGCGCAACCGCGAGAAATGGGACGACTACGAGCATGCCGTGTGCGACATGGTGGACAGGACCAGCACCGAGATCGCGCCGTGGACGCTGGTCGAAGCCAATGACAAGAACTTTGCCCGCATCAAGGTGCTCAAGACCTTGTGCGAGCGAATCGAGGGGGCGCTGAAAAAATAGGCGCGGTCATGTGTTGCAACTCAACCGAAGGAGGCTGCCATGAGCAAAACTAAAGTGTTGGTGTTGTACTACTCGGCTTACGGACATATCGAGACCATGGCGCAGGCCGTTGCCGCCGGCGTACGCGAAGTGGAGGATTGCGAGTCCACCATCAAGCGCGTGCCTGAGCTGGTACCGGAAGAGGTGGCGCTCAAATCCGGCCTCAAGCTCGACCAAGCGGCACCCATCGCGCAACCGAACGAACTGTCCGACTACGACGCAGTCATCTTCGGCAGCCCTACGCGTTTCGGCAACATGGCCGCCCAGATGCGCAATTTTCTGGATCAGACCGGCGGACTGTGGATGAAGGGTTCATTGATCGGCAAGGTGGGCAGTGTGTTCACTTCCAGCGCTACCCAGCACGGCGGGCAGGAGAGCACCATCCTGTCGTTTCACACCACTCTGCTGCACCACGGCATGGTGATCGTCGGCGTCCCTTACTCCTGTGCCGAGCAGATGCGCATCGATGAGATCACGGGCGGCTCGCCCTATGGCGCTAGCACCATCGCCGGCGGCGACGGCAAACGCATGCCGTCCGCGAACGAACTGCATATCGCGCGTTTTCAGGGCAGTCATGTGGCGAAGCTTACGCGCCAGTTGCAGATAGGCAGGCAGGCCTAGCAGCGCGGGAAGGCTGGCTGCTACTTGGCCTCGTCGATCATCTGCATCATTTTCTGCTCCACCTCCTGCGCCACGACGGCAAGCGCGGGGTTTTGTGACAATGAAGCAAGGATGGCGGCAGGTTTGATCATGCCAATGTGCGTCTTGCCGCCTTCGGTGTAGACCGAGATGCGGCAGGGCAGGGCCATGTTCAGGCGCATGTCCGCCGCCATCACTTTGGATGCCTGCAGCGGATTGCATACCTCGAACACCCGGCATTGCGGTTCGAAGGCGACGCCCTTGCCACGCAAGGTGTTGCCGATGTCATGCACATGCAGCACACCGAAGCCGTGCTTCTTCACGGATGCATCCAGATCGGTGGCAGCCTGCTCGAAAGATTTTTCGCTATCAACTATGTAATACATTGCGGTTCTCCTGTATCAACACATAAGGCCTTGCGACCACGGCCCATACGATGGTGTCAGCTTCATACCAGCCCAATGCCTGTTCATCGGTGACACGAGCGATCCGGCCTTCAGACATCCAGGCAGAGACCAGCTCCGCATTGTCTTGTGCGATCTGATATGCGACATCCACCAGATCGAGTGCGGGGCTGACGAAGATCGTCGCGCCGCTGGCGAAGTAGCGCTGCAGGTCGCGCCAGGCGATCTGTGCGGTCTCAAGATTGATCTGGCCGCGCAGCAGCTTCTCGTCGTTGTCCATCTTCATTCCTGTTCTTTCTTTGCTTCGGTCATCGAATTGCGGGTTTCCAGTTCGTTCCAGATGGCGCGCGCGATGTTCACCCAGGCAGATTCGCGTTCAGACAACGCATCCAGCTGGGTCATATATGCCGGCCCGAAATTGGCGACATGGCTCTTGTGCATCAACACCGCCATACCATACAGCTCGATCTTGATCCGCGCCTGCATGTTGCCATTGGCGGCAGCCTTGCTATAGCTGTCGAGATGGCTCAATACATCCTGCGCAAAGGAATGTGCGGCTACAGCATCGCTGAAGTCCAGATCAAGAATGATGCATTTGCGCTCGATCTCCAGCTCGAGCTCATGCTCTATCTTGAAAGCGATATCGTCACCGAACATTTCAGGCAATCCTCTTCAGGTAGTTGTCTTTTACGCGCATGTAATGTTCTGCGGAATAACGCAGATATTCGATCTCTTCAGCGGTCAGCGCGCGCACCGCCTTGGCTGGACGCCCCATGTACAGCATGCCGCTCTCCAGTGTTTTTCCCGGCGAGATCAGGCTGCCCGCGCCCACCATCACATGGTCGGGGATCACCACATCGTCCATGATGATGGAGCCCATGCCGATCAGGCACTCGTTGCCGATGGTGCAGCCGTGCAGGATCACCGAATGTCCCACCGTCACATAATCGCCGACGATGAGCGGCGAGCCTTCCGGCTTGTCGGTCGTCCTGTGCGATACATGGCCCATGGTCAGGTCCTGCACATTCGAACCGCGCCCGATCACGATGCGGTTCACATCGCCGCGCAACACCGTATTGCACCAGATGGAGCAGTCGTCACCCAGCGTCACATCGCCGATCACCTGACAGGAAGGATGCAGGTAGACGTTGTCGCCGATGGCGGGGGAGGTATCGAGATAATCGGAAAGCGGCATCGTCAGGTACTCACACGAAGTTCAGTTCGATGAAGAATTCATGCTGATCCACCTTCACCGGCAGCAACACCGTCTGCCCGCCGTGATGGTGTTCGATCTCATGCCCGTCGCCATGCATCGTCTGCGGCGTCTGCATGTCGAACTCCATGCCTTTCTCGGACAGGATGCGTTTCGCGCCGCCCACCAGCATGTTGGAAAGTTCGCCTGCCAGGTCGGTCGCATCCTTGTTGATGTCGGTGATTTCGTGGCCCAGCAGCTTGCGCGAGATCTCGCCCAGCGCAGGCATGGGCAAGGAGATCGCCACGCTACCGTTCGAGCCTTCCGCCTTCATGCCGATCAGGGCAGAGACGCCGTCCTTTACCGTTTTATCGGATTTCGGCACCGGCACGCCGAGCTCGACCTTGCTGTTCATCATCGTCGAAAAGATTGTGTGCAGAGAATCCATCAACGCATTGATGATCACAATATCCGGATGGTTGCCGTCCGCCAGCGTTTCTTCTTTCTTCCTGGATCTACCTGTCCCTGTCTTATGCGCCATCTTGTCCTCCCGAAGCTGAGCGGACATTGTAATGCGCTGACGGAGGTCTTCCAGCGGAAATTGCCGCTGCAGGGATGGCTGTAACAAACTACGGCAGGGAAATGCCGGGCGTCAGGACTTGGCGTTACCGAACAGTGCAGGGCCGGCAGGCGGGCCGCGCCAGAACTGTGGCGGTGCCGAGACTTGCGCCCCCAGCTTTGCCGCCGCATGCCAAGGCCAGCGCGGGTCGTAGAGCATGCCGCGACCCACGGCCACCAGGTCGGCACGGCCTTCGGTAATGATGGACTCGGCCTGCTCCGGCTCGGTGATCAAGCCCACCGCGATGGTCGGCAGGCCGGTCTCGCGTTTGATGCGTTCCGCGAACGGCACTTGGTAGCTCGGGATCAGCGGCACCTGCTGCTGCGGCGACAAACCACCGCTGGAAACGTGGATGAAGTTGCAAGCGTGTTTCTTCAGCTCGTGCGCCAGCGCCACACTCTGCTCGATATCCCAGCCGCCAGCCACCCAGTCCGAAGCCGAGATGCGGATGCCCACTGTCATTTCAGGCGCCGCCTTGCGCACTGCCTTGAACACCTCCAGCGGGAAGCGCATGCGGTTTTCCAGCGAGCCGCCGTAGGCATCCGTACGCGTGTTGGTCAGCGGCGAAAGGAACTCGTGCAACAGATAGCCGTGCGCTGCATGCACCTCGATCGCATCCAGCCCGATGTGTTGCGCGCGCAGTGCCGCAGAGACCCAGGCCTGTTTGATGCGCTGCATGCTGGCATCGTCCAATGCCTGCGGCGCGCGGTCGGTGTCAAAGAAAGGCAGGGCGGAAGGCGCCATTGTCTGCCAGCCGCCGGTTTCCTGTCCTTGCTGCTTGCCGCCCTCCCACGCCAGGTCGCACGAAGCCTTGCGTCCGGCATGCGCCAGCTGGATCGCGACAGGCATGCAAGAATATTTCCGCACCGCATCCAGTACATGCTTCAGCGCATCCGCGTTCTGGTCCGACCACAGGCCGAGGTCGGCATACGAGATGCGCCCCTCAGGCAGCACCGCCGTCGCCTCGATGATCAGCAGCCCCGCGCCCGAATGCGACAGCGTGCCGTAATGTATGGTGTGCCAGTCGGTCGCATTGCCATCCACTGCCGAGTATTGGCACATTGGCGGGATGACGATGCGGTTGGGGAGGTGCAGTTTGCTAAGGGTGAAAGGGGAGAATAGTTTGGACATGGTGTTCATTCTACGTTGATCGGGATGATCACAGTTCTTCAGGCCACATCCTGGCCGTGTGTATCACCGACAAGATGTGCACCTCATCTGCATCCACGCGATAAGCCAGCACGAAAGGAAAGCGGCCCACGGCCAGCTCGCGGGTGCCTGCGACGCGTCCTGACCTGCCGACCAATGGATTCGATGGCAATGCTTCTGCCGACTTGCGCAGGATGGTGATCACACGCCGTGCTGCCTGCGGGTTCTCCTGTGCGATGTAATCATGGATCTCCGCAAGATCCGCCCAGGCTTGCGGAGTGAAGCGCAGTTTCATTCCTGCGGCTCGGTATAGCGCGCGAAGAACGCCTCCATCTCATCGTCCGAAACGAACTCGCCACGTTGTGCCTGAGCCAGCCCTTCCTGAATTCTTGCCGTGATGCGGCGTTGTTGTGCCAGATAAAGCGATAGCGCTTCGTTCGCCAATTCGATTTCGCTACGATGGCTCGTTTCGGCCAAGTGGTCGAGCTGGTCTTTCAGATCGGTGCGAATTTCAAGCGTGGCTGTATTCATGTGGATTCTCCGAAATCTGACGTAACGATACTACGCTAGGAAACAGTGGTCTGTCCCCGATTGTTCCGATTGTTTTGCTGAAATACAAAGGTTGGAATAGCGCGAGGTAAACTCACTTTACCTTTTCCCACATTTTTGCATGGGGTGAAATATTCGGCTTTTTCAGCACACGCGCTTTTTGTCGACGGACTAATTCTCGATATATAGCAGTCACCTGAATTTCCTTCGACTTGCTCTGCTCCTTTCCAAGTAGCTCTAGCAATCGATCGGCTAGTTGCGGAGATTCGGCTGCTGCATCGCCTAACATTTCCTCAAAAATTGCTTCTCGAATAAATTCAGGCGCCGAAGAAAAACCATTATGAAAGTCTGTGAGGTAATTAAAAAACTGCTCGAACTCTTCATTTGTAGGAAGAAACCTATCATTTTTTGCCTCACACTTTGATTCTTGTGAAATTAGCTTTTGCACCGCTTTCTTGAGGGCGTCGTAAGTCGCGTTTCCAATAACTCCTGATATTGCAGCAATGGCGATGAAAGTAGCCATCTCACCGAGTGGCGCGAGAAAAGGTTTTATTTTGCTATCGGTGCGTTCCTCATAATACTGGCGATACTGATAGCCGTATCTGAGGCAATAAAAAGCGTAGCGATAAATCTCAAATTGTTGCTTGAGATTGATAGTGGTTCCGCAATCAGGACAGATAATTGAAGGAGCCGTTTTGTCACCGTGTAATATTGCGGCACACGACAGGCAGAGTATTCGTGTCTTCCTATATTCATTGTCAGCTATTAACGCCATAAGAAACTCCGCACAGTTTCATTTCTCGGCAAATTTCCATTTCACTTTTTCCCCTGCTTTCAACGGCACCAGCTTCGAACCACCAAACTCAACCGTGTGCGGCATCGCCCACTCTTCTTTGCGCAACGTGACCTTGTCTGTATTGCGCGGCAGCCCGTAGTAATCCGCACCGTAGAAACTGGCGAAGCCTTCCAGCTTGTCCAGCGCGCCGGCGTTCTCGAACGCTTCGGCGTACAGCTCTATGGCGGAATGTGCGCTGTAGCAGCCGGCGCAGCCGCAGGCGTTCTCCTTGGTGTGCTGGGCGTGCGGGGCGCTGTCGGTGCCGAGGAAGAATTTCTTGCTGCCGCTGGTGGCGGCTTTCACCAGTGCCTCGCGGTGCGTCTCGCGTTTCAGGATCGGCAGGCAGTAGTAGTGCGGGCGGATGCCGCCGACCAGCATGGCGTTGCGGTTGTACAGCAGGTGTTGCGGGGTGAGGGTGGCGGCGATGGTGTCCGGCGCGCTCATCACGAACTCGGCGGCATCCTTGGTGGTGATGTGTTCGAACACCACGCGCAGGTTCGGCAGGTCCTTCAACAGCGGTTGCATCACGCGTTCGATGAACACGGCTTCGCGGTCGAAGATGTCGATGTCGGCGCTGGTCACTTCGCCGTGCACCAGCAGCGGCATGCCGCAGGCTTGCATGGCTTCCAGCGCGGCATAGGTCTTGCGCAGGTCGGTCACGCCCGCGTCGGAGTTGGTGGTGGCACCTGCCGGATAGAGCTTCACAGCGTGCACTACGCCGCTGGCTTTTGCTTTGTTGATCTCTTCCGCGCTGGTGTTGTCGGTGAGGTAGAGCGTCATCAGCGGCTCGAACTTCATGCCTGCGGGCAGTGCTTTCAGGATGCGCTCGCGGTAGGCCACGGCCTGTTCGGTGGTGGTGACCGGCGGGCGCAGGTTGGGCATGACCACGGCGCGGGCAAACTGACGCGCGGTGTCGGGCAGGACGGAGGCCATCAGCGCGTCGTCGCGCAGGTGCAAATGCCAGTCGTCGGGGCGGGTGATAGTGAGTTGTTGCATGAAAAAATCCCGGCTGATTGAGGTCAGCCGGGATTGTAGCGCGATTGCTCGTGGGTCGTTCGAAGCCGCTTAGTCGACGTGTTTGCGCGAATGGCCCGGGAAGAAATGGCGCACGATGACGAAGAACACCGGCACCAGGAACACGGCGAACAGCGTGGCGGTGAACATGCCGCCGATGACGCCGGTGCCGATGGCATGGCGGCTTTGCGCGCCCGCGCCGGTGGAGATGGCGAGCGGCAACACACCGGCCATGAAGGCAAACGAGGTCATCAGGATGGGACGGAAGCGCAGCTGGCAGGCATGCAACGTGGCGTCGATCAGGCTCATGCCGTCGTCCTGCATCTTGCGCGCGAACTCGATGATCAGGATCGCGTTCTTGGCCGACAGGCCGATGATGGCGATCAGGCCGACCTTGAAGTACACGTCGTTCGGCAGGTCGCGCAGGGTCACCGCCAGCAGCGCGCCGAACACGCCCAGCGGCACCGCCAGCATCACCGCGAACGGGATGGACCAGCTTTCATACAGCGCGGCCAGACAGAGGAACACCACCACGATGGAGATCGCGAACAGCAGCGAAGATTGCGCACCGGACTGCACTTCCTCGCGCGCGGTACCCGACCACTCGAAACCGAAACCGGGCGGCAGCTTGGCGGCGATCCGCTCCATCGCCTGCATGGCTTCGCCCGAACTGCGTCCCGGTGCCGGGCCGCCGGCGATCTTCATCGCGGGCAAGCCGTTGTAACGGTCCAGCTTGGGCGATCCGCTGATCCAGCTCGCTTTGGCGATGGTGGATAGCGGCACCATGCCGCCCTGTTTGTTGCGGATGGAGATGTTGAGAATGTCTTCCGGCGTGCGGCGGGTGTCGGCCTCGGCCTGCATCTGCACGCGCAATACGCGGCCCTGACGCACGAAGTCGTTGATGTACACCGTACCCAGCAGCGATTGCAGGGTCTCGTTCAAGTCGGTGATGGACACGCCCAGCGCCTCGGCCTTGATGCGATCCACATCGAGGAACAGTTGCGGACCGGCTTCCTGTCCTTCCGGGCGCACGCCGGCCAGCACCGGGTCCTGCATCGCCATGCCGAGCGCCATATTGCGCGCTTCCAGCAGCTTGTCGCGCCCCAGTCCGCCGCGATCCTGCAGGCGGAAATCGAAACCGCCGGCGGCGGCCAGCTCCGGGATGGGCGGCGGGTTGATGGCGAAGATCATCGCCTGCTTGATGCGGAACAGCATCATGTTGGCCTTTTGCGTCAGTGCCGTCGCGCCGCTCGCTTGTCCGGGCCGTTCATCCCAGTTCTTCAGACGCACGAAGGCGATGGCGGCATTCTGGCCGCGTCCAAAGAAGGAGAAGCCGGCCACGCCGATCACGTGCTCTACCTCATTCAGGCCGAGGTAATACTGCTCGACCTGGGTCAGCACATCCAGCGTGCGTTCACGGGTCGCGCCGGCCGGCAACTGGATCATACTGACGAAGTAGCCTTGGTCCTCGGAAGGCAGGAAACTGCCCGGCAGCTTGTTGAACATCCAGCCCACGGCTACCAGGATGGCGGCATATACCAGCAGGTAGCGCGTGGCCTTGCTCACAATCTTGCCGACCACGCCGACATAGCGTGCACTCAGTCTGGCAAAGGCATCATGGAACCAGTGCAGCGGGCCGGTCGCGGGTACCAGATCGTCCTTGCCCGGCGTGTGCTTGAGCAGGGTGGCGCACAGTGCGGGTGTCAGGGTCAGCGCCATCAGTGCCGAGAAGCCCATAGTCAGCACCAGCGTCACCGCGAACTGGCGGTAGATGGCGCCGGTCGAGCCGGGGAACAGCGACATCGGGATGAACACCGCGGACAGCACCAGCGTGATGGCGATGATGGCGCCGATGATCTGGTCCATCGCCTTGCGCGTGGCTTCGCGCGGCGGCAGGTTCTCGGTGCTCATGATGCGCTCGACGTTTTCCACCACCACGATGGCGTCGTCCACCACGATGCCGATGGCCAGCACCATGGCGAACAGCGTCAGCACGTTGATGGAATAACCGAGCAGGTACAGGCCGACCAGTGCGCCGACCAGTGCCACCGGGATCACGATGGTGGGGATCAGCGTGGCGCGGACGTTACCGAGGAACACGAACATCACCAGCACTACCAGCAGCAACGCTTCGGCCAAGCTCTTCACTACTTCCTTGATGGAGATGTCGATGAATTGCGAAGTATCGTAAGGTACCAGCCAGTCGACACCCTGCGGGAAGAACTGGGACAGTTCGGTCATGCGTGCTTTCACAGCACGAACAGTGTCCAGCGCGTTGGCGTCCGGCGTCAGGCGGATGGCGATACCCGCTGCCGGTTGGCCATCGATGCGCGCGGCGGTGGAATAGTCCTGTGCGCCCAGCTCTACCCTTGCGATGTCCTTCACGCGCAAGGCCGAGCCGTCGGGGTTGGTGCGCACCACGATGTTGCCGAACTCCTCGGTCGTGGACAGGCGGCTGCGCGTGACGATCACCGCGTTCAGCTCCTGTCCGGTTGCGGAAGGCAGCTGGCCCAGTTCGCCTACGGCCAGTTCGGCATTCTGCGCGCGCACCGCCCGCGACACGTCGGCCGGCGAAATGCCATAGGCCTGCAGCTTCTCCGGCTTCAGCCACAAACGCATCGAATATTCGGTACCGAACAGCAGCGCCTCGCCCACGCCCGGCACGCGCTGGATGCTATCCAGCACATTGGCGGCGGCGAAGCTGCCCAGCGCCACGTTGTCGTAGCTCTTGTCGGGCGAGATCATGGCCACGATCATCACGTAGTTGCGCGCCGATTTCGCCACGCGGATACCCAGCCGGCGCACTTCTTCCGGCAGGCGGATCTCGGCGCGCTTGACGCGGTTCTGCGTTTCAACCGAGGCGAAGTCCAGATTGGTCCCGGTCTGGAAAGTCAGCGTGATGCTGCCGCGACCCAGCTCGGCGGCGGATTCCATGTACAGCAGGTTCTCGATGCCGTTCATCTCCTGCTCGAGCAGGGCGACCACGGTCTCTTCGATCACCTGCGCCGAGGCGCCGGGATAGGTGACGGTGATGGCCAGCGCGGGCGGCGCGACAGCCGGATATTGCGCCACCGGCAGGCCGCGCAGGGCCAGTACACCGGCCAGCAGGATGACCAGTGCGATGACCCAGGCGAAGATGGGGCGGTCGATGAAGAAGCGGGCGAGCATGGCGAGTTAACCCAAGATCCGCGAAGCGGCGAACTGTACCCCTCGCCCTCGGGGAGAGGGGGAACGGGGGAGAGGGACGGACATGACTGCCGAATCGTTATGTAAGTGCATCATGGTCATGTCCGTTACTTTGCGGCGGAAAGTTGGTTTTCCAACTTCATGCTGGTGGTAAGCGGAACCGGTTTCACCACCGTGCCGGGACGCGCTTTCTGCAGGCCGTTGACGATGACCTGGTCACCCGGCTTCAGGCCGGACGAGATGACGAAATCCGTGCCGGCCATGCCGCCGGTGCTGACTGGAAGCGGTGCGACCTTGCCATCTGCACCGACCACCATCACGAACTGGCCTTGCGGGCCCGATTGCACTGCACGCTGCGGCACGCGTATCGCGTTCTCGGCCATGGCTTCGGGGAAGCGCAGGCGCACGAACATGCCGGGCAGCAGCTCGCGTTTCGGATTGGGGAATTGCGCACGCAGGGAGATCGAGCCGGTGTTGGCATCGACCGCCAGATCGGTGAAGAAGATGCGCCCTTTTCTGGGATAGATGCTGCCGTCTTCCAGCATCAGTTCGACGTCGGTCGAATCGGCGCGTTTCAGCACGCCGGTCGCGACGGCCTGACGCAGGTGCAACAGATCGGCCGCGGATTGCGAGAAGTTCACGTACACCGGGTCGAGTTGTTCGACGGTCGCCAGCAATGTCGCGGTGCTCTTGCTGACCAGTGCGCCCTCGGTGACTTCGGTGCGGCCGATGTGGCCGCTGATGGGGGCGGGCACGCCGGCATTGGCGACGTCCTCGTTGGCACGCACCAGGGCGGCGCGTGTCTGTGCGGCCTTGGCCAGCGTCAGGTCATATTCCTGCTGGCTGATGGCTTTGATATCGAGCAGACGTTTGGCACGGTCCAGATTCTGGTAAGCCAGCGCGGCATCGGCATTGGCGGCTTCAGCGGTGGCGCGATAGTTGCGCGAATCGATACGGAACAACTGCGTGCCTTCGGTCACTTCGCTGCCTTCCTTGAACAGGCGCTGCTCGATCACGCCATCCACCCGGGCGCGTACCTGTGCGGTGCGGAAGGCCTGTACGCGCCCCGGCAGGTCGCGGGTATAGGTGGCGCTGCCGGGGGCGATGGTGACGACTTCGACTTCGGGCGGCGGCGGCATGGCGCCGGCAGCGGGGGCGCCGGTGTTATTGTCATTACCTCCGCAGGCAGCCAGAGACAGCGCTAGCAGAACAGGAAGATATTTGGTTGCGGGATTCATTACGTCCTCGAAAGTTCGGATCGTGGTGCGGGGCGATGAGTTTAGCAAACTCGTGCCGAATAACAACCGCGCACTTATGAAGATTTCAATACAAGGGCTTTTTGGTAAAGGGCATTCCTGTTTTGTCCGGTGATCTGCACGGCGAGCTGCACTGCCTGTTTGAGCGGCAGTTCGTGCAGCAACAATGTGAGTACCCGTTCGGCTTCTGCATCAAGCGCCTCGGTACGCTCAGCTGCGCCCGACACCAAAAGCACGAATTCGCCGCGCTGGTTGTTGGCATCGCTGTTCAGCCAGTCCAGTGCCACGCCCAGCTTGCAGCGGTGGATGCTCTCGAACAGCTTGGTGATCTCGCGTGCGAACACGATCTCGCGTTCATCGCCGAACACGGCCTGCAGGTCGGCAGTGCATTCCAGGATACGATGCGGCGCTTCATAGAACGCCAGCGTGCAGGTCTGGTTGGCGAGTGCTTGCAGTGCAGTGCGGCGGGCGGCGGGCTTGTTGGGCAGGAAGCCGTAGAACATGAAATGCGGATTGACCAGGCCGGAGGCGGACAGGGCGGTGACCACCGCGGCAGCACCGGGGATGGGAATCACCCGCAGGCCGGAATCCTGCACCGCTTGCACCAATACCGCACCGGGGTCGCTCACGGCCGGGGTGCCGGCATCGGTCACCAGCGCCACGCTCTGTCCCTGCTGTAACAATTCGATGATACGTTCAGCGGAACCGCGTTCGTTGTGCTGGTGTACGGCCAGCAGTTTGGCATCGCTGATGCCGTGGTGTTGCAGCAGGTGCTTGGTGTTGCGCGTATCTTCGGCGGCGACGACATCCACGCCGCTCAGGACGTCCAGCGCGCGCAGGGAAATGTCACTCAGATTTCCAATCGGGGTGGCGACTACATATAATGCGTGTTCGATTCTTTGATTGGTCTTGCTATGCAAACGAGTATCCCCGGGTTGAAATGGTTGCGCGGTCTGTTGATCGCCGCACTATACGTGAGCGTGTTTGGCTGCGCCACTCCGCCCCAAGCCCCAGCCCCTGTAACCGCGCCAGCAGCAACGACCGAGAAGCCCGTCGAGGAGCCGCCCGTTGTCGAGACCGGTACTGTCGATCTCGAACAGCCGGTGGTCGAGCCTATCCTGCCCCGACTCGCCGAGGGCGCCGAGCACCATATCGCATTGATCCTGCCCTTGCGCTCGCCGACATTCGGGCGTGCAGCAGAGGCCGTGCAACTGGGCTTCCTGTCGGCAGCCGAACAGCAGCCCAATGGATTGCCGGTGCGCATCTATTCCGCCAGCGACGAAAAATATGAGATCGATGCCTTGTATCGTCAGGCGCTGGAACAAGGGGCACTGGCAGTAGCTGGTCCGCTCACCCGCAATGGCGTCGCCGCGCTGGCAGAGATGCCCGCATTGCCGGTGCCGACATTGGCGCTGAATGTTCTGGATACGGAGCGCACCGACCAACTGTACTTCTTCGGCCTGCCACCCGAGCTTGAAGCGCGTCAGGCCGCGGTGTGGGCAGCCAGCAACGGCCTGCTCACCGCTACCGTGGTACGCACCGATAGTGCATTGTCCAAACGGCTGGCACAGGCTTTCGAGGAAGAGTGGCAACGCACCGGCGGCGTGCTGTGGCCCGAGATCGTTTACGAAGGCGACCCGAGCGAGATCCGTTTGCTGGGTGGCGAGGCGGGCAGCATGGTGTTCATGGCGGCAGAGCCGGACAAGGCACGCCTTATCAGACCCTATATCTTTGCCGACATCCCGGTGTATACCACTTCGCAAGTCTTCACCGGCAACGGCAATAATCTGGTCAATTACGACCTGGGCGAAGTGCGTTTCTATGACATGCCTTGGGTGATACAGCCCGATCACCCGGCGGTCATGGTCTATCCGCGCGTGGAGCCGCCCTACACGCTGGACATGGAACGTCTGTATGCGCTGGGCATCGACGCTTACCGCATGCTGCAGGTTTTGTATCGCCACAGTATGAGCAATGACCTGCCTCTGGACGGCGTCACCGGCAAGCTGACGCTGGAAGGACATCGGGTCAAGCGCGAAGGAGTGAAGTCGATCATGCGTAACGGCCAGGGCATGACGCTCGAGGCCGCATTGAGAGGGCCGCAGCCGGTAGAGCCGACTTCCGTCCCGGAAGAGTGAGCGGATGAAGGCCGGCGCGCAGGCCGAGCAGACAGCTGCGCAGTATCTGCAGCGTCACGGCCTGCAGCTGTTGCAAAGCAACTACCGTTGCCGTTTCGGCGAGATCGACCTGATCCTGAAAGATCGCGACACGCTGGTGTTCGCCGAAGTGCGTTTGCGTAGCCGGTCCGAGTTCGGCGGGGCGGCAGCCAGCATAGATGCACGCAAACAGCACAAGCTCATCCTCGCGGCACAACACTATCTTTCCAGCGTGTCACCTGTGCCACCCTGTCGCTTCGATGCGATCCTGCTCAGTTCGGCAGAAGGCGGCGAAGGTATCGAGTGGCTCAAGAATGCGTTCCAGCTGTAACCAAACATTCGCGTAGCGATTCGTTTGCCCTTTCTCCCTTCGGGGGAAAGTTGGATAGGGGGAGTCGGTCATGGCAAGTTTCATCATCGTGGCGGACTCACTTGTCATGACCGATAGGGTAAAATCCAGCCCATCCATCAACGAGAATCCCGATAAATGACACTCGCAAAACGCGTCAGCAAACATTTCGACGACAGCGCCGAGATCAAGCTGCAGAGCAAAAAAGTATTAGCCCAGCCCATCGCCGATGCGGCACAGGCCATGGTCAACTGCCTGATGCATGACGGCAAGATCCTCGCCTGCGGCAACGGCGGTTCCGCTGCCGATGCCCAGCACTTTGCCGCCGAGCTGATCAACCGCTTCGAAGTCGAGCGTCCGGGCCTGCCCGCTATCGCGTTGACCACCGACAGCTCGGTGCTCACCTCCATCGCCAACGATTACGACTACAAACAGATCTTCTCCAAGCAAGTGCGCGCACTCGGCATGGAAGGCGATGTGTTGCTCGCCATCTCCACCAGCGGCAGTTCGCCCAATGTGGTGGAAGCCATCGAAGCTGCGCATGAACGCGGTATGGTCGTGGTCGCGCTCACAGGACGGGAAGGCGGGCAGATGGGGGCGATGCTGCAGGAAGGCGATTTCCACCTGTGCGTACCGACGCAGAGGACTGCGCGCATACAGGAAGTTCACCTGCTCACACTGCATTGCCTGTGCGACGTGATCGATCACGTGCTGCTGGGGGGCGAGTGATGCGCAGTCGCTGGCTGACGCCGCTGTTGTTCGTGCTTGCCCTGCTGCAAGGCTGCGCCCAGCCGCATGGCATCAACGATCCGCAGATCGAACGCCGCAGTGAAGCCGCCGTGCAGGACGATCGCAATATCGAATACAACGCACGCCAGCAGATCGCTGCCCGATACCGCAGCAACATCCAGGTGAACGTCACCTGCTTCAACCGTTTCGCACTCATCACCGGACAAGTGCCGGACGATGCCACCAAGCAGGGTGTGGAGCGTATCGTGGGCGGCATCTCGCCGATCAAGGGCATCGCCAACGAACTGCATGTCGGCGGCCTCAACGATACCGGCCTGCGCCGCAGTGATTCCGGTATCTCTGGCGATGTGCGCACCCGCTTCCTGGAAGACCAGAGTTTCAATCGCGACAATATCAAGGTCTACACCGAAGAAGGCGTGGTGTATCTGATGGGTATCGTCACCCGAGCCGAAGCCGATGCCGCTTCCGAGATCGCCGCCACTACGCGCGGCGTGAAGAAGGTAGTGCGCGTGTTCGAGTACATGAAGTGATGTATCCCGCTCCCAGTTTCGAAAACAAGTTGTGTACGGCCGACGATCTGGCTGCCAAGGTCGCTGCATTGCCGCGCCCGCTGGTGTTCACCAACGGCTGTTTCGACGTCCTGCATCGCGGCCATGTCACTTATCTGGCACAGGCACGCGCACTGGGCGCCTCGCTCATCGTCGGCGTCAACAGCGATGCCTCGGTGAAGCGACAAGGCAAGGGTGATGACCGCCCGATCAACGCTGAGGCCGACCGCATGGCGGTGCTGGCCGCGCTGGAGTCGGTGAGTCTGGTGGTACAGTTCGACGAGGATACACCGCTCAATCTTATCCTCGCCTGCAAACCGGACAAGCTGGTGAAGGGCGGCGACTGGACGCCCGACCGCATCGTCGGTGCCAAAGAAGTACAGGGCTGGGGCGGCAGTGTGCACAGCATCCCTTTCCTGCACGAACGATCAACAACTGCATTGCTGAAGAAGATACGCGCACTATGAACGCTACCCCGACCGAGATCGTCCTGCACCAGAAATCCAATTCGCTGGAGATCGCTTTCAGCGATGGCTCACGTTTCAACATGCCTGCCGAATTTCTGCGCGTCTATTCACCCTCCGCAGAGGTGCGCGGCCATGGCGTAGGTCAGGAGACCTTGCAGGTCGGCAAGCGCGACGTGGTGCTCAAAGGACTGGAGCCCGCAGGCAGCTATGCGCTGAAGCTGGAATTCGACGACGGCCACGACAGCGGTCTCTATGATTGGGACCTGCTGTATACGATGGGCCACAACCAGCAGGTGATGTGGCAGGAATATCTGGACAAGTTGCAGGCAGCGGGCGCATCCCGCGATCCGAAATAGGAGACAGGAAAATGGCCAAGACACACTTCGGTTTCGAGACCGTGGACGAGAACGAGAAAGCGAAGAAGGTTGCCGGCGTATTCACTTCCGTCGCCAGCAAATACGACATCATGAACGACCTCATGTCGGTCGGTCTGCACCGCGTATGGAAGCCGTTCGCGGTCGGCTTGGCAAACGTGCATGAAGGCCAGCGCGTGCTGGACGTGGCAGGCGGCTCCGGTGACCTGACCAAACTGTTCCTGAAGAAGGTCGGCCGTAGCGGCCAGGTCATCCTGACCGACATCAACAACGCCATGCTGCGCGTCGGTCGCGACCGCATGATAGACAACGGCACCCCGACACCCACCGCGCAATGCGACGCCGAGAAGCTGCCGTTCCCGGACAACTATTTCGATGCCGTCAGCATCGCCTTCGGCCTGCGCAACGTCACCCACAAGGAAGCTGCCCTGCGCGAGATGCGCCGCGTGCTCAAACCGGGCGGACGTCTGATCGTGCTGGAGTTCTCCAAGGTCGTGAAGCCGCTGGAGAAGCTGTATGACCTGTACTCCTTCAAGCTGCTGCCCAAGATGGGCGAGCTCATCGCCAACGATGCCGACAGTTACCGCTACCTCGCCGAATCCATCCGCATGCATCCGGGTCAGGAAGAGCTGAAGCAGATGATGGTCGATGCAGGACTGGAGCGCGTCGAATACTTCAATATGACCGGCGGTGTGGTGGCAGTGCACCGCGGCTACAAGCTGTGACAGCAATAGCCGGGTAGGAAGTCCAAGCAGTACCTCCGCCTTGCATCTATCGTCGACTTCGACGATGATGTGCATCACATTTGTAATGCACGAGGTGTCATATGAAAACCGCCACTATGCCTGCTTTGCGCGTGGAGCCTGAATTGAGGCAAGCCGCTGAAGATATCTTGCGGCCGGGAGAGACGCTTTCAGCTTTCGTTGAAGATTCGTTGCGTCGCAATGTGGAGTTTCGACGGACGCAGCAGGAATTCATCGCACGCGGTTTGGCTGCGCGGGATGAGGCGAAGAAATCAGGCGTGTACTTTTCGTCGGAAGAAGTGCTGGCAGAACTGGATGCCATCATTGATGGTGCAAAGGCAAGTAAGTGAGCCATAAGGTTCGCTACACTCAGGCTGCCAAAGAAGACCTAAAGCGACTGTTTACCTTCTTGGCCGCAAACGACATTTCAGCCGCGAAGCACGCCCGCGAGACCATTGCTGCCAGCATGCAGGTGTTGGAACGATTTCCATTCACTTGTCGCAAGGCGGATAGCGACAATGCATATTTACGCGAATTGATCATTCCGTTTGGAGGTGCAGGCTATGTTGCGCTGTTCGAGATCGATGACGCTGAAACCGTGACGATCCTTGCCGTTCGCCACCAGCGTGAAGACGATTACCATTAACCCGATTCATACAACAGGAAATAAAGATGTCTGACTTACCAAACTGCCCCAAATGCAACTCCGAATACACCTACGAAGACGGCGATAACTTCGTCTGTCCCGAGTGCGCGCACGAGTGGCCCAAAGTGGCTGCCGAGGCAGTCGAAGAAGTGAAGGTGTTCAAGGATGCTTTCGGTACGGTTCTGAACGACGGCGACACCGTCACGGTGATCAAGGACCTGAAAATCAAGGGTTCTTCCTCGGTGGTGAAGGTCGGCACCAAGGTGAAGAACATTCGTCTGGTGGATGGCGATCACGACATCGACTGTAAGATCGACGGCATCGGCGCGATGCAGTTGAAGACCGAGTTCGTGAAGAAGGCCTGACGAGGCAAAGGAATGAGCGGCTGGGGTTGCCCGCACGAGGTCGACGACAAGTGCCAGAAGGTACTGAACAAGCCGTGCGATATTGGCATGAAAGGTTGCGTGCTGTCAGGGCGCTTCCGGTTCGCCGATCCGAGCAAGAACCGCACGCGCCAGAAGGCTCAGGACGATGCGCCTGCACCTTCACCGGAAAACAAGGAATGAAGCAGCTCGTTGCGGGCCTGCTGCTCTGTGGTGCGGCAGCGCAGGTGCAGGCGGTCAATCTGCCGCGTCCCGATCACATCCTCATCGTGATCGAAGAGAACAAATCCTTTTCGCAGATCATCGGCAATCCAGATGCGCCTTACATCAACGCGCTGGCGCAACGCGGTGCCTTGTTCACCAATGCGCACGGTGTCACCCATCCCAGCCAGCCCAACTATCTCGCCTTGTTCAACGGCACGACGCGTGGCATCGGCAGCAACACCTGTCCGCTGGACCTGTCCGGCGACAACCTGGCTAGTGCCTTGCTGTTGAAAGGTCGGAGCTTTGTCAGCTACTCTGAGTCGATGCCCAAGGCTGGATACGAGGGCTGCCGCTACGGTTCGTACATGCGCAAGCACAATCCGCTGGCGAACTGGAAAGAACTGTCAGCATTGAACCAGCCGCTGACGGCCATGCCGCAGGATTTTGCGCAGTTGCCCGATGTAGCCTGGGTGGTGCCCGATCAGCGCAATGACATGCACGACGGCAGCATCGCGCAAGGCGATGCGTGGTTGCAGCAGAACATCGAGGCTTACGCGCAGTGGGCGATGGACAACAACAGCCTGCTCATCGTCACTTTCGACGAGGATGATGGTTCGGAAGGGAATCGCGTCGTCACGCTCATGGTCGGCCCCATGGTGAAAGCGGGGCAGTATGCGCAACGCATAGACCACTACAACGTGTTGCGCACCATCCTGCAGATGCACGGCTTGCCCGGCATCAACGAAAGCGCCCGCGCCGAGTCGATCGACAAGGTCTGGCGTTAATCTTTTTCGCCGTCCCCGTCCAACCCCAATTCCTGAATCTTGCGCGTCAGCGTGTTGCGCCCCATGCCGAGCAGCGTGGAGGCTTCGATGCGACGGCCGCCGGTGTGCTGCAATGCCTGAGTGATCAAGGTGCGCTCGAATTCCTTGGTGAGTGTATCCAGGATGTTGGGTTCGCCGCGTTGCAGCATCTGCACGGTTTGCTGGGCGAGTAGCGTGCGCCAATCGCCGCCGACGGGCGCGGCAGAAGACCCTTCTCGCCATTCCGCGGGCAGGTCGGCGATCTCCACCAGCTGGGTCGGGGTCATCACTGTCAGCCAGTGACACAGGTTCTCCAGCTGGCGCACGTTGCCCGGGATATCTTGTGCAGAGAGGAAAGTCAGCGCGGACTCGCTCAGTGTCTTCTGTTCGCCGCCCAGTTCCTTCGCGCTCTTTTGCAGGAAGTACTTAGCCAGCAACGGAATATCCTCGCGGCGTTCGCGCAGCGGCGGCAGGCGCAGGCGGATCACGTTCAAACGGTGGAACAAGTCTTCGCGGAACAGTCCCTGCTTCACGCGTTCGTTCAGATTCTGGTGGGTGGCGGCGATAATGCGTACATTGGCCTTGATGGGCTGGTGACCGCCGACGCGATAATAGTTGCCATCCGACAGCACGCGCAGCAAACGGGTCTGCAATTCAGCCGGCATGTCGCCGATCTCATCCAGGAACAGCGTGCCGCCCTCGGCTTGTTCGAAGCGGCCGTGGCGTGTGGTGTTGGCGCCGGTGAAAGCGCCTTTCTCATGGCCGAACAGTTCCGACTCCAGCAGGTCCTTGGGAATGGCGGCGGTGTTGATCGCCACGAAAGGTTTGTCGGCACGCAGGCTGTGGCGGTGCAGCGCATGCGCCACCAGTTCCTTGCCGGTGCCGGATTCGCCGGTGATGAGTACGGTGGCATTGGACTGGGCCAGGCGGCCGATGGCGCGGAACACTTCCTGCATGGCCGGTGCATGGCCGAGGATGTCCGGTGCTTCGGTGCTCTCCACGCCATTGCTTTGTTTGCGTTGGCTCTGCGCCAGCGCACGGCGTATCAATTCCACGGCGTGGTTCACATCGAACGGCTTGGGCAGGTATTCGAATGCGCCGCCCTGGAACGAGGAGACCGCGCTCTCCAGATCGGAGTAAGCCGTCATGATGATGACCGGCAGTGCCGGATATTCATTGCGCAAGGTCTGCAACAGATCGAGGCCGGAACTGCCAGGCATGCGGATGTCGCTGATCACCATCTGCGGCAGACTGTTCGGTAATTCAGCCAATGCTTCGTCGGCCGAGGCAAAGCTCTTGTATTCGATCTCCTCGCGCGCGAGTGCTTTTTCCAGCACCCAGCGGATGGAACGGTCGTCGTCGATGATCCAGACTGGTTTACTCATTATTGTTTTTCCATTGAGGTGAGCGGCAGCATCACCGTGAAGCAGGTCCGCCCCGGTTCGCTGTCGAATTCGATACTGCCCTGATGCTGGCTGACGAAGTCCTGCGCCAGCGTCAGGCCAAGGCCGTGGCCGTCCGCACGTCCCGAGACGAGCGGATAGAAGATCTTGTCCTGCAAATGCTGCGGGATGCCCGGGCCGTCATCGATGATCTGCAGGGAGATGGCCAGCCGGTGGCGTTTCTTCATCACCGTGACCTGGCGCGAGATGCGCGTGCGCAGAATGATCGTGCCTTTGCCCTGCATGGCTTGTGCGGCATTGCGCACGATGTTCAGGATCACTTGAATCAGCAAAGCCTTGTCGCCTTCCAGATCCGGCAGGCTCAAGTCATAGTCGCGCTGGATGTGCAGGCTTTCGGGCAATTCCGCCATCACCACACTGCGTACGCGCTCCAGCACTTCATGAATATTCAGCGCACTGAAATGGGGCGTGTGTTGTGGCGTGAGCAGGTTCTCCATCAGCGAGCGCAAACGATCCGCTTCCTGAATGACGACTTGCGTGTACTCGCGCAGGGCAGGCCGGTCCAGTTCCTGTTCCAGCAATTGCGCCGCGCCGCGGATGCCGCCCAGCGGGTTCTTGATCTCGTGCGCCAGGTTGCGCAGCAGCAGACGATTGGCTTGCGTCTGGTCGAGCATCTGCTCTTCGCGCGCCAGCTTGAGCGGGCGTTCGATAGTGTGGAATTCCAGCATCAGCGCGTAGGGTGGCAGCTGCAAGGTGTTGACGGTACAGCTCAGATGCAGCTTCTGGCTGTGGCTGTGCGTGCCCAGCAGCAGGTCGTGTTCGATATGTGAAGAGCGGTTGGCCAGTGCCGACTGTATGGCGCTGAACAATTGCTCGGTATGCGTGAAAGCGAATTGCAGCGGATGGCCGATCAGGTTGCTGTGGCTCACCGCGAACAGATGCTCGGCGGCGGGATTCAGGTATGCGATGCGCGACTGATCGTCGAGCAGCATCACGGCTGTCGAAAGAAAATCCAGTGTCGGGAGCGGGGCGCTGGTCATGTCCAAATCAGAGCAGAAAACATGCCAGCATCAGATCATCGGAGATTGTCGATCTCGGTCTGCAATGCACGGATGTTGTTCTCATGCATTCGCACGTTCTCCTGCGCGGCTTGCACCGCCTCTTCATATTTCGCCATGTTGCGGTAGGTCCTGCCGTCGGCGCCTGTGTAGACCTGCGGCGTATCCTCGGCCACCTTCAATTGCGCGCGGGCATCATCCAGCGCTTGTTGCTCAGTGGCCATTTCGTCTTCGAGGATGCTGCGGCGCTTATCGTCGCGTCGGCTCTGCGTCGCCTTGTCCACGCGGGGGAAGGACGATTCCTCGCTGTTGCTTTTGCTGGGGAGCGGCTTGGGCGGCTGGGTGGTGGGCAGAGGTTCAAGCTTCAGCTTGTGCGCGCCCTTGAACGGTTCACTGGAATAGGTGACATGACCTTCCTTGTCCACGCGTTTGTATATCTCGGCGTAAGCGCTGGTGCTGGCAGTGAAGACGACGCACAACAACAGCATGCGGTATGGCTTCATGGGGTGACCTCGGAATTCGATGGACGGAGTATAGGGGAAGGCATCAGGCGAGACAAACCGCCTTCCAAAAACAAACGGGGCCGCGAGGGCCCCGTTGTTTGCAGCAAGTCGCGAACGACTTACACGCTGTAGTACATGTCGAACTCGACCGGGTGAGTGGTCATGCGGATCTTGTTCAGTTCGTCTGTCTTCAACGCGATGAATGCGTCGATGAAGTCGCTGGAGAACACACCGCCACGAGTCAGGAACTCGCGGTCTGCATCCAGAGCAGCCAATGCTTCGTCCAGACCAGCAGCAACGGTCGGGATCTTTGCATCTTCTTCCGGCGGCAGGTCGTACAGGTTCTTGTCTGCAGGATCGCCAGGATGGATCTTGTTCTGGATACCGTCCAGACCAGCCATCAGCAGTGCAGAGAAGCACAGGTATGGGTTCGCTGTCGGATCCGGGAAGCGGGTCTCGATGCGGCGAGCCTTGTCGCTGGCAACGTGCGGGATACGGATGGAAGCGGAACGGTTCTTGGCAGAGTAAGCCATCTTCACCGGTGCTTCGAAGTGAGGAACCAGACGCTTGTAGGAGGTGGTAGACGGGTTGCAGATCGCGTTCAGTGCCTTGGCGTGCTTGATCACACCGCCGTTGTAGTACAGCGCTGTCTCGGACAGACCGGCATAGCCGTTGCC
>JAQUAD010000078.1 GCA_028687425.1 Sideroxydans sp.
ACCACCTCGACCTGAGCGCCTGCCTCACCGAGGTCTACCTCACCGAGCCGGGGCTGGTGCACGGCCATATCCCCAACGACCCCGAACTGCCGCTGCCGCTGGACAAGGTGCACCCGCTGCACGAAGTGGTGAAGGTCGATTACTTCATCCCCGGCTGCCCGCCCTCCGGCGACGCCATCTGGAAATTCCTCACCGACCTCATCTCCGGCAAGACGCCGGAACTGGGCCACGGACTGATCCATTACGATTGATCTTTCAGCGCGACTGCCTGCGACAGGTCTTGAAGCGGGATGGCTGTACCCATCTTTCCGCGCTTGCCGGATCACATGACATGGACTAACATTAGTCCACTTAGTCCACCCGAGGCATGTCATGCAAACCGTCAACATCCATGAAGCCAAGACCCAGTTCTCGCGCATCGTCGAACAAGCCGAAGCCGGGGAAGAGATCGTGATCGCGCGTGCAGGAAAACCCGTAGCGCGTTTGGTATCCCTTGCACCCACCACTTCGGGAACGCGCAAGTTGGGGCAGGGCAAGAAACAATTCACATTCCCGGCAGACTTCGACAAACTGCATGCGGATGAGATCACCCGCATGTTCGAGCAGGGAAAGTAATGGCCCGGCATGTGTACCTGCTGGACACCAACGTATTACTGGCAGCCTTGCTGGCCCCCGAGCGCTTGCCGCAAGACGTGGTCGCAGGCGTCGCCGATGCAGCCAACACCGTCTATTTCAGCGCAGCCAGCATTTGGGAGATCGCGATCAAGCGCTCCTTGAACCGGACAGACTTTGATTTTTCGCCCAAAGACATCCACCGTCTGGCGTTGGATACCGGCTTCACCGAACTGCCGGTGAAAGGTGAAGATTGCTATCCGCTGGTCGATCTGCCCTGGCGTCACCGCGATCCGTTCGACCGATTGCTGATCGCGCAGGCGCAGTCCTTGCCCGCCTACCTGCTCACTACCGATGGCACATTGAGCCGATACTCCGAGCTGGTCGTACATCTGGTATTAAAACCATGACCCACAGCAACGCGCCCATCCACCGTCTGGCACTGCGCGTAAAAGATACCGCGCAGCTGTTCAACTCCATGGATCCGACGCCGTTTCGCAACAAGGACCTCGACCCCAAGGCCCACGAATTCATCGAATCCTGGGCATCCACCCATCCGGTGCGCAGCCATTTCCACCTCACCATCCATCTTGAGCAATGGCCCGAAGGCGGCGACCCGACCGAGATGATCACCAAGGCCATCCACAACCACTTCATCTACCAGGCCGAACGTACGCGCCGCCGCCTGCGTCAGGTCTTGAAGCAGGGGCGCATGAGTCTGTTCATCGGCATCGCGTTCGTCTCGGCTTGTCTGATCGCCGCCGACTTCATCGGCAACATGGGAGAAGGGGCGGGCTACCGCATCGCCCGCGAGAGCCTCACCATCGTCGGCTGGGTCGCCATGTGGCGCCCGATGCAGATATTCCTCTACGACTGGTGGCCCATGTTGCGCAAGATCCGCCTGTTCATGCGGCTGAGCAGCGCGCATGTGCAGGTCGTGCAGGGCAAATAAGGGTACATACGCGGCACGAAATGTCTCAGCCCACCCTCAAGATCGTCGAAAACCTATCTGAAATTCCAGCCAAAGAGTGGGACGGACTGACCGATGGCGACCCGACTGTTTCCCATGCTTTTTTTCTGGCCCTGCAAGAAAGTGGCTGCGCCATGCCGCAGTACGGCTGGCAGGCGCAATTCATCACATTGTGGCAAAGGGATATCCTCGTCGGCGCGATGCCGCTCTATCTCAAGGTGAACTCCTTCGGCGAACACGTGTTCGATTTCGCCTGGGCCGATGCCTATCACCGGCATGGCCTCCACTACTATCCCAAGCTGGTATGCGCCGTACCGTTCACACCGGTGACCGGCCAGCGATTGCTGGCAAAGTCCGATGAAATGCGCGACTTGTTGCTTCAGCATGCCTTGCACTATGCACAAGCGTCTGGCGTCTCGTCACTGCATTGTCTGTTCCTGAACGATGCGGATATTCAGGTCGCCCAGCACCACGGCATGATGCTGCGTCAGGACGTGCAGTTCCATTGGCAGAATCAGAACTACAACCATTTCGATGATTATCTGGCCACACTCAGCCGCGACAAGCGCAAGCGCATCAAGCAGGAAAGACGCAAGGTGCAAGAGGCGGGTATCCAGATCGATTGCATCGCAGGACAAGATGCCACGCCAGAGCAATGGTCGTTCTTCGCCTCCTGTTATCTGCACACCCTGCAACTACACAACTCGCCGCACCAGTTGAACGAAGACTTCTTCCAGCGCATCGGGGTCGCATTGCCCGCGCACACGCTGCTGGTCATCGCCTCCCGTGAAGGTCGCCCCATCGCCAGCGCCTTGAACTACATGACAGATAAAGCGCTGTATGGACGTTCATGGGGTACGTTCGAATTCCATTCCGGCCTGCATTTCGAGGTGTGCTACTACCAGGCCATCGAATATTGCATCGCCCACAAGCTGCAGATATTCGAAGGCGGGGCAGGGGGCGAACACAAGCTGGCGCGTGGCTTCATGCCGGTCACCACACGTTCGGCACACTGGCTGGCCCATCCGCAGTTCGCGCAGGCAGTAGAGAACTATCTGCAGCGAGAGCATGAAGCCATCGCCGGATATGTGGAAGAATTGAACGAGCGCAGTCCTTATAAGCGCTAGCGGGAAGCTACAGCCCAGGTATATGGGTCGGCATATGGTTTGGAGGGCGCTTTGCTGTTAGATTGCACAAGCGCTTCGTAGCGCTCACAACAGAAATGGAAAGGACTTATGGAAATCTACGTTTACTGGTTCTTGCTGGCACTGCTTCTGGTCGGTCTTGAGATCGCCACCGGCACTTTCTACCTGCTGGTGATCGCCGTCGCGCTGGCCGTGGGCGGCGCAGCCGCAGCGCTTGGCGTCAGTCTGGTGTGGCAATTCGTATTCAGCGCGGTGACCGGCGTCACAGGCATCGTCATGTTGCGCCGCTGGAAAAGCGGCCACGCCAGCAACACACCCGATGTCGGTCTCGACATCGGCCTGCCCGTAAAAGTCATCAAATGGAACGACAACGGCAGCGCCCGCGTGTTCTATCGCGGTGCAGAATGGGATGCCGAGCTGGAGTCCGCCGACACCCCGCATGAAGGAACGCTCTACATCAAGGCAGTGCAAGGCTCGGGTCTGGTGCTGACGCACAACAAACAATAAGGAGACACCATGGAAATCGCTCTGTTCATACTGGCCGCTACCGTCATTTTCGTCATCAAGGCACTCAAAGTAGTACCCCAGCAGAATGCATGGGTGGTCGAGCGGCTCGGAAAATTTCACGTAGCACTGGCACCCGGATTGAATATCGTCATCCCGTTCATTGATCGTGTCGCCTACAAGCACGTGCTCAAGGAAATCCCGCTAGACGTACCCAGTCAGGTCTGCATCACCAAGGACAACACCCAGTTGCAGGTGGACGGCATCCTGTATTTTCAGGTGACCGACCCCCGTCTGGCCTCCTACGGCACCAGTGACTACATCATGGCCATCACCCAGCTCGCGCAAACCACCTTGCGCTCCGTCATCGGCAAGATGGAACTGGACAAAACCTTCGAAGAGCGCGACGACATCAACCGCGCCGTGGTCGCCGCATTGGACGAAGCCGCCACCAGCTGGGGCGTCAAAGTGTTGCGTTACGAGATCAAAGACCTCACGCCGCCCAAAGAGATCCTGCACGCCATGCAGGCACAGATCACCGCCGAGCGTGAGAAACGCGCCCTGATCGCCGCCTCCGAAGGCCGCAAACAGGAGCAGATCAACATCGCCACTGGAGAACGCGAAGCCTTCATCCAGCGTTCCGAAGGTGAGAAGCAAGCCGCAATCAACACCGCACAAGGCGAAGCCGCCGCCATCCTCGCCGTTGCCACCGCCAATGCCGAGGCCATCCAGAAAGTCGCCCAAGCCATCCAGTCACCCGGTGGTATGGACGCTGTCAACCTCAAAGTCGCCGAACAATACGTCGAAGCCTTCGGCAAAGTCGCCAAAGAAGGCAACACCCTCATCCTGCCGGGCAATCTGGCGGACATGGGCGGCATGGTGGCAACTGCGATGAGTATCGTTAAGGCGCAGAAGTAGGGCGGTTCGAAGCCAGGCGCATCGCCAGGCAGCATCTTTCGGATTCAAAACAGTGGGCAAAAAAAATGCCCCCATCCTTACGGGACGGGGGCAACTGTCTTAACCAAAGGGGAAGAAAGTTAAGACATCACGCTCAGGGAGGAGAAACGTGAAGTAACTCTCGTTACTGCTGACATAGATAAGCGGTTGCTAATAAAGTTCCCGGGGTGTGAAATATTTTTTTGGGGGGTCGTCTATATCTTTTGGCATATAGGCGGGGAGAGGGATTGCTGATAGGCTTCGGCGCGCTCGCAGGAACTTTGAAGGTTCTGGTGCAAATGGAAACAAATTATGTAAGGGGGTGATTTGTGGATGTAGTCGAATTTGAGTTTAAGTTCGAAGGAAACGATTCTGATAAGCATAGGATTGATTTTTACGACGTAAACCAAGCGATGATCGGTTTTCAACGATCACTTGCGCTAACAACTCATCTCGTTCTGAATGACAAAATAATTACTCAAGCCCCGGCACTAAAAGGAGCAAGAATTTTTGCCCTTCCAGCTGAAGAAAGCAGTTGGAAAATGACGGCTTCAATTTCCTTACTTGCGACAGCACTCTATCAAGCCGGAACAGCCCCGAAAGACACTCCTCTAGGCCATATTATTTATTCAATGTATGACTACGTAATAATGGAAAGTCTTGGCGTACATGTTGACTATGACAAAACACTTGGACAACTCTATGAAGATGCACATAAGCAAAACATTGAGGTGCCGCGGTTAAGCCAAGCCCGTGCTGATGCCTTAATTGAAAAATGTTCGACTGCCGTCAGGGAAATGCATCGCCCAATATCAATGAATTCGACTGCGACAAGAGGGTTAATCACCGCAAGAATTAATCAACAAGATTTTCCTCTTCCATCCCCATTTTCTTTAGAAACGTTCGAATACATAAATGAAACCTATACAAGCCCAGAAATTGAGGAAATTGTTGGCAGAATATCTAGCTACAACAGCAATAGTTATAAAGGCAGAATATTTGTCCCCAGTGAGGGGCGCCCAATAAGTTTTGAGCTTCAGCCCAGCGCGCGCTCGCACAACAATATTGTTTTAATCACTTCGAGCCTAAGTTTTAGTGCCCTAGAAAGAAAATCAAGGAATGGCTTTATCCGTTGCAAGGTACTTCGACAAACGAGCAAGTCTGGACAGCTAAAGCGATACAGGATTCTTGAAATCGAAGAGCAAAGGTAGGCTTATTTCGTGCATCCTTGATCTGTCTTGGCTGATTCGTTTTTTACCAGTAATTCTTTCGATAGTTCGCACATCTTGGCATAATCCGCCCTCGTTAAATTTCACCCATAGCCCTCGCAACCCGGAGGGCTATTTATTTCAGTAGATCAAATATGCTTCCATCCATAGAACAACGCCTTGCCGCCGAGATTGCGGCTAAACCCGCTCAAATCGCCGCCGCCATCGCCCTGCTGGACGAGGGCGCGACTGTGCCTTTCATCGCCCGTTACCGCAAGGAGGCCACAGGCGGGCTGGACGACATTCAGCTGCGCTTGCTGGAAGACCGCCTGCGCTATCTGCGCGAGCTGGAAGAGCGCCGTGCGGCGATCATCGCTTCCATCACCGAGCAGGGCAAGATGACGCCGGAGTTGTTGAAGGCAGTGTCGCTGGCAACCGACAAGACGCACCTCGAAGATTTGTATCTGCCTTACAAACCGAAGCGCCGCACCAAGGCGCAGATCGCACTGGAGGCTGGGCTGGAGCCATTGGCGGATGCCTTGCTGGCAGACCCGACGCTGAATCCGGAAGAGGAAGCGGCCAATTATCTGCGCGAGCCTTTCACCAGTGCGGCGGGCGACAACAATCCCGGCGTGGCGGATGCGAAGGCGGCGCTGGATGGCGCGCGGCAGATCCTGATGGAGCGTTTCGCCGAGGATGCGGGCTTGCTGCAATCGCTGCGCGAATATGTGCAGGAACATGGCGTGGTGCAATCGCGCGTGGTCGAGGGCAAGCAGAATGCGGCGGAGAAGTACGCCGACTATTTCGATTATTCCGAATCCATCAACACCATCCCGTCGCACCGCGCGCTGGCCGTGTTCCGCGGTCGCCGCGAAGAGATGCTGAATGTGGAGTTGCGTCTGGATAGCGAGGAGGAGAAGCCGACATGGAGTTCGCCGCACAATCCGTGCGAGGCGCGCATCGCCGCACGTTTCAACATCAAGGACATGAGCCGTCCGGCCGACCGCTGGCTGCTGGACACCGTGCGCTGGACCTGGCGCGTGAAGATGTTCATGCACCTTGAAACGGAATTGATGGGCGCGCTGCGCGCCAAGGCCGAGACCGAGGCGATCAACGTGTTCGCGCGCAACCTGAAAGACCTGCTGCTGGCCGCACCGGCTGGCCCGCGCGTGACCATCGGCCTGGACCCCGGCCTGCGCACCGGCGTGAAAGTGGCGGTGGTGGATGAGACCGGCAAGGTGGTGGAC
>JAQUAD010000037.1 GCA_028687425.1 Sideroxydans sp.
AGCCCGGTCAGCAGCTTGGGGGCGATCTTCAGCACGGTCACATCGGTGCCGGCGGTGACGGTGGCCGAGCGGTGCACCACGCGGCCGCTGATGTAGGCCATCTCGCCGAAGCAATCGTCGCGGCTGATCAGGTTGAGCAGGTAGCCGTTCTTGGTGATGTTCACCGTGCCGGCGATCATGATGTAGAAATCGTCGCCCAGTTCGTCCTCGCGCATGAGCACGGTCTGCGCCGGTCGCTTCTGCCATTCGCCGATGCGCAGGATCTCCCACAGCTCGGTATCAGAGAAATCCTTGAACAGCGCCATGCCACGCAGGGTGGTGAACTTTTCCGTCTGGTTGATGGTGATGTCGGATTGCTCGTAACGTCCCAGTGCCGCCAGGTCGTTGCCGAAGTCGCGCCAGTTCTGGTAGCGCAAGTCCCTGTCCTTCTCCATCGCGCGCGCCACGATCCGCTCCAGGTCGGGCGGGATGTCGGCGCGATAGGTACGCAGCGGCGTGGGTGGTGTGTTCAGGATCTGGTGGCAGAGGCTGGCCAGGCTTTGTGCGCGGTAGGGTGCCTGCCCGCATAACAGCCGGTACATGACCACGCCCAGCGAATAGATGTCGGTCTGGTGGGTGAGTGTCTCGGCCCCCAGCTGTTCGGGCGACATGTAATAGGGCGAGCCGAGGTTGCTGACCTGTGTCTGTTCCAGATCGAGCAGCAGCGCGGCGCCCATGTCGGAGATCTTGATGTCGCCGTCCTCGGTCAGCATCATGTTGGCGGGCTTGATGTCGCGGTGGATCACGCCGTTGTATTGCGCATAGTTCAGCGCGCGGCAGCACTTGAACATGTATTCGATCACGCGGTCGACGGGCAGCAATTTGTCCGGCTCGATGAACTGTTCCAGCGTGCCGCCGCTGACGTACTCCATCACGATGTAGCTTTCGCCGTCGCTGATCAGTGCGTCATAGATGGAGACGATGTGCGGGTGCTCCAGGCGACCGACCAGCGATGCTTCGTTGTCGAGTTGGCGGCGGAACGCCTTGCCCATGCGTGCGTCGTTCAGGATCTCCTGCTTCAGTACCTTGATCGCCACTTCGCGGTTGGCGAACGGGTCGAAACCGAGATAGACGATGCTGGTGGTGCCGTGTCCGAGCACCTGCCTGATGGCATATTTGCCGATCGATTTGGGGTGTGTCACTGCAGTTCCGTATCAATCGCCGAGGACGATCACTCCATCCGCTTCCACCAGTGCATCGCGCGGCAGGCTGGCCACGCCGACGGCTGCACGCGCCGGATAGGGCTGGCGGAAATACGTAGCCATGATTTCGTTGACCTTGGCGAAATTGCCCAGATCGGTGAGGAAGATGTTGAGTTTGACCACGTCGTCCAGGCTGCCGCCGGCGGCATTGGCGACTGCACGCAGGTTCTGGAACACGCGGTGGATCTGCGCTTCGATGCCTTCCACCATCTGCATGCTGATCGGGTCGAGGCCGATCTGGCCGGACAGGTAGACGGTGTCGTTGACGCGTACCGCTTGCGAGTAGGTGCCGATGGCGGCAGGTGCGTCGGGTGTCTGGATGATGGTCTTTTGTGCCATGTGGTGTTCCTCCGGTTCGAAAAGGGCGCGATTCTAACTGACCAGACGCGAGATGCGTTCGTCCGCCAGGCGCAGGCGTTCCGCCAGCACATATAGAAAAGCCTGGTTGAAATGGCTCTGGCAACTTTCTGACAGTTGCGCGAGCTGCTGCGGGTCGAGCTTCATCACCGAGACCTCGGTGTTGGCGGTGACGGTGGCCGAGCGCGGCAGTTGCTTGCCGCGGATGTAAGCCATCTCGCCGCAGCAGTCGCCATCGCGCAGCGCCAGCAGCAGGCGCGAACCGCGCGTCACGCTGACGCTGCCTTCGATGATGAAATAGATGGCGTCGCTCATGTCGTTCTCGCGCATCAGCACGGTCTTTTCCGGCTGTTTCTGCCACTCGCCGATGCGCAGCACTTCCCACAGCTCCAAGTCGGGGAAGTCGCCGAAGAAGGTCATCTTGCGCAGGATCTTGAATTTCTCGTTCTCCGCCACTTCCAGATCGCTCTTCTCGAAATGGCCCAGTGCGGCCAGCTCGTCGCCGAACTCGCGCCAGCTGGCGTAGCGGTCTTCCGGTTTCTTCTGCAGCGCGCGCATCACGATGCGTTCCAGCTGCGGCGGCAGGTCCTTGCGCAGCGCGGAGGGCATGGGCGGCATGTCGTTCATGATCTGCTGGTACAGATGTGCCAGGTTTTTCGGGCTGTACGGCGAATGGCCGGTGAGCAGGCGGTACATCACCACGCCCAGCGAATAGATGTCGGTCAGGTGGCTCAGCGATTCGCCGCGCACCTGCTCCGGCGACATGTAGTTGGGCGAGCCGACGTTGCTCTGCGTCTGCTCGATGTCCATGCGCACCGCCGCGCCCAGATCGGAGATCTTGATCTTGCCTTCCGCAGTCAGCAGCAGGTTGGCAGGTTTGATGTCGCGGTGGATCACGCCGTTGTATTGCGCATAGTTCAGCGCGCGGCAGCATTCGAACATGCGTTCTACTACCGCATCCAGCGGCAGCAGGTTGTCGGAATGGATGTGCTGTTCCAGCGTGCCGCAGGGCACGTACTCCATGGCGATATAGCTGATAGCCTCGCCGATCACCGCTTCATACATGTCGACGATGTGCGGGTGGTTCAGCGTGCCGGCCAGGGCGGCCTCGTTCTGCAGGTGTTTGCGGTTCTGGCGGCCGTTGCGGGTATCTTCGAGGAAGGACTGCTTGATGACCTTGATCGCGACTTCGCGCTTGTTGAACGGGTCGAATCCCAGGAACACTTCGCTGGTCGCGCCGTGGCCGATCTTGCGCAGGATGCGGTAGTTTCCAAGGAAGGCGGGCGGCTGGGTTGCCGGTGGGGCTGTGGTGGTTGCGTCCATGCGCGGCAATTTACACCAAGTGGGGGAACGCGAACAGCCTGCCAGCTTGTCCGGGATAGCGCTTTAGCCGATAATTCCGGGGCGCCGAATGACGGTCAAGCCGCATTCGGCATTTTTTCAGACTAGGGACCATCCATTGAACATCGATTTTCAGAGAGCCGTCGACCGGCTGGCAGGCGTACCCATCTGCGCAACCCTGTCGCTGTATGAGCGCCTGAAGTCGGCGTTCGCCCCGCCGGCCAAGGCGGTGCAACCCCAGCGTATCCTGATCGTGCTGCTGTCCGAGATGGGCAGTCTGGTGCTGGCGCAGCCCATGTTCGCCGAGCTCAAGCGCCGCTACCCCGCTGCCGAACTGCACATGCTGATGTTCCGCAAGAATCGCGAAGTGCTCGACCTGCTCGGGGTAATGCCCAAAGAGAACGTGATCACCCTCAACGACAAGGCGCTGGGCGATTTTGTCGGCGACAGCCTGCAGGCGATCCGCAAGATGCGTGCGCTGGACTTCGACGTGGTGATCGACTGCGAGCTGTTCACGCGCATCAGCAGCATCTTCTCCTACCTGTCCGGCGCGAAAGTGCGCGTCGGTTTCGAGCCGCACACGCAGGAAGGTCTGTACCGTGGTTCGTTCATGAACCGCAAGGTGATGTACAACCCGTACCAGCACCTGTCGCAGCAGTTCCTGACCATGGTCGAGGCCATCGAGTCGCATGGTCGGCCCATCGCCAAACGCATGCCCGGTGAAGTCAGCGCACCGCCGCTATTGCAGTTCGAAGAGGGCGAAGTGGCGCGCGAGATCGCGCAGCTGGAAAAGGACTATCCGGTACTGGGCGGCAAGAAGCTGGTGCTGGTCTATCCAGACGGCGGCATCCTGCCCATCCGTGCCTGGCCGCCGGAGTATTACGAACAACTGTGCGACGCTTTGCTGGCCGAGGGGTATGTGGTCGGGCTGATCGGCCTGCCCGATGCCAAACCGCTGGCGAAACGCATCGTTGCGCATTGCAAACATGAGCACTGCATCGACCTCACCGGCTATACGCGTAACGTGCGCCATCTGCTGGCCGTGTTCCAGCGCGCCTCGCTGCTGGTGACCAACGACGGCGGGCCGGGCCAGTTCGCTGCGCTCACTTCGTTGCAGACGCTGGTGTTCTTCGGTCCCGAAACACCTGCGCTATACAGTCCGCTGGCACCGAACATCCACTGTCTGTTCACCGGGCTGTCCTGCTCGCCCTGCCTGACCGCGTACAACCACCGCAACTCGCCGTGCGACGGGGACAACCAGTGCCTGAAACGCATCACGCCGGAGCATGTGCTGCAACAGGTGCGCGCCTTGCTGCAGGGGCAAACCGCCGCATGACGCCGTTCAAGATCCGCATGCGCACGGCGTCGCTGTTGCGGCGCATCTTCTCCTTACGCTTCCTCAAGTTCGGCACCGTCGGCGTGTCCGGCATCGTGGTCAACCAGGGTGCGCTGTATGTCATGCAGGAGCATGTGTTCCATGTGGCGAACGTGGCGGGTCAGGTGGACTGGCTGCTGCTCAACATCTCGCTCGCTGTCGCGATCTTCCTGGCGACGCTGAACAACTTCTTCTGGAACCGGCTGTGGACCTGGAAGGATCGCGTCGAGCTGCATCACCGCCCCTGGCTGGTGCAGTTCGGCCAGTACACGCTGGCATGCGGCGTGAGCATCGCGCTGCAGTTCGTGTTCACCAACCTGCTGGCACCGCATGTCTACTATCTGATCGCCAACTTCATCGCCATCGGCGTGACCAGCGTGATCAACTTCCTGCTCAACGACATCTGGACCTTCGGTCGCCTCAAGTTCAAGGCGCCCGCAACGCCTGCCAAGCACGACTGACATGCTGCGCGACACGATGAGACATCTTGCCGAATCGCGTCCGCTGCAATATCTGGCGGCTCTGGCACTGGCCGTGTTCGTCTACTTCTATGCACTGGACGGCCTGCACATCCCGCGCAACGGCGACGAGAACGTGTACGCGCACATCACCCGTCTCACCGCGCTGAGCGGCGACTGGCTGCCGCTGCAATCCGAGCTCGACCACATGCGCAACACCAAACCGCCCATGCTGTTTTGGCAGGGCATCGCCTCTACCGGATGGGCGACGGAATGGGACCGCTGGCATCTGCGCTACCCGAGCGTGATCTACACCCTGCTCACGGCCTGGCTGGTGTTCCTGCTCGGGCGCAAACTGGGCGGGGAATGTGCGGTGGGCGCCACGGCGGCGCTGGTCTTCCTCGCCTTCTTCAGCACCTATCGTTTCGGCCGTCCCTATCTGGTCAATCCGGCCGAGACCTTCTGGCTGTTCCTGCCGTTCTTCACCTTGCTGTACTGGCGCGAGCGCGCCTTCGATTCGCGATTTGCCATGCCGCTGCTGCTGGGCGTCATCACCGGCATCGGCCTGCTGTACAAATCATTCGCACTGCTGGCACCGGTAGGGCTGGCGCTGAGCTGGTGGTATCTGTACCAGCGCCGCTATCGTTTGCGGCCCTTCCTGCTGCACGACGTGAGCAAGCTGGTCATCGTCGGCAGCGTTGCGCTGGCGGTGTTAGCACTGTGGTTCGTGCTCGATCCCGATCCGCAGGCGGTGTGGCAGGAATTCGTGGTGGGCGAGAACGCGGGCAAGTTCGATCCGCATGGCGGCAGCTACTGGATGAAACTGTTGTGGGGCGGCAGCAGCGTGTGGGTATTGCTGCTCGGCTATCCGCTCAATGCAGGCCTGCTCGCATTCCCGGTGATGGCACTGTTCGTGATCGCCTGGCAACGCCGTTACCGCATGAACGACGAGGAGCGCATGCTGTGGATGTGGATGATCGTGCTGTTCGTGATCTTCGCCGTGCCCAGCCAACGTTCGGCGCGCTACCTGCTCGATGCCATGCCCGGCGTGGCTTTGCTGCTGGCCTTGAACTGGCAGCGCATCCCGCGCGCGGCCTTTATCGCCAGCCTGCTGGCTTGTGTCGCTGCGCTCGCCTTGTTCGGCTGGCTCGCTTACAACTTGCAGTTGCAGATGCCGGCGCTGTACGACGAAACATTCTGGCTGGTGCTGGGCGGTACGCTGCTGCTGCTCGTGCTGGCCGTGTTTCAGCCACGCTGGACGCGCGGGCTGACCCATGTCGTCGCCTTGCTGACCTTGCTGCTGCTGGCCATGTTCCTGCGTCCCTTCGATGGCGCGGCAGGTCGTTACGACGCGGCGGCACAGCAGGCGACGCAGGACAAGGATGTGTGGGTGCCGTGCGATTTCCGCGCCAGCTGGGAAGACTATCGATTCCTGCTGCCCGCCGCGCGCATTCACGGTTACCATGCGCAGCCGCCGATCCCGGCGGAAGAACTGCAGGCGCGCTACCCGCTGTTCGCCGTGCAGTTGCCACTGCAGGACAAACCCTGTGCGGATTGCGTAGTGCTCGGCTCGCGTCTGGAGATACGCGGCCGGCATAACGATGCAGAGATCAAAGCCATGCTGGGCGGGGAAGTGATGCAGCAACTGTTCGTGCGCGAATGGCTGTTGCGCGCACCGGCTGGCGTAGGAGAGGAAATACAGAATGTGGAAGGATGTCGTTGATGGGGAAATATAAGCGCCTCGCTTTACTGGCGTTCGTGCTGGCTGCGTTCACCCTGGCCTTGACCAAGGCGGCGAGCTGGCAGATAGGTTTTGATTTCCGCCTGCCGGAACCGGTGGTGCTGGATGCAGCGCCGGCACCCGCGCCGGTGGTGAAGAAGCGTCGCGGACGCCGCGCCGATCCGCCCGAACCGAGCGTGGTGATGGGCAAGCTGGAAGCGCATCTGGTCTCCAGCCGTCAGCACACCTCGACCCATGCCGCCTCGCTGGTGGAGCTGAAGGACGGTCGTCTGCGCGCGTTCTGGTTCTCCGGCAGCCGCGAAGGCGCGGCGGATGTCACCATCAACAGCGCGCTTTACGATCCGACGGCGAACACCTGGTGGCGCGAGCAGGAAGTGACCGGCCGCAAGAGCACCCAGACCGGTCTGCACCGTTACATCGCCAAGGTCGGCAATCCGGTGGTGGTGCGCGCGGCGAACGGCGACCTGTGGCTGTTCTATGTGACGGTGTCGCTGGGCGGCTGGGCGGGCAGTTCCATCACCTTGATGACGTCGCAGGACGAAGGCGAGCACTGGAGCGCGCCGCGCCGCCTGATCACCTCGCCCTTCCTCAACATCAGCACGCTGGTGAAAGGCGCCCCCTTCTTCTACGCCGACGGCACCATGGGGCTGCCGGTGTACCACGAGTTCATCAGCAAGTTCTCCGAGATCCTGCGTCTGGATCATACCGGCAAGGTGATCGACAAGCAGCGTCTGGCACCGGGCGGACAAGGCACCTTGCAACCGGTGGTACTGGTGCGCAGCGAGAAAGAGGCGCTGGTGCTCAATCGATACTCCGGCAAGGATGCGGACAAGCGCGTGGTGGCGATGGCGACCGAGGACGGCGGACGTCACTGGCAGGTGCCACACAAGAATTCCTTGCGCAATCCGGATGCCGCGCTGACCGCGCTGGTGCTGCAGGACGGCAAACTGCTGGCGGTGCTGAACGATCAGGAGAACGGCCGCGAATCGTTGAGTCTGCAGTTGTCCGAGGACGGCGGCGAGAGCTGGCATGAGTTGCACCGTCTGGAAGAGATGAACGTGTTGCGCAACAAGGAGATGTCCGAAGGCGCCTGTCTGGATGTTACGGAAAAACTGCTGCGCAGCAGCGACCCATTGTTGCGCAAGGCGGATGCGGAAAAACTCGCTCCCTACGTTGAGTCGGCGCGGCCCAAGGTGGTGGGCGGCGGCAGTTGCCATTTCGAGTTCTCCTATCCCTACATGATCCAGACGCATAACGGCGACGTCCATCTGGCCTATACATGGAACCGTACCTTCATCAAACACGTGCGTATCAATGCCCAGTGGTTGAAGAACCGTTTCGGCGAGAAGGGAGGCAAGTGATGCTGTTCACCGACTGGATGGGATTGAGCGGGCTGGCACTGGTGTGGTTGCTGCTGGCACTGCGCTTGCCGTATGTGCAGCGCTTGAGCGGCAAACGCCGCGCGCTGCTCGCGGGTCTGGGTTATGTGGTGGTGATGTTCCCTGTCGGCGGGCTGTCGCTGGCCGGCTGGCTGCGCGGCATGGTGGGCGACCTCAGCATCACCAGCATGCTGCTGCTGTCTGCTGCGGTGTACGCCAGGTTGTTCAAGACGGCGCCGGTGTGGGATGCGCGTGAACGCAGCGCACTGCTCGGCTTGCTCGCGGTGCTGGCCTTGCTGTTGTATCCGTTCGCACTTGGGCTGGGCACGCTGGACCCGTACCGGTCCGGCTATGGCGGCGTCGGCCTGTTGCTGATGCTGGCATTGCTGGCCCTGTGGCTGATGCGCCGCAACTTCTACCTGCTACCGCTGGTGTTCGCACTGGCCGCGACCAGCTGGAGCTTCAACATGCTGGAATCGACCAACCTGTGGGATTACCTGATCGACGCGCCGCTGGCGATCTACGCCTTGTGGGTGACGGTCAAGGTGAACCTGCAGCATGCTCTGCGGAGGAACCGTGCATAGACTGACGCGCAACGACTACCGCACGCTGACGCTGGCCGCACTGGGCGGTGCGCTGGAGTTCTACGACTTCGTCATCTTCGTGTTCTTCGCGGCTGCTATCTCGCAGTTGTTCTTCCCGCCCGACATGCCGGACTGGCTGCGTCAGGTGCAGACCTTCGGCATCTTCGCCGCCGGTTATCTGGCGCGTCCGTTGGGCGGCATCATCATGGCGCACTTCGGCGACCTCACCGGGCGCAAGCGCATGTTCATGCTGAGCGTGCTGATGATGGCCGTGCCGACGCTGCTCATCGGCCTGCTGCCCACCTATGCCACGCTGGGCATAGCCGCGCCGTTGCTGTTGCTGGTGCTGCGCGTGCTGCAGGGTGCGGCCATCGGCGGCGAAGTGCCGGGTGCCTGGGTGTTTGTTTCCGAACACGTGCCGGCGCGCCATGTCGGTTTCGCCTGCGGCACGCTCACCGCCGGACTCACCGGCGGCATCCTGCTCGGCTCGCTGGTCGCCACTGCGGTGAACCGCGCCTACGATCCGGCCGCCTTGCTGGCCGAAGGCTGGCGCGTACCGTTCATCCTCGGCGGCGTGTTCGGCCTGATCGCTGTGTGGCTGCGCCAGTACCTGCATGAGACCCCGGTGTTCAAGGAGATGCAGGAACACCAGCAACTGGCCGACGAACTGCCGCTGAAAAAAGTCGTGCGTGCGCATCGTCCGGCCGTGGTGCTCACCATGCTCATGACCTGGCTGCTGTCCGCCGCCGTGGTGGTGGTGATCCTGATGACGCCGACGCTGATGCAGAAACTGTTCGCCATCCCCGGCGCGACCGCACTCACCGCCAACAGCTTCGCCACGCTCGCGCTCACCATAGGCTGCATCGTGTTCGGCGCACTGGCCGACCGTTTCGGTGCAGGCCGTGTCCTCGCCTATGGATGTGTCGCACTGGGCGCGACCTCATGGCTGCTATACCAGCAACTCGCCAGCGGTACGGAGCATCTATATATGTTGTACGCGTTGAATGGCTTCTTCGTCGGCGTGATCGGCGTGGTGCCCAGCGCCGCCGTGACGCAGTTCCCGCCCGCGGTGCGCTTCTCCGGCCTGTCCTTCTCCTACAACGTGGCTTACGCCGTGTTCGGCGGCATGACGCCGGTGCTGGTCAGTCTGATGGTGAAGGAAATGGGCGCACAGTTTCCGGCCTGGTATGTGATGGCGCTGTGTATGGCGGGTGTGGGGATGGGCTTGCGGTTGATGAGGCGTTAGACGATCAAGCGAGTCTTCCCCTATAGATTCGTATGATCAGTCCTCGCAGCCATTCTCACATTGAGTTTCCGCCACGCTGATACGCCGCCCGCCGATTTCGAGGTCGTTGTATTGGGGGGGTATCGTTTTGGCTCGGCCGCTTTCTATATCTGAAATGATATTTTCACGTTGCACTTTGTTTGTGCCGAATTGCAAATTGATCGTGCCGCCATACTGGAACTGACCGTTCGGCAAATGACGGAAAAAGACGGCATTGCCAAATTGCCACTCTGGTTTTTCGGCAATGAGTAGAGCCTCTTTTAATCCGTCTCCGTTCAAGTCGATCATCCACGCGATGCATTGGGCATCGATTGCCAAGCAGCGCTTTGTTTCCCAGCGCGGTTTGTTCTGTATGGCCTTGAGTAGGGATTCGTCGAGTACGCTTCCCTTTGGCAGCACGCGGAAGCGCAGACGCAATTGTTCCGTTGTTAAGGCCTTTGCTCCATCAGCGGTAGCATAGCGGTTCTCTTGTGCGAGGGTTTGCTTGGCCTTGGCTGCGATGATGTCCCGATCTTTGTGATCGATACCCGCAGATAAATTCTTTAGAGCATCCTGTCCATAGCGCCCAGCCTGCCAGCGTAGATATGCATAGTCGATCTTGTCGGCCTCCACCGCGCCGCTGGTGATACGACTCATCTGGCTGATAACCGCGATGCGACGGGCATCAGCCAGCGGGCTGAGCAATAGCGCTAGTCCAGCGCACATCACCAGTGCGGTGGCAATATTGGTCGTGCCGATGTGTGCCAGCCACGCATGTCTGAGGCGCAACGAATAGCTGTAACCCACTGTGTAGAGCGTCGCCAGCACCAGTACGAAGATGCCCCATACGCGGTCTTCTGTCCAACCGTATTGGGCTATGCGCTGCTGCATTGCCCACCATGCCACGCCCGCCAGCACCAGCAAGCTGAGCCATGCGTACTCGAGTAACCGGCCAAGCCAGTGGGCATAAGGCTGTTCACCTGTGCCATCCTGATACGCGGCATTGGCGAAATTGACCGAGAGTGCGATAAACCACAACAGGACGAATCCGGCGTTGTGCGTCTTGAACAGCAATTCCAATCCAGTGAACGGCAGTGCTATTGCCCACATTGCGCTGAATGCGAGCAATAACGGCAACAGCCAGGATGAAATGGACAGCCAGAAACGGCGCAGCGTCACGATCATGCCGAAGCGCGCGAGGCCAAGCGCGAACGCGGCGGCGAAGGCGATGCCGGTGGCAGGAATGGCGAAGATGGGTTTCTCGATTAAATTGAAAATGAAGTTGATGCCGATGCTTTTCATCAGCATCGCACCTGCAAATAGCACAATCCAAAATACGCCGGTGAGGGCGGCGGAGCTGCCTGTGAGTAAAGCATTGCGCCACGAGGTTTCAAACAGCGCATGGTATGACCACCGTCTGGCGGTGAAATTAAAATGCACGCACAAAGGAATGGCAACAAACCCAAGAATTGCCGCCGCGAATAGGTCGGAGGGGCGTCCAGAGAACAGACGCCAAGCACTGCGCCAGATTTCGTGCGGCGCATTCTCCGCCCAGCCGCTGTAAGCACCGAGCAGTGCAAACACGATGCCGATGCTAATGAGAATATTGCGTCTGCGCTTGCGGCTTAATGATTCGACGCTCTGTGTCAAATAAAAAGCCAGCGGCATGGCCAGTGCCATATACAGCAGCGCACGTTCGGCTGCGATGTCGTTTGAAGGCCAGACAGAGAGTTCGCGCGCTTTCCAGAGCGCCCACAATACCCAGCCCTGTACTGTACCCACCAGCAATAGCCAACGATTCATCATGCCTCCGTCGAAAATTCGCAGGGTTTGTACCGTAGCCTGCCGTGCAATCACGCGTCAATGTAAATTATCAAAGGAAACAGTCTTCGGCGCGCAGATGGGCCTTGAGCTATTCTGATTTGGCAAAATCACCCTACCTTTGTTTATTTTGAAAAGGTGGAAGCTGTACGATATTTGGCAACTTTTTCGCCTGTGGCTAATTGTGCGATAATGCGCGCCCAATATAGAGAGCGCACTACGCGCCGGTACCGATAGGGGAGATCCTTGGATAAGCTAAAAGAGTTGCTTGCGCCGGACATGGCCGCGGTCGATGCGGTGATCCGTGCACGTCTGCATTCCGAAGTGGTGCTGGTCAATCAGGTCGGTGAGTACATCGTCAACAGTGGCGGCAAGCGTTTGCGCCCGGCACTGGTGCTGATGTCTGCCCAGGCTTTCGGCTATCAGGGCTCCCAACATCACAACCTGGCTGCGGTGGTGGAGTTCATCCATACCGCAACGCTGCTGCACGACGATGTGGTGGATGAGTCCGAGCTGCGCCGCGGACGCGAGACGGCGAATGCGCTGTTCGGCAATGCCGCCAGCGTGCTGGTCGGCGACTTCCTCTATTCGCGTGCCTTCCAGATGATGGTGGAGACCGGCGAGATGCGCGTGATGGAAGTGCTGGCCGATGCCACCAACGTCATCGCCGAGGGCGAGGTGCTGCAACTGCTCAACTGTCACGATGCCGATGTGGACGTGGCCAATTACATGCGCGTCATCCACTGCAAGACGGCCAAGCTGTTCGAAGCAGCCATGCGTCTGGGCGCCATCCTCGGCAAGGTGTCTGCCGCAGAAGAAGAGGCGGCCGCGAAGTACGGCATGCATCTGGGTACGGCCTTCCAGCTGATCGACGATGTGCTGGACTATTCTGCCGACGAGGCGCAGACCGGAAAACATCTGGGCGATGATCTGGCCGAGGGCAAGCCGACCCTGCCGCTGATCCACGCCATGCAGCACGGCACGCCGGAGCAGGCCGCCGTGGTGCGGGCTGCCATCGAGGAAGGCGACGTAGGAAAACTGCCGGAAGTGCAGGCCATCATCGCTGCCACCGGTGCGCTGGAATTCACGCGCCAGCAGGCCATGCAGGAAGTCGAAGCAGGATGTGCTGCGATTTCTTCATTGGCGGATACTCAATTCAAACGCGCTCTGTTAGAATTGGCGCACTTCGCGGCAACGCGACAGTTCTAAGCAGTAAATCCAGTAGTACTTCGGAGCGTGGCTCAGCCTGGTAGAGCACTGCGTTCGGGACGCAGGGGTCGGAGGTTCGAATCCTCTCGCTCCGACCAATTTCCTTTGGTCGGTCAAATTATTAACCTATCAATCGCCCCACTCGGAGCGTTGTCGCCCATGCGACAACTTCCGTGCGGGCAAGGTATGTCGTAAACCCTACAAGCCCTCCACCCCGTCTTGTTCCACACAGCAGGGTAGAGCGTAGCGGCAAAATAACTCCCATATAAAACAGTGAATTAACTTTTTGGCACGGGCTGGCACACAGCTTGCACTTGATAGGTCGTACCTAACCCATCAAGGAGCCAAACATGATCACCCTCACCCCAACCGCCGCCACCGCCGTGGAGCGTTTCATCAAGGGCGCGGCCGAGCCGGTCGCCGGCCTGCGCATCGCCATCTCCGGCGGCGGCTGTTCCGGTTTCCAGTACGGCATGTCGCTGGAAGAAGCCAAGAACGAAGATGACTTGGTTGTTGAAGTCGGTGCAGTCACCCTGCTGGTCGATCCGCTGTCTGCCCCGCTGCTGGAAGGCGTGACCGTGGACTACGTGGAAAGCCTGACCGGCAGCGGTTTCAAATTCGAAAACCCGAACGCCAGCTCGACCTGTGCGTGCGGCTCTTCCTTCAACGCTTAAGGAGCGCGACATGTGGGACTACTCTGAAAAAGTCAAAGAACACTTCTTCCAACCTCGCAACGCCGGTGTGCTGGAAGGCGCCAACGGTGTCGGCGATGTAGGGTCCATCTCTTGCGGCGATGCGCTGCGTCTGATGCTCAAGGTCGAGCCTGAGACCGACATCATCCTCGACGCGCACTTCCAGACTTTCGGTTGCGGTTCGGCCATCGCGTCTTCTTCCGCGCTGACCGAGATGATCAAGGGCAAGACGCTGGATGAAGCACTGAAGGTGAGCAACCAGGACATCGCCGATTACCTCGATGGCCTGCCTCCGGAAAAGATGCACTGCTCGGTGATGGGACGCGAAGCGTTGCAAGCCGCAGTCGCCAACTACCGCGGCGAAGAATGGAGTGATGATCACGAAGAAGGCGCGCTGATCTGCAAATGTTTCGCTATCGACGCCGTGATGATCGAAGACACCATCCGCGCCAACAACCTGACATCGGTTCAGGACGTGACCAACTACACCAAGGCCGGCGGCGGCTGCTCGTCCTGCCACGAAGGCATCGAAGAGATCCTGGTGAAGGTGATGGCCGAGCGCGGCGAGGACTTCAAACCCGGCATGCCCGCACAGGAAGAAGCCAAGCCTGCCGGCATGACCAACCTGCAGCGCATCAAGAAGATCGAAGCGGTGCTGGAATCTGTGCGTCCGCAACTGAAGCGTGACGGTGGCGACATCGAGTTGCTGGATGTGGACGGCAAGACCATCTACGTCAGCATGACCGGTGCCTGCGCCGGTTGCCAGATGGAAGCGCTGACGCTGCAAGGCATCCAGCAGAAGCTGATGGAAGAGCTGAAAGAGTTCATCAAGATCGTGCCGACCAAGGCCGGGGCATTGAGCCGGGCCACCTGCAACCCGTAACCCACCGTTCCCTCTCACGCGTGCGGGAGAGGGGAGGAAGTAGAAACGTAGGATGGGTTGAGCGTAGCGATACCCATCAATTAAGGATGATGAAGTGGTCGTTGGGTATCGCTGTGCTCAACCCAACCTACAGACTGAGGAGCAACAAATGGAAGGCATCTATTTCGACAACAACGCCACGACGCGCGTGGACGAGAAGGTGGTGGAGGCCATGCTGCCTTACTTCACCGAACAGTTCGGCAACCCCTCGTCCATGCACAGCTTCGGCAACAAGGTCGGGCTGGCGATCAAGAAGGCACGCATGCAGGTGCAGGAACTGCTCGGCGCGGAACACGACTCCGAGATCATCTTCACTTCCTGCGGTACCGAGTCCGACTCCACTGCCATCCTGTCTGCATTGAAGGCGCAGCCGGAGAAGAAGGAGATCATCACCACCACGGTCGAACACCCTGCCGTGCTCACGCTGTGCACCTGGCTGGAGAAGGATGGCTACAAGGTGCATTACCTGCCGGTGGATGAAAAGGGCAGGTTGAACCTGGACGAATACAAGAAGCTGCTCAGCGACCAGACCGCAGTCGTGTCCGTGATGTGGGCGAACAACGAGACCGGCACTTTCTTCCCGGTGGTCGAAATGGCCGCGATGGCGAATGCCGCCGGCGCGATGTTCCACACCGACGCAGTGCAAGCCGTGGGCAAGGTGCCGCTGAACCTGAAAGACACCAAGATCGACATGCTGTCAGTGTCCGGTCACAAGCTGCACGCACCCAAGGGCGTGGGCGTGCTGTACCTGAAGCGCGGTGTGCGTTTCCGTCCGATGCTGCGCGGCGGCCATCAGGAACGCGGCCGTCGTGCCGGCACCGAGAACACCACCTCCATCGTCGGCCTGGGCAAGGCGGCCGAGATGGCCATGGAAGCGATGGCGTTCGAGAACACCGAAGTGAAGCGCCTGCGCGACAAGCTGGAAGCCGGCATCCTCGCCAAGGTGCCGCGCTCCTTTGTCACCGGCAATCCGGATGACCGCCTGCCCAACACCAGCAACATAGCGTTCGAGTTCATCGAGGGCGAGGCCATCCTGCTGTTGCTGAACAAGTTCGGTATCGCTGCGAGTTCCGGTTCCGCCTGTACCTCCGGTTCGCTGGAACCCTCGCACGTGATGCGCGCCATGGGCATCCCGTACACCGCCGCTCACGGCACGGTGCGCTTCTCGCTGTCGCGCTACAACACCGAAGCGGAAGTGGATCGCGTGATCGCGGTAGTGCCGGAGATCATCGCGCAGTTGCGCAAACTGTCACCGTACTGGGAAGGTGACGGTCCCAAGGAGGAGGCGTTCGCGCCTACCTACGCATGAAGACCCTGAGCAAAGCCATCCAGCAGACGCACGAGACGACGCAGGTCGGCGTCGCGCTGTTCGCCATGTGGATGAGCTGCGCCGTTCTTTTGATCGTGGATTGAGAGGTACGCCATGTCCCGCTTCATCACCATAGACGACACCACACTGCGCGACGGCGAACAGACCGCCGGGGTGGCGTTCACGCTGGAGGAGAAGCTGGACATCGCACGCAAACTCGACGCGCTCGGCGTGCCGGAACTGGAAGTCGGCATCCCGGCCATGGGCGAGGAAGAGCGCGACGCGATCAATGCAGTAGCGGGTCTGGGATTGAATGCCAAGCTGATCGCCTGGTGCCGCATGCGCGAGGAAGACATCCTCGCCGCGGAACAGGTCGACGTACACATGCTGGACCTGTCTATCCCGGTATCGGACATCCACATCAAGAAGAAACTGGGGCGCGACCGCGACTGGGTGCTGGAAACCATCATGGACAAGGTGTCGTTCGCGCGCGAGCAGAGCTGCGGCGTCATCGTCGGCTGCGAGGATGCCTCGCGTGCCGATCCGGAATTCCTGCTGAAAGTGGCAGAGATCGCGCAGGCCGCCGGTGCGCAGCGTCTGCGATTCGCCGACACGCTGGGGGTGATGGAACCGTTCGGCGTGCACAAGGTGATCTCCTCGCTGCGTACCGCGTGTGACATCGAGATCGAGATGCACGCGCACGACGACCTCGGACTCGCCACTGCTAACAGTCTTGCCGCAGCATTGGCCGGTGCGACACACATCAACACCACCGTGAACGGCTTGGGCGAACGCGCGGGCAACGCACCGCTGGAAGAAGTGGCGCTGGGTTTGAAGAAACTCTATGCGATGGCCACCGGCATCGACCTCACGCATTTCACCGAGCTGTCGCAGATGGTCGCCGCGGCTTCCGGTCGCCCCATCCCGTGGCAGAAGAGCGTGGTGGGCGAGGGCGTGTTCACGCACGAAGCCGGCATCCACGTCGATGGCCTGCTCAAGGACCCGGACAACTACCAGGGTTACGACCCGGTCGAAGTCGGCCGCCAGCACAAGCTGGTGGTGGGTAAACATTCCGGCGCGCACGGCATCATCGCCGCCTACGCCAGCATGGGCCTGAACCTGAGTCAGGCCGAGGCACGCGCGCTGTTGCCCGACATCCGCAGTTTCGCGGAACGTGCCAAGCGTTCGCCTGCCGATCAGGAATTGCTGTTCATCTACCAGAAGTTCATCGGCCAGCATCACGGCGGGCGCAGCGAGCCCGGCGTGATGGCGCACTAGGAGCACATCATGGAAGACACGATGAACTCCACTGTCGAGCTTGAGAAACCGGCGCTGCCATCCCTGTTGCAGCTGCTGCGCGAGGACGTGCGCTGCGTGTTCCAGCGCGACCCGGCCGCGCGTTCGCGTTTCGAGGTGCTGACCACCTATCCCGGCGTGCACGCCATCCTGATGCAGCGCATCGCGCACAAACTGTGGACGCTGAAACTGCGCTACCTGGCGCGCCTGCTGGGCTGGTTCGCACGTCTCATCACCAACATCGACATCCATCCCGGCGCCACGCTCGGCCGCCGCTTCTTCATCGATCACGGTGCCGGCGTGGTGATCGGCGAGACCGCGGAGATCGGCGACGACGTGACGCTGTACCACGGCGTGACCCTGGGCGGCACCACATGGAACAAGGGCAAGCGCCACCCGACGCTGGGCGACGGCGTGGTGGTCGGCGCGGGCGCGAAGATACTGGGTGCGATCACGCTGGGTGACAACGTGCGCGTGGGCGCCAACTCGGTGGTGGTGAAGGATGTGCCTGCCTGCCGCACCGTGGTCGGTATACCGGGGCGCATCGTGCTGCGCACCGAAGAAGCGGACGCGAACAACATCTATGGCATCAACCTCGACCATCACCTGATCCCCGACCCGGTCGGCCGCGCCATCGCCTGCCTGATGGAGCGTATCGAGGTGCTGGAAGGGCAACTGCGCAAACAGGGCGAGCCGGTGGACGGTCAATGCCACACCTGCGAAGCGGACGATCTGTGCGGCACGGAAGTGGCGCGTCAACTGAGGAAAGAATGATGGACTTGCTGGATTTCGATCAGACCGAGTTGTATTTCGATGAGCCGCTGGCGCTGGATGTGGTGCGCCTGATCGAGTCGGCGGCGCAAGTGTATGGCAGCGAGGAAGCGGAAGGCTTCCTGCTGCGTGCCAACCTGCTGGCGCCGCAACACCTGCAGGTGCTGGTCGCACTGTATCGCTACTACTTCTACCAGCACCGGCTGGAAGATGCCTTGCTGGTCGCCGAGAGCGCGCTGGCGGTGGTCGGGCGGCGCCTGGAATTCCCGGACAGCTGGATGTGCATGCGCGAAGCGAATATCGGCGCGGGCGTGTTGCGCTCGATGGGGCTGGTGCGCTTCTACCTGATGGTGCTGAAGGCGGCGGGTTACGTGCATCTGCGATTGGGCAATGTGGAGACCGGTCGCGCGATGCTGGAAAAACTGGTGCAACTGGACAGCCACGACCGCATCGGTGGCAAGGCGCTGCTGGAAGTGGTGAGTGAAGTGGAACATGAAGAAAGGAATATGTGATGACTGACGATCTGACACTGGAAGAAGCGATGGAGGATCTGGTATCCGCCGAGGATTTCCTGAACTACTTCGGTATCGATTTCGATCCTTCAGTGGTGCATGTGAACCGCCTGCACATCCTGCAGCGCTATCACGACTACCTGAGCAAGGAAGCGCTGCCAGAGGATGAAGCCGCGCAACGCGAGGTCTACACGCGCTTGCTGACGAAAGCCTATCAGGACTTCGTTGAATCCGACGCGCTCACAGAGAAGGTGTTCAAGGTGTTCCACATGCACGAACCGCAAGTGCAGTTCGTGCCGCTCACTTCCATCACCGTGAACAAGAAAGATGCTGCCTAAATTCGAATTCGGCGACGAAGTCCGCATCATTCGCAATGTGCGCAATGACGGCACCTATCCCGGCGTGCCCACCGGCACGCTGCTGATCCGTCGCGGCACCACCGGTTTCGTGATGAACGTCGGCACCTTTTTGCAGGACCAGTTGATCTACACCGTGAAGTTCCTCGATCCGGACAAGATCGTCGGCTTCCGCGAAGAGGAGCTGATCGGCATCGACGACGAATGGGTGCCCAGCAAGTTCGAGAGTCGCGAGAAGGTGCGCAGCAAGATCACGCTGGCCGTGCGCGGCGAAGTACGCGCCACGCCGGGCATGGAAGGCGAGATATTGAAAGTGCTGCGCGATGAGGATGGCGGCGTGCAGTATCAGGTGATCTTCCACGACCATGTGTTGCAGGTGCCGGAATCGACTTTGGAGGCAGTGCATGTATACGACGACAGCAAGGAGGACAACCATGTCTGAAGTGATGGATAGCGGTGTCGCCTACCTCGCGCTGAAAGCGGCGCAGAAACTGTACGGCAAGGCGCCGGCCGCGCTGGCGGCGGACGAGTCGGAGCGCGTGCAGAGCATGGCGCAGAAACAGTTCGAACTCGAAACGCAGATCCTGACTTCGCCCGAAGCGCGCGATGCCATGGTGCCGCCGGCGACCTTGCAGGCAGCACTGCAGGAGATACGCGGACGCTACGAGAACGAGGACGATTTCGCCGACGACCTCGCCGGCAACGGATTGAGCGAGTCCGAGTTCGCCGATGCGCTGGAACGCGAGCTCAAGGTGGAAGCGATACTGGAAAAGGTCGGCACGCATGCCGAGCATGTCACCGAAACCGATGTGGAACTGTATTACCAGTATCACCCCGACCAGTTCCGCCGTCAGGAGACGCGTCTCGCGCGCCACATCCTGGTCACCATCAATGACACCATTCCCGAGAACACGCGCGAGATGGCGTTCAAGCGCATCAGCGAGATCGCCAAGCGGCTGCAGAAAGAACCTGCGCGCTTCGAGGAGCAGGCGCTCAAGCATTCAGAATGCCCCACTGCGCTGGAAGGCGGCAAGCTGGGCGACCTGCCGCGCGGCAAACTGTTTCCCGAACTGGAGCAGGCCCTGTTTGTTATGCAGGCCGGCGATGTCAGCGGCGTGCTCGAATCCGAACTCGGCTTCCACGTGCTGCGCTGCGACAGCATCACCGAGGCCAGCGTGCTGAGCCTGGCGCAAGCGCGTCCGCACATCCGCAAGGTGCTGGAGCAGAAGCGCAAGCGCGCAGTGCAGCAAGCCTGGCTGAGGCAGCTGCGGACGAAACCGTAACCTTTCTCTGGTTCCGCTGCCATGTCCGTTGCATACGGCATGGCAGCCGGTGCCTGTCCTTCGGATATTCCACGGATCACTCGAATAGTAGGTGTTGACCTACCCTGAAAGGTAGGTCAATACCCACATGGCAATGCTTCGTCATGCGATTAGTATCTGTCTTGCACTTTGCTGTTTCAGGGTCATTGAGTGCGCTTTGAATAACCGGATGTGCGGCAATCGACCGCATGTGCGGCTGGATGCGACATCTGTTCGATGTAAGGCGTCAGTCGGTTGCTTTCCTGTCCGGGCGCTGCATTACGTTGTGTCAGCCAGTCGTATCGTGCTCCGGTTGGTCGGGTGCATAACACCTATGAAAGGATATGCCATGTCAGTTCCTTCTAAACGCCCAACAGTATTGGTGGTGGATGACGAGCCGTTCAACCAGAGCTTGATGGAAGAGATCTTGAACAAGGAATACAGCATCCATAAATCCGGCAGCGGGCCGGAAGCGCTGGAGTATGCCTTTGCCTCCCCGCCCGACCTGATCCTGGTCGACGTGATGATGCCGGATATGGATGGCTTCGAGGTCTGCCGCCGCCTGAAGGCCAACGACAAGACCATGCATGTGCCGGTCATCTTTATCACGGCAAAGAACGAGATCAAGGATGAAGAGCTCGGTTTCTCCGTCGGCGCATCGGATTTCATCCACAAACCCATCAGCGCGCCCATCGTCTCCGCGCGGGTCAGGACGCATCTGCGCATCAAGATGATGCAGGACTATCTGCGCGGCGAGAACTCGAGGCTGCTGCAGAGCACCGGCGAAAAGTCCGCCGAATTGCAGCAATTGAAGGATTTCGTATGGGGGGCAGACCAACTGGCACGGCGTTAATTCCGATGATTCGTATCCGTTTCTGAACCGGGCAGCCCGGCAAACAGTTGCCGGGCGGTCCGCATGAAAGGTACAGGCATGGCCAATCAGCAACGGCAAAGCTTTCTGGCAATGTTCATCCCGCTGGCGCTGCTGGTCGTCCTGGCGGCGATCTATCTGTTCAAACAGTCGGTCGCGGATCAGACGAACATACTCAAGGCGGATGGCATGCTCAATGTGGCTTCCGGACGCCAGGCGATCGAACGCTCGCTGGATGCCAGTGTCGAGGATGTGTTGTATCTGGCAACGATCCCGAACCTGACCGCCGCAAAAAAACTCACCCGCAGCGGGATGAACAGCCTGCACCGGGATTTCATTCTGTTCAGCCAGACCCACCCCACCTACTCCAAGCTGCGCTTGATCGATGAACGCGGCAAGGAATTGATGCGCATCAATTACCGCAACGGGCGCATCACCGTCACGCCGGCGAACGAACTGGAGAACAAGAGCGACCGCTTCTATTTCACCGGCAGTGTCTCGCTGGATCCGGGCAAGGTCTACGTGTCGCCCATGCAGCTCGAGTACGAGAACGGCAGGATCGTCACGCCGCATCTGCCCATCATCCGCATCGCTACCCCGGTCCCCGATAACCGCATCCATCGGCATGTGGTGCTGGTGGCCACCGTCACCACCACCGATCTGCTGGATCGCATCCGCCCCGGCAACGATGTATCCAGGAATCAGAACATGCTGCTGAACAGCGAAGGCTACTGGTTGAAGAGCAGCAGCAAGGACGACGAATGGGGATTCATGTTCAACAGGCAGGCGACGCTGGGACAGCGTTTCCCCGATGCGTGGGTGAAGATCGCTGCGGCGGAGCACGGCCAGTTCCGGGACGGCAACGGGCTGTGGAGTTTCGAGACTGTCTACCCGCTCAAGTCGCACAAGCACCAGAAGGATAGCGAATACCCGCTGCGCACCAGCATCGATCCCGACCAGTATTTCTGGAAGGTGGTCTCTTACGTGCCCGACGAGCAGATCTGGGCATTGAGTTCGAAAGCGCTGTGGTCGACCGTGTTCTACTCGGTCATCATGCTGGTCCTGTTGCTGCTTGGCTGCTGGTATTTCACCAAGATGCGCTTGTCCAAGATCAAGGCCCAGCAGGACCTGAGCTCCGCCGAAGCTGAATACGCCAAACAGCTGGCACTGCGCGATTCGGAAGCACGCATGTACGCGATCCTGCACACCATCGCGGACGGCATCATCACCTTTGCCGAGAACGGCATCATCGAGGAATACGCGGCCAACGCGGAATACATCTTCGGCTATGCCGCCGACGAAGTGGTGGGGCGGCATATCAGCATGCTGATGCCGCAGGCCGTGAACTGGCGGAACGAGGATTTTCTGATGTGCGTCATTCCCGAGCCGGGCGTTTCCGGCGAGGAGCGCGAGATCATCGGGCGTCGCAAGGATGGGCGCGAGTTGCCGCTGGAGCTGGCGGTCAGCGAGATGATGCTGGGCGACCGGCGCCACTTCACCTGTATGGTGCGCGACATCACCCGCCGCAAGCGCAACCAGCAGGAGTTGATCGCCGCCAAACAGGATGCGGAACTGGCCAGCCAGGCCAAGAGCTATTTCCTCGCCAACATGAGCCACGAGATCCGTACCCCGATGAATGCCGTCATCGGCTTCACCCAATTGTGCCTGGCAACCCAGCTTACCGCTGTGCAGCGCGACTACTTGGAAAAGGTCTCGCTGGCTGCCAACTCGCTGCTGGTCATCATCAACGACATCCTCGATTTCTCGAAGATCGAATCGGGCAAGCTGGATATGGAGAGCGTGCCCTTCGAGCTGGATGTGGTGCTGAAGAGCGTCGCCGCCGTGGTCAGCATCAGGGCCGAGGAAAAGCATCTGGAGTTCATGATCGACGAGGCGTGCGATCTGCCGCGCATGCTGGTCGGCGATCCGCTGCGTCTCGGACAGGTGCTGAACAATCTCGCCGGCAACGCAGTCAAGTTCACGGAGAGTGGCGAGATCGCGATACTGGTCAGGAAAGAAACACTGCAGCCGGGCGAAGGCGAGAACTATGGACAGATCGTGCTGCGCTTCTCGGTGAGCGATACCGGCATAGGCATGACGCCCGCGCAGATCGAAAAACTGTTCCAGCAGTTCAGCCAGGCCGATGCATCCACCACACGCAAATACGGCGGCACCGGCCTCGGGCTGGCCATCTCGCGCCGACTGGTGGAGCTAATGGGCGGCAAGATCTGGGTGGAAAGCACGCCGGGCAAAGGCAGCACGTTCTCGTTCGAACTCGCCTTCACTTTCCTGCCGGACGAGCAGGAAAAGGCAGACGAGCTGGCAGGACTCAAGGTGCTGGTGGTGGACGACAACGACAGCGCACGCTTCCTGTTGCAGACCTATCTGGAATCGTTCGGCATGGAATCAATAGCCGCCTCCAGCAGTCAGGAAGGATTGGTGCGTCTCGAGTTCGCCGACCAGGCGCGTCAGCCGTTCGACTGCGTGATCCTCGACTGGAGCATGCCCGGCATGAGCGGGCTGGAACTGGCACGGCGCATCAAGCATGAGCTGCCGTTGCGGCAGCGGCCGAAGATCATCTACTTGTCCGGCCACAAGCACGCCGAGATGGTCAACGTGTCCAGATCGGTGAACATCCTGGATGCATTGATCAGCAAACCTTTCACGCCATCGGAGTTGCTGGATGCGATCATGAACAGCACTTCCGGCAAGATCAAATTGCCGCTGCCGGCACCGATCGAGGAGAGCTGTCCCGACCTGTCCGGTCTGCATGTCCTGCTGGTGGAGGACAATCCGTTCAACCAGCAACTGGCCAACGCCATGCTGGTGCGCGCGGGCGTAGAGGTCAGTCTGGCCGACGACGGTGCGGAAGCCTTGCAGGCATTGCAGCGCGAGCGTTTCGATGCGGTATTGATGGACATGCAGATGCCGAAGATGGACGGGCTGGAGGCGACGCGCCGCATCCGGCAGAACCCGGAATTGGCCGCGCTACCCATCATCGCCATGACAGCCAATGCCATGACCGGCGACCGCGAGATCTGCCTGTCCGCCGGCATGAGCGACTATCTCTCCAAGCCGCTGCATTACAAGACGCTGTACGAGACACTCGCCCGCTGGACGAAGCGCGACGTACTGCCCGCGCAAGGTACGCACGAAACGCCGCTACCGGCTGAAACGACATTCGTTCTGGATGCGGACAATGCAATGGCCCGCATGGGCGGGGAAGCCACTTATCTGGCCATGCTGGCAAAATTCATCCCCAGTCAGGGGCAGGCGGTGCAGTCCATCCAGGATGCGCTCGCTGCCGATGACCGGGCTACCGCTGAACGTCTGGCGCATACGCTGAAGGGGGTTTCGGCATCGGTCGGTGCGCTCGCACTGGCGGAAACCGCCGCTAAACTGGAAAAGGCGCTCTCTGCCGAGAAAACTCAGGAATATCCGGCGCTGCTCGAGCGGCTGACATACAGCCTGGCGCAGGCTGTCACAGCAGTTGAAAGCTATCTGCAGCAACATGGCCAAGCGCGAAATGAACGGGGTGTATCGTGATAGGAGTATTGATACGGCGCGCCCGGCGTAACGCGATATTGTTTGCCGCCGGTTCGGATCGGCGACTAAACTTGCAAGGCGTGAAGCGGGAATCATTCAAGTCGCCAAGCATGCGATGGGTTGGCGCAGTTCGACCAGAAGCACCGGCCGTTACGGCGGAAAATAAAAATAAGCGATAGAGAGAACGATGACGATCATGGCTACAGCGAAAGCACGACATCAAGGCAGCTCATACGGCGGGTGTGCACACAAGCGTGCCCCGATCCTGTTCATGGCGCTGCTGTTTTCTGCCTGCGCGCATCAGCCCGAGGCGGTTGCTCCCGTTGTGGAGGTGAAGCCCGTGGTGCAGGAACAGACCGCAGTCGATAGCAAACCGCAACCCGCCGTCACCGTAGAGGAGCCACCGGTCCCGCTTCCGCAGACGCCGCCCCCCAGAAAGCACGATCACAACGTCGAAGAGGATTGACCCGCTGCCAGCATGCGACAGCTTTCGTCCATGTTTGCCTATGCTCCGTGCGCTGCCGCTACGCACAAATTTTCTATCGCGCGTTTCATGGCCGGATTCAGCTCGAAATGCGCATCAAGGAAAGACATGATCGCCTGCGCAGATTCGACATTGCGTTCATAGCCCTGCATGAAAGCCGGCAGCGACTGTGCTCCGGCCGGGTAACGCAGCTCATAACGCCGCTCGAAAGCGAACATGTCGCGGTCGGCACCAGTCTCCGTTTCCTGCAGCGCAGCGAGTTCCAGCACGCGATCCACCGCGCACACCTGGATGGCCCGCATGGCAGCCAGTTTCTCCCCGCGTGCATGGCGACTCAGTCCTGCATAAAGATTGGTGAGCGCCTCGCCCAGCAACCATTCGACGGAACGTTCCGGCGGCATCAACCAATGCGGCTCGGGCTGCAGTTGCACCTCGGCAACGTCTTCGCGTTTCCAGACGATGCGACCGGGGGCGAACGGGATGCGGGAAAGTTCGTCCATCTCGAACACGGCGAATTCGCAGAACACACCATCCTCGAACAGCAGCTTGTGGCCGTCGGGCGTATTGCGATAACGGTAGGCGACGGGGCAGAGGGAAGAAAGCCAGTCCAGTTTGTCGAGGAAGTCTTGTTTGCAGCCGCGTTCAACGATGGCGAAGAAGTCCAGATCGGAGTAGGTATCGAGACGCGCAGTCTGGTTGCCGCCGGAGCCCAGCGCGATCACGGCCAGCCCGTGTCCGGATCGCGCGACGGATTGTGCGATCTCCTCCAGTCGGATCAGCAGCAGTGCTTGCCTGTGCATTTTGCCGCTCGCAGTTCAGGCGATGACCGACTGCCGTTCACCACGTGCAACATCGTTAAGTGCCATGGCCTGCTCCCGGGAGTGGGTTGAGGAAGGCTCAATGTACCGGACGCGCGGTGGTTTAGCCATAGCGCCGGGGAGATCGTCCCGTGCATCAAGCGCGACACACCTGCAATCCGTCCCACTCCGTTGTGTAGCGCCGCGAGCTGTTTTCCCTGCGCATCGCCCAGCGCTGGTTGGTCCCTTCTCCCAATAGTTTCAAAGTACCGCTGCCCATCCTGCGGTTGATGCGGTCGAGGGTAGTCATCAGCGATTTCGATCGCTCGCGTGCCGCATCGTCGTCGAACAAAGTGCGCGGGCGTTCGCTGGCGGGGATGATCTCGGCCAGCATGACGCCCACCTTCTGGTAGGCATGGCCGGGGCGGTAGATCTGGCGCAGGCCGTGCAGCGCGGCCTTGCAGAAATCGCGCGTGTCGTCGCTGGTGTCATCCAGCGGCACGAGGATGCCTTGTTGGTATTGCCTGTCCTGCGTGCGGTGCGGGTTGGTGCGCACGTAGATATGCAGCGCACCGGCGATGGAGCGCTGCTGGCGCAACTTCTCCACCGCGCGCGTGGTGTAGGCGATGGCCGCCTGCTCCAGATCGTCCAGGCTGGAGGTGAGCATGCCGAAGGAGCGCGAGCAGATGATCTGCTGTTTATCGCGCGGGATGTCGTCCAGTGCCAGACAGGCGATACCGTTCAGCTCGGATACGATGCGTTCGAACACCACGCTGAAGCGGTCGCGCAATTGCTTGGCGGGGGCGCGTTTCAGGTCGAGCACGCTGCGGATGCCGATCTCCTGCAGCCTGGGCGCAGTGCGTCGACCCACGCCCCATACCTCACCGACCGCGATATCGGCGAGCAGCGCATCCAGTTCATGCACATCCATGCTGTTCAGATCGCACACGCCGTTATAGCGCGGCTGCGTCTTGGCAATATGGTTGGCAAGCTTGGCCAGCGTCTTGCTCGGCGCGATGCCTACGCACACCGGGATGCCCACGCACTGGCGGATGGTGTGGCGGATGAGCTGTGCATATTCGGCATGGTCGCCGGGCATGCCGCTTAACTCGAGGAAGGACTCGTCGATGGAATACACCTCCTGTTCCGGACTGAACTGCGACAGCAATGACATCACGCGGTTGGAGATGTCGGCATACAAGGCGTAGTTGGAAGAGAAGGCGACGATGCCATGCTGTTTGGCGAGCCCCTTCATCTGGTACCAGGGCGCCGCCATCTTCACGCCGATGGCCTTCGCCTCCTGCGAACGCGACACCACGCAACCGTCGTTGTTGGACAGCACTACCACCGGTTTGCCTTCCAGCTTGGGTTGGAACAAGCGTTCGCAGGAGACGAAGAAATTGTTGCAGTCGATGAGGGCGATGGCTTTGGTCATGGTTGCTGCTGAATCATGGGGAATGTCGGTGTTGAGCCTCCTGGGCAATGTTGCCCTGAACGCTTAATTGTTCGATGGATTCCATCAAGCGTCTGGCATTCTTTGGGCTGTGCAACGGGTATGCGGTTTCTTCCAAGGCATTGAAGGCTTGAAGCGACATCATCACGACCGGGCTACCGGTCTGGCACGTAATCAGAACCGGCGCACAATCATCCGTCACCTTGTCCATGACCTCTGCCAGATGCTGGCGAGTGTGACTGTATGTAATAACTTCCATGTCTGCCTACTTTGTAGTCGGAACCAAAATCGTAGGATGGGTGGAGCGATAGCGATACCCATCATTTTTCGACATGAGAGATGGGTATCACTGCGCTCCACCCATCCTACACGTTAGCTGCCGCTCGTTGATCGAGGCGGCGTATGGATTGTTAAACCTTATGCACGTTCCACTGCACCACGCCCCAGATGGAGAAATCCTGCTCATCGCCGATCACGATGTCCGGATAGTCGGGATGGGCAGCGCGCAGCACCTTGCCCCGGGCGGTGTAGCACAACTGTTTGAGCGTGAATTCCCCATCCAGCACCGCCACCACCACGCAGCCATCGGTGGCGGGCAGGGCGCGGTCGACGATCAACAGGTCGCCGTCGTAGATGCCCAGCCCGCGCATGGAGTGTCCGGCCACGCGCATGAAGAAGGTCGATTCCTTGTGCTGGATCAGATGTTCGTCCAGGCTCAGGCGGCGTTCCACATAGTCATCGGCAGGCGAAGGGAAACCGGCCGGCACGGCCTTGCGCAACAAAGCGCGTTGCTTTTCGAACATGGTGCGGTTGGGGCGGGTCAGCGACAGCAATGCCGGATGGTGCATGTGCGCGCCGCGCAAGGAGGTGTTTGGGGTCAGGCGATTCATGGCTATCTCTTACAGAACGAACGTTCTTCGCACTGTAAAGAACGTTCGTTCTGGCGTCAAGCGGCATAGCTTGCCAAGGCTGGGAGCACTTTACGTTTAGCAAAATCGAACTTTACAATTAATTTGAATTAACTTTACAATTTTCGCTGTCTATCTTTACGTTTATTGAAATGCCATGATCGATGAGCCTATGCGCATATTGCTGAAGCTGGTTGCTGAGGACGGGAAGAATGTTGCGGTCAGACTGGCTGAAGTACTGAATTTTTCCCGGCAGGCGGCCAGCGCCAAACTGCGTGCCGCCGTGGCAAAAGGTTTGATCGCAAAGAGCGGCGTAGGTCGCGGCGTGGAATACACGCTAGTCGAAACTGGCCGGATCAGCCAGGAATACGAGCGCGCTGGCTTGTCCGAAGATCGTGTATGGCAGTCGCTGCTGGCACCCGTGGTGTTCGACTTGCCAGAGAATGTCCGCGACATCTGGCGCTACGGCTTCACGGAAATGGTGAACAACGCCATCGACCACTCCGGCTCCGACAAGATCAAGGTGTGGTGCGCGCGCAATGCGCTTTATACCCAGGTCTGGGTGTCAGACGACGGCGAAGGCATCTTCAACAAGATCCAGAAAGCGCTCCAGCTATACGACCCGCGCGAAGCCATCCTCGAGTTGGCAAAGGGCAAGTTCACCACCGATCCTGAAAGGCACTCAGGCGAAGGGATCTTCTTCTCCAGCAAAGTATTCGACCTGTTCGACATCCGCTCCGGCAGTCTGCACTTCATGCATGACGATGGCCGCGATGACTTGCTGATCGAACGCCCCATGAATGCACCGGGGACGCTGGTGGTGATGCGCTTGCAAAACGACAGTCAACGCACGACAAAAGAAGTGTTCGATAAATTCGCCGCGCCCGAGGAATACACATTCGCCAAGACCATCGTACCGGTGAAGCTAGGCCAGTACGAAGGCGAGAAACTTGTATCCAGATCGCAGGCAAAGCGGTTGATCTTCAGGTTCGAAAAGTTCAGGACGGTGATCCTGGATTTCACCGGCGTCGAAGAAATCGGGCAGGCCTTCTCGGACGAAGTCTTTCGCGTTTTCCAGAAGGCGCATCCGGAAACAAGATTGGTTCCGGAGAACATGACTGCGGCCGTGAGGGATATGGTTGCGCGGGCGAAGGCGGGGTAGTGGGGCGGCAGCTTGTCGGCCGAAGCGGAAGCTTGCTCTTCAAGTAAGCTTCTTCCGTTGCGGTGCACATAACGGACAGTCGTAAACTTAATGCGAAGCAGACCCTTTTGATTTTGCAATTACGCACTGGGCTGCGAACGCTTCTAGAAAGAGATCGAAATCGCATTGGGAAGGCGGGCGAGCAGAGGACAATCGGGCAGGCCGCCACACACACCCATTGACGATGAAAATCAACTCGACTTGTGTTGAGCAGCCTAAAAATATATAGGCCGTTTTTCCGTTTGACGTATCGAGGGGGGCTGATTAGGGTGATGCCCTGATTCGATATGCAAGGGGGCAATATGCGAGCAATGATCGGCTGTGGAGTGGTGCTGTTGAGTGTGCTGGGAAACGCGTCCGAAGCGTCCGGCGCAAACACTGCGGTGCTGGCGGAAAAACGTGGTCTCAGCTAACCCGCCTTTCACGGACACTTCAATAGGAGACAATAATGAAGGGGGTGTTCGATGGCAAGCAAAGGAACAAGCAAGGTAAATCCGGAGAGGCAACGACAGCGCTTCAGCCCGGAATTCAAAC
>JAQUAD010000079.1 GCA_028687425.1 Sideroxydans sp.
CTGCACGCGAGACACTGGGTGCAGCAATGGCTTCCAACGCTTCCGAAGTCGCCGCACTGCAGATCGACGCCGTGAACTTGTCGGCCGCTTACAGCCGTATCATGGATACCGACTACGCCGCTGAAACAACGGCCATGGCGCGTAACAACATTCTGCAACAAGCAGGTACCGCAGTGCTGGCACAGGCCAACCAGACCCCCAACACTGTGCTGACCCTGTTGCGTTAAACAAGTATCATAGAGTGAGCCCAGCCGGTGATCCGGCTGGGAGCTAAAGGTAAAGGAGAGGCAAAATGCTCATCCAAAATGTAAGCGGTGCAGTTCCGGCCCCACAATCTTTCAGGCTCGCCAGCGATGGTGCGCCCAGAGTCGCTGACGTTCCGGCAGCAGCGCAAGGGTCCGCACAACAACCATCCGAACAGCAAGTAAAGGTCGCAGTGGACAGCATCAACCAGGCGCTGAAACAGGCTGACAAGAGCTTGCAATTGAGTATCGACCCCAGCACCAAGTCGCCCGTCGTCAAAATGATCGATTCGCAAACAGGTGAACTGGTGCGTCAATATCCCACCAAAGAGGTGCTGGCAATTGCTCAAGGCATTGACCAATTCTTAAAGCACCAGGGCACTCTGTTCAAACAAGAGGCTTAAGCGCAGGAGGCAGATCATGGCAACCAATTCTGTATCATCAACGAGCGTAGGACTGGATGTTCCTGCGCTCGTTGAGCAATTGATGTCGACTGAGCGTCGCCCTATCGATACGCTGAATGCCAAGATCAGCACCAGCCAGACCAAGATTTCCACTTTTGGTGCGGTCAAGGGCTTGGCGTCCGACTTTCAAGTTGCCTTGCAAACCCTGAATACCAGTTTGCAGGGTTACAGCGCCACCCCTACGGATACGAGCATTGTCTCTGCAACTGCAGACAGCAGCGCTACTGCAGGCACCTATTCGCTCAACATCACTACGCTGGCGCAGGCCCATAAGCTGGCCGCCGCCGGCCAGGCCAGCGACACGGCACCGATTTCCACAAGCGCATCCACCGTCACCTTCAGCGTTGGTGCCACTACCGCGGATGTTCCCATTCCCGCCAATGCCTCGCTGCAAGACATACGGACTGCGATCAATGCCGCCAATCTGGGCGTGACAGCCACCATCATCAATGATGGTAGCGGCACGCCATATCGCCTGGCGCTTTCTGCAGACGCTTCCGGCACCAGCAATGCGATCAACAGCATCACCGTCCAGGCTGGCGGCGATGCCGCCATCAACGATTTGCTGGCATACAACCCGACAAGCAACGCGCCGACTCCCGCCATACCAATGGCACAGACACTGGCTGCAAAGGATGCGGCATTTCAGCTGAACGGCATCCAGATCACCAAATCCTCCAATGCCGTGACCGATGTCATACAAGGGGTTACCCTTAATCTGAGCAAGATCGGCACAGTCGATGTAACGGTTGCGCGCGACACTGCCGCCGTCAGCAAAGCCGCTTCGGGTTTCGTTGACACTTACAACGCACTAGCCAGCAAGCTCAAATCGTTGACCGCCTATGGCGCTTCTGCAGGTGCATTGGCCGGGGATGGCACGTTGCGCATGATGCAGGACCAATTGCGAGGGATTCTGAATACCCCCGCGACGGGCGGCACGCTGTCCACCCTGTCGGAAGTCGGCATCGGCTTCCAGGCAGATGGCACGCTGAAGCTCGACTCGACCAAGCTGAGTAACGCGATGGCCGCGAATTTCAGCGACGTCACCAATTTATTCTCCTCGGCCGGCGGTTTTGCCACACGCCTGGAAGCCTGGGCGACCGGGATTGTCCAGCCCACAGGCCTGATCGACCGGCATACGGAAAACCTGAACACCACCATCAGTAGTTATAATGAGCAGATTCGCACGCTGGAAGTTAAGATGACTGCCTTGCAAAAGCAGTACACTAAAACTTATACGGATCTCAACACGATGCTTATGAGCATGAATAGCACAAGCACCTATCTGGCGCAGCAATTTGCCTCGGGAGGAAACTAATGTACCCATCCGCCGCCACCCAAGCTTATGCAAAAGTCGGTCTGGAATCCGGTGCGCTCACCGCCGACCCGCACAAACTTATCTCCATGCTGTTCCAGGGCGCGTTGCTGGCCATCGCCAATGCCAAGAATGGCATGCTGCGCAAGGATATTCCCGCGAAAGGCGCAGCGATCTCCAAAGCCATACTCATTATCGGCGAGGGCCTGCAGGACAGTCTGGACAAGAACGTCGGCGGCGAACTGGCGCAGAGCCTGGATGCCCTGTACGGCTATATGTGTGCACGTCTGGTGCATGCCAACGCGCATAACGATCTGGCCGTGCTCGACGAGATCTCCGGTTTGCTGAACGAATTGAAGGACGCATGGGACACCATCCGCCCGCAAGCCATCAATACGCAACCGACGCAGGCAGCTCAGCCCGCAAAGAAACAGGAAGCACTGGTTTACGGCAGGGCATGATCATGCATACCATTGTTGAAGAATATCAGCAACTTTCCACGCTTACCGGCCAGATGCGCGAAGCAGCCGATGCCGGCGACTGGGAAAAGCTGGTCGCGCTCGAAAAACGCTGCGCGCAACAAGTCGCCGAAATCAAACCGCATGACACCACGCCGCCGGATGAGGCATCTCGTTTGCAGAAAGTGGCGTTGATCAAGAAGATGCTGGCCGACGACAAGGCGATCCGCGCCAGCACCGAACCCTGGATGCGCCAGCTGGAACGGATCATGAAAAGCGCCCGCAGCGAACAGCGTCTGCATCAAGCCTATCTGTCGCAAGGCTGACCACGCTCGGCAATGAGCCATGCTGCCCGCAGACTTACTTGCCTCCACCCTCGCCCGGATCGCGACCACTGACAAGCCGCTGATCACGGCAACGCCTGACAAACAGGCGCAACAGAACGCCCTCAAACTGGAAGTCGGACAACAGGTCGCTGCCACGGTTCAAGCCAAAGTGGCCGCTGACGTATTCCAGGTGAAAGTCGCCAACCAGACCATCCAGATGCAGCTGCCCGCTTTTGTGCGCAGCGGGGACCAAGTCACATTGCAGGTCGTATCCCTGCAGCCCAAGCTCACGTTTTCCTTTGCCGCTTCCAACAATCCCCTTTCGACTTCCGAACAGTTGGGCTCGACCGCGCGCCTGCTTTCCTCGTTGTCGCAACAGCCGGTACGGCAGGATTATGTTCCGGCAACACGGCGTGAGCCGCTATGGATAGGCGAACGCAGCGCGCCTGACACCGCGCAGCTCGCCGGACGGTTACACCAGAGCCTGAGCCACAGCGGCCTGTTCTACGAATCGCATCAGGCGCAGTGGATCGCGGGCACACGCAGCACCCCGCAATTGATGCAGGAACCGCAGAACCAGGCACGCGCCCCCGCCGCACAACCCGCGGCAACCCCTGCAGCGACACCGGTCGGCGCCCCACCGGCCGCGGGCGTGGAAACGCATACGCGCATGCCGAACATACCCGAGCACTTGCAGCCGATCGTGCAACAGCAGCTACAGGCACTGGAAAACAAACAGGTGGTATGGATGGGGCAGGCCTGGCAAGGCCAGGATATGCGCTGGGAGGTGCGCGAAGAGAATGCGCGATCCGGCAATGACGCTAAAGATCAAAAACAATGGGTAACGGAACTGCATCTCGACTTGCCAAAGTTGGGCGGCGTGACTGCCCGCCTGAGCATGAACGGCAATGCGGTCAGCCTGAAGTTCGAAGTCGCCGACGACCAGACAGCACGCACCATGGAAAACGCCAGTGCGCAGTTGCTTGCATCGCTGTCCGCCCATGGCGTACCCGTGCAGCAGACCCGCATCGAACGGACTGGCGAGGCGTCACAATGAATATGTCTAGCCGTCCCAGCCGCCAGTTGGCCGTCGCCCTCGCCTATCGCAGTGGCGACGCCGCTCCCAAGGTGGTCGCCAGCGGGCGTGGGCTGATTGCGCAGGCCATCATCGAACGCGCCAAAGAGCATGGCGTGTTCGTGCATGAATCGGATGAACTGGTGGCGATGCTGATGCAAGTCGAACTGGACCAGCATATCCCGCCTGCGCTGTACCTGGCCGTGGCCGAACTGCTGGCCTGGCTATATCGACTGGAACGGGGAGAAATCCCTGCTATTCCCCCCACCGGAAGGCCCTCCTAGCCGCTAGAATCGCGCGGGTATTCACTCACAATGGGCCGCACCATGCGCAGCAAAGAGATTCCGCTCAAGATCGAAGTATTCGCCCAGGACGACGAGAACGATTTCATTCTGCGCAATCCGAAGGAGATCGTATCTGTCCTGCGCGACATCGTGCAGCAGCAAAATCGCGTGGCCCTCTATTACAACGACGACAGCAGCATGGTATTGACCCTGTTGCTGGCAGCCGACGAGAGCGGCATCTGGGTCGACGCATCCCCCAACCCGGTCGACAACCGCCATATCGAGCGCAGCAACCGCATCGTCTTTGTCAGCACGCACAACATGGCCAAAGTGCAATGGGTCTCCACCGAGACCACGCAAGGCTTGTACCAGAATTCCGCCGCATTCTTCCTGCCGCTGCCAAGGAAGCTGTTGCGCTTGCAGCGGCGTGACTATTACCGGCTGCTCAATGTCGAACCGGATGCGCTGACCTGCCATATCCGCCCCTACGCGGCAAAGAAGCATATCCATCACAAAGTGACCGTAATGGACATCAGCATCGGCGGAGTAGCGCTGGTTTGTGCAGAAGACGGTGTGGAATTGACGCCGGGTTCAACCTATCAGGATTGCGAGATCGAACTGCCGGATATAGGCACCATCCATACCGGCATCGAGGTCAAGAACGTCTTTGAGGTCACAGCACGCAACGGCGAGGTCAAACGCAGGGCCGGCTGCGTGTTCGTCAACCCGGACCGCGAGGCGGTCATGATGTTGCAACGTTATGTCGCGCAGGCGCAACGGCTGCTTGCGCAGCAGAAACTGGAAGAAATTTGAGCTGCGGTGTTGCGTGCGGGAGCGGAAGCCCGCACCCGACATTAGGCCTTACACCTGCATGTTCATGATGTCGTTATAGGCGGCTACGAATTTGTTGCGCACCTGAACGGCTGTCTGGAATGAGATCTCGGCTTTCTGCATGGCAATCATGGTATCCGATAGGCTGACTTTGTCGTCGCCGAGCACAAAGGCCTTCTGCAGGGACTCGGATTCGCGCTGCATCTGGTTCACGCCATCGAGCGAGGATTTCAGCACATTGGCGAAATTGACGCCCCCGGCAGCATTCGCGGATTGCGGAGCGGATAATGCGTTACCCTGAGCCGCTGCGACCGCAGCCCGCATCTGGGACAGCAGATTGTCTACATTGCCTACTTCCATACCCATGGCACACCTCCTTCTTTGCCGCGCCTTGCGCGCATTGACCGATGGCGACACAGTATCAGGGTGATAATCCGTACCTAAAGCTGAATAGCGCCATAATTTCCCCGCTTTTCCAAAGACCGGACTTGCTCGACAGGCAGATAATCCGCATCGTAAAACGAGTGTAGGTACGGACAGGTGTGCAGTTTCCTGTCTGATCCGGCAAGTAGAGCATGAACAAGGTGAACAGTATGGCTAATGCGAACATCAACGATCCATCCATGGCACAACTGCTGCTGGGCATCCCCAGCCAGCAGAAGCTGGGACTGATGGTGGCCGTCGCGGCAACGGTCGCGCTGCTGGCAGGACTCTGGATGTGGGGACAATCGTCGGACTACCGCGTGTTGTACGCCAACCTGTCCGAACGCGACGGTGGTGCAGTCATCGAATCCCTGCAACAGCAGAATATCCCCTACAAATTCGCGGAAGGCGGCGGCGCGCTGATGGTGCCGTCCGACCGCGTGCATGAAGTACGCCTGAAGATGGCGGCCCAAGGCCTGCCCAAGGGCGGAACAGCCGGCTTCGAGCTGATGGAGAACCAGAAGTTCGGCACCAGCCAGTTTCTGGAGCAGGTCAACTTCCAGCGCGCTCTGGAAGGCGAATTGGCGCGTTCGGTGCAATCCATGGCCTCTGTCGCGAACGCCCGCATCCACCTGGCGATCCCCAAGCCCAGCGTATTTACCAAGGATAAACAGAAGCCGACCGCCTCGGTAGTGCTGTCGATGTATGCCGGCCGCACCCTGGACGAAGGCCAGGTCAATGCCATCGTGCATCTGATCTCCAGCAGCGTGCCCAACATGCCGTCCCAGAACGTGACCGTGGTCGACCAGAGCGGCACCCTGCTCTCCGCAGCGCGCGATGGTAACCGCCAGATACTGGATGCTTCGCAACTCAAGTACGTGCGCCAGATCGAACTGGACTACGTGAAGCGTATCGAGGACATTCTGAGCCCCATCACCGGCGTGCAGAATGTGCGTGCACAAGTCACTGCCAGCCTCGACTTTACGACCACCGAGCAGACATCGGAACTGTTCAAGCCGAACCAGCCGCCGAATGCAGCTGCCGTACGCAGCATGCAAAGCACGGAAGCCCTCAACGGCGTCAAACCTGCAGGCGGCGTAC
>JAQUAD010000038.1 GCA_028687425.1 Sideroxydans sp.
CCAACATCTGCACTTCGCGCACCTCCTTGGTGCCCCAGTACTGGTCCAACCAAGCCTTGGTCAGATCCGGCGCATAATAGGCACCGTTGCCGAGCAGGGTGTGACAGTTCATGCAGTTCTTCGCCTGCGTGGTCAGCTTGCCCAGCTTGACCAGCGCCTCGGCCTCCTGTTCGCTCAGTTCCTTGCCGAACAGCGGCTCCAGCGCACCGATCACCGGCACCTGCACATAACGCTTGTCGTCGAACTTGTACTCGATGCGATGGTTGATCACCGAATACGCAGGCACCCGCGTCGTGCCCGCGTCGATCTGCGACAGCGTGTCCATCGTCAGCAGCATCAGCAGCACGAACGAGGCACCCGTCACCCAGATCGCCGTCTTGCGCCAGAATGATTCCGACGCCCACCATTGGTTCGTTTCCATTGCCATCTCCTTTTCGTGCGTCATATGTTCTCGCCCAGTACGATTCCGCTTTTGTCTGCCGCAGCATGCGTGCCTACACACAGATGCCAGATCGCATGCGGCGCCAGCAGGTAACCGAACAGCATCAGCACCACCACCGTGGCCCATAACAGATCCGACAGCAGATTGGCGGCCTGCGCCAGGATCAGGGTGGCGGCGAACAGGCCGGCGTAGCACAGGTAGGCTAGCGGCATCAGCCCCGGCGCTTGCCTGACGCGGGAATAGGCAAACAGCAGCGCATACAGTGCGCCCAGCAGGATCACCATTGCCGCACTGAAGAAGATGGTGAAGAAATTCTCGAGACTGGCCGGTTCTATCATTACGCCCTCCTTTGCCTTGTGGTCATTGGAATTCGGGCGGCCACTGTATCTGCACATTGGATAACATGCAAGGTAGGTGAATGTATTATCATGCCGTCAGGTGAAAGGTGTAGTCCCCTATAATCCACCCGATATAAAGCGAAGGACCCAACATGCAACTGAACCTGTCGACCGACATCGCCCTGCGCACCCTGATCTATCTCGGACAGAAAGACGGCCCCGCCACCATCACCGAAGTCTCCACCGCGTTCGGCATCGCCAAGACCCACCTGATGAAAGTAGTGATGACGCTGGTCGCGCAGGAGCTGGTGATCAGCGAGCGCGGCCGCAACGGCGGCATCCGCCTCGCGCGCGATGCTGCCAAAATTCGCATCGGCGACGTGGTGCAAACCATGGAACCGACTATGGCGCTGGTGTACTGCATGCGCCCGGAAGCGGATGAAAGCGACTGTCCGCTGCTCCCCAACTGCAAGTTGAAGAAGACCTTCGCCAAGGCGCAGAAGACCTTTCTCGCCGCGCTGAACGAGAGCGCATTGAGCGACTTGCTGCCGGCACGCCCGCTCAAGGTCAAAGCATGAAAGCGGCCAGTTTCCTGCGCAGTTTCGCGCCCCACCGCTCACCCGCTCCATTCGCCGAGCGCCTGCGCAGCGGTCTTGCCGGCGGCTTGGGCATATTCCTGCTGGCCTGGGCGCTGCACTTATTGCCACAGCCGCAATTCCCGCTGATGTTGCTGGGCTCGATGGCTGCCTCCGCCGTGCTGCTGTACGCGGTGCCGCACAGTCCGCTGGCGCAGCCGTGGAACCTGATCGGCGGCCACCTCATCTCGGCGCTGGCCGGCTGGATCACCATCAGCCTCGTGCACGATCCGTTGACGGCAGCCGGCGTCGCCGTCGGCAGCGCCATCTTCCTCATGTATGTGCTCGATTGCCTGCACCCGCCGGGAGCCGCCACCGCATTGACACTGGTGCTAGGCGCCACGCAATTCCAGCAGATGGGCGCAGGCTGGACAGCGACCATCGTGGCCAGCAACGCCTTCCTCTCGCTGCTGCTGGCACTGCTCATCAACAACGCCCTGCCGCGCCGCCACTATCCGCAGGCCCCGGCCGCTCCGCTCGCGCCTGCCCCGGCTGCGCGGGTGTTGCCCGAGCAGCAGGACATCGAACGCGCGCTGGCTGAAGAGGACAGCCTGCTCGACATCAGTACCGACGACCTGCTCGACCTGTATGCACGCGCCCAGCAACATGCGCAAATACGCTTCGAGAAAGCGGCACGATGAACGACCTGCCCCTGCTCAAGACCATCCATGTGACCGCCGTGATCACCAGCATCGCGCTGTTCTTCCTGCGCGGTCTGTGGCTGTTACTGGGGTCGGACATCATGCAGCAGCGCTGGGTGCGCATCGCACCGCATTCGGTCGATACCGTGCTGTTGCTCAGCGCCATTGCACTGGCATGGCAGCTCGGTTACTCGCCGTTCAACTCCCCTTGGCTGGCTACCAAGATCGTCGCCCTGCTGCTCTACATCGCACTCGGCATGCTGGCGTTCAAGTTCGCCCGCACTTCCGCGCAGCGATTGACGGCATGGCTGGCGGCACTGCTGGTGTTCGCCTACATTGCCGCCGTAGCCGTCACACACGACCCGCTCCCCTTGCATGGAATGACACTGCCATGAACGAATTTCCCGGTACTTCTGCCGCCCCCGGATTCGACGATCCGCTGGAGATGCTGCAAGCCTGCCACGGCCGCATCACGGCGCAATGCGACACCCTGACGCGCCTGGTTTCACACTTGCAACAGAATGGCAACGACGAACAAGCGGCACAGGCTGCGCGCGCCATCCTGCGCTATTTCGACACCGCCGGGCAGTTCCATCATCAGGACGAGGAACAGGACCTGTTCCCCGCCCTGCTCGCCAGCGGCGACCCGTCCGCCAGCGAATACGTCGACCGTTTGCTGGCCGAGCACAAGGTGATGGATGCCGCCTGGCAGGCTTTGCGCCCTTTGCTGGTCGCCATCGCGGAAGACTATGCCAACACGCTGGATGCAGACGTCGCCGCACATTTCATCGACAGCTACGCGCGCCACATCGCATTCGAGAACAGCCAGTTGCTGCCACTGGCGACGACCTTGCTGAATGAACAGCAATTGCAGCTGCTGGGGCGTTGCATGGCGACGCGGCGCGGGGTCGGCAATTGAATACTTCTGCACGCGTTGCCGTGATCGGCGCAGGCCCGGCCGGACTGATGGCGGCGGAAATGCTCAGCGCACAGGGCATCTCAGTCGACGTCTACGACGCCATGCCCAGCGCGGCGCGCAAGTTCCTGATGGCGGGCAAAGGTGGCATGAACATCACCCACTCGGAGCCGCTGGCGGATTTCCTCACGCGCTACGGCGCACGCCGCGCGCAGATCGAACCGCTGCTACACGCCTTTTCTCCACAGGCGTTGCGCGAATGGATACACGGCCTTGGCGTCGAGACCTTCGTCGGCACCTCCGGCCGCGTCTTCCCCAAAGAGATGAAAGCCGCACCGCTGCTGCGCGCCTGGCTGCATCGTCTGCGCGAACAGGGCGTGCGCTTCCATATGCGTCATCGCTGGCTGGGGTGGGATGCGCAAAGCGCATTGCGCTTTGCCACACCCAATGGCGAGAAACTGATCGAAGGCAATGGCACTGTGCTGGCACTCGGCGGCGCAAGCTGGCCGCAACTCGGTTCGGACGGTGCATGGACTGATCTGCTCGCCCAGCGCGGCATAGAAATCGCGCCGCTGCGCCCCAGCAACTGTGGTTTCGAGATCGCCTGGAGCGCGCACTTCCGCGAACGCTATGCAGGCGAACCGCTGAAATCCGTGGTCGCAACGTTCGGCGATTTGCGCAAACCGGGCGAATGCCTGATCGACGCGCACGGCATCGAAGGCGGATTGATCTACTCGCTGTCCGCCGCGCTGCGCGACGAGATCGAAGCCCGCGGCCATGCCACGCTGCATCTGGACCTGATGCCGGACTGGACGCTGGCACGCGTCGAAAAGGAGATCGCCCATCCGCGCGGCTCGCGTTCGCTTTCCAGCCATCTGCAAAGCCGACTCGGCCTGAAAGGTGCGAAAGCCAACCTGCTGCGCGAAGTGTTAAGTGCCGAACAGATGCAGGACGACAAACTGCTGGCGCAGACCATCAAACATCTGCCCTTGCAGTTGACCGCAACGCGCCCCATAGCCGAGGTCATCAGCACGGCGGGCGGTGTGCGCTTCGAGGAAGTGGATACGAAACTGATGCTGAACAAGCTGCCCGGCGTGTTCGTATGCGGCGAGATGCTGGACTGGGAAGCGCCCACCGGCGGCTACCTGTTGAGCGCCTGTTTCGCCAGCGGACATGTTGCCGGAAAAGGGCTTGCGCACTGGCTGCAATGCCCCTGATCTTTACATGGGCGTAACAATTTTCCGGCATCTCCTGCGCTACAATGCGCGCCGGATTTCCACCCAACTTCAAGGATAAGAACATGAAGCAATACAGCAAACGCATCGCACTGTTCCACTGGATCATCTTCGCACTGGTGTGCATCGCTTTCTACTTCGGCCATGCGCTGGACGAGACCAAGGACACCACACAGAAGCTGTCAATGTACCCCGTGCATTTCCTGATCGGCGACCTGGCGCTGCTGCTCACCCTGTTCCGTATCTACTTCCGCAAGAAGGACGGCGAGCCGGCACCTGCCAACGCCAACCCGCTGCTGAACAAGGTTGCCGACGCCACCCACAAACTGTTGAACCTGTCGCTGATCGCCGTGGTGATCTCCGGCATCACCACCGCCGCCACCTCCGGCGTGATCGATGCGTTGAAGACCAACGATCCCGACCTGATCCCGGATTTCCACACCGTAGCCGCCAAGGAATTCCACGAGATGTTCATCGCCGTCATGCTGCTGCTGATCGCCTTCCACGTTGCTGCTGCGCTGTATCACCAGTTCGTGGTGAAGGACGGCCTGCTGCGCCGCATCATGGTGAAACGTTTCGAAGACTGAGGAACGGAACCGTCAGAACGGGCGGCCTGCGTGCCGCCCTTTTATTCGCCCGGGAAAACCCTACGGTCGCTGACCATCCGTCACCGGAACGGTGACTGGCGAAAACACTCGGCAACCCCAGCTTGAACAATGTCCAACCAGGTAGCACGAAGCGGTTACGCCGCGCCACCGCCCACATTGATTTCCGGGTTGGTCTCAAATCAGCAGGCCTGTGCGGTTCCCAATCTTTCGCTGCCATTGGCAATGCAATAAAGACCGCCATCCTTCTTTGCCCGGTACATCGCGACATCTGCCGCATTCAGCAATATGCTGCCTTCCCCGCCATGTTCCGGGTAAAAGGCGATGCCCGCACTCATGCCGATATGCAGCTTGCGCCCGGCGACCTCAAAAGAGCGGCCGATCTCTGCGGCCATCTTCAGAACCACCTTCTCGGCATCGTTCTCCAGCGCGATGTTCTTCAGGATGATTGCAAACTCGTCCCCGCTCAGGCGCGCAACGGTGTCGCTCTCCCGCACGCATGCGGCGATCCGTTTTCCGACCAGCCGCAGCACTTCATCTCCGGTTCTGTGCCCATAGCTGTCATTGATAGGCTTGAAACGATCCAGGTCGATGAATATCACCGCCATTCCCTCTCCCTCACGCCGGGAATAGCTGATCGCCTGTCGTAAACGGTCATCGAATAACCTCCTGTTCGGCAGTCCGGTCAAGTTATCGTGATAGGCCATCCGCAGGGGACTCAATTGAAAGAAGACGATGAATGGCAGGCATAAAAGAATAAGCAATCCGGCATTGACAAGTGCGCGCAAGTCTCGCGAAAAGCCATGCGACTCCAGATATATATCCACGACCTGCATCAGCAGCCATTCAATGCTGGCGATGATCGCCAACAAGAGGACGAATTGCCTCACCAGAATTGTTCTTATTTTGTCCCGCAGCATGACACTTTTCCCCGCTAGTTCAGTCATCTAACAATACGTCCGCGATGTTTTGCAGCACTCTACCGCAGTCACATATGAGAAGCAAACTCCGTGGAAATATACTCAACAAGCAAGGATTCTGCGCGGCATGGCAAAACGTAGCGCACAATCAGCATTACCCCCGACAACGGATGCACTGCGCAGAACATTGGCAGACAATATTCGCGGCCTGAGGAAAAGGCAGTCCATCTCGCAGGAAGACCTGGCATTTCGCTGCGGTCTCGACCGCACTTATGTTTCGGCAGTCGAGCGCTGCATATGGAATGTTTCTCTGGGAAATATTGAAAAGATGGCGCTTGCGCTTGGCGTGGAACCCTGGCAGTTACTGTTGCCGGAGCAGCGCAAACTTGAAGAAAAGTAGCAAGCCGCAAGACCCGGAAAAGGGATTGCACCCCACGTATCTGGATTGGACTCAATACAGATCAACGACCATTCAGAGATACCGAAGATGAAGATCCCCGCCCGTTACAGCCATATCCTCTTCGGCGCCCTGCTCTCGCTCATCATGGTGACGATCATCTCCGGCACCGTCGTACTCATCACCCAAGGCTACGACGCCGACTTCTTCAAACACTGGCTCAAAGGCTTCGCCACCGCCTGGCCGATCGCTTTCCCGACAGTGTTATTTGTTGCGCCGTTCGTGAGGAAGGTCGTGGCGAAGATTACGGCGTGACGAGGCGCAAATGCCGTATTTAGTTGGGAAAAATGCCATGCTACGATGTCGGCACTTTATTGATTCAAGAGATTGCAGGATGCCTTCCCAGCTTATGCGGCAATACTGCCCAGAATATATGACGTTTCTGCCATCCAGCTTACGTTAACCCACTTAACAACAACGCTCCTAAATGATCTCTACATACATCAATTCAATCCGACAAGCCATTACCGAGAAGAACTGGTATTGCGCTTTAGCGCTAGCCCTTGCACTGCCAGATATTTGCGGAAGCATCGAGCATCCAGGCGAGCAATCGTCAAAAAAAAGATTTGTCGATTGGTACGATCAATACATCGCTCCAAAATTCCAAGAGGTTTTTTCTGAGGGGGTTGGCGATTTACTCCTGAGCGGAGCGGATTGCTATGCATTGAGGTGTTCATTTCTACATAACGGCTCCGAGGACATCTCATCTCAACGAGCCCAGGCGGTTTTAGAGAAGTTCTACTTTGTTCAACCATTAGAGCATTGGTCGTTTAACACCCGCACCCGCGGAACAATGCTGATTGTCCAAGTAGATAAATTTTGCCACCTTGTATGCAACTCTGTGGATAGTTGGATGAGTGGCCGAGTAATAAGCGATCGGAAATTTCTAACAATCTACAATCCCAAGACCGATGGGATCCCCCTGTGATGAGGACTATCCCATCATTCCACCGGACCTGCGCCGAAAGCGGCGCAACGGGTGAATGAGAACGTTAACCATGCAGACGACCATGCAAATTGAATACAAGATCAACACCCCCATAAGCACAGCGCAGTTTGTCGATGTGCTTAAGCGTTCCACGCTTGGGGAACGCAGACCCGTCGATGATCTGGCGTGCATCGACGGCATGCTGGCGAACAGCAATCTGATCGTGAGCGCATGGGCGGGCACGCAACTTATCGGTGTGGCGCGATCAGTGACCGACTTCCACTATGCCTGTTACCTCTCTGACCTGGCAGTTTGCAGCACGTATCAGAAAGCCGGAATTGGCAAGCAATTGCAGATGCTTACGCAACAGCAGCTTGGGCCTCGATGCAAGCTCATACTCATTGCAGCGCCTGCTGCTAACGAGTATTACGGCCACATCGGCTATAGCAATAATCCTCGCTGCTGGGTGCTTGACCGGGATTCAAGCATCCGCAGCTAAACAGGTATTACAGTGGATGTCCTGAAAGAATTTCTCGGCGCCCTCGCCATCATGCTCACGCTGGTGGCGTTCTACCCTTACCTGCGCGGCATCCTTCAAGGGAGCACAAAGCCTCACGTGTTCTCCTGGGTGATATGGGGAAGCACGACATTCGTCGTCTTTCTGGCACAACTGCAAGCGGGAGGGGGGATAGGCGCCTGGCCTATCGGCGTCTCTGGCGCGATCACCATCCTGATCGCCATATTGGCCTATGTGAAACGCGCCGACGTCGCCATTACGCGCACTGACTGGTTGTTCTTTGTTGCCGCCATGTTGTCCCTGCCATTGTGATATGCGACCTCAGACCCGACATGGACGGTGGTGGTGCTGACGGTTGTCGATCTGCTGGGGTTTGGGCCGACGCTCAGAAAGGTATACGTCGCGCCGCATTCGGAGTCGCTGGGATTCTTCGGATTGTTCGCTGTGCGCAACAGCATCGTTGTCATCGCGCTGGAGAATTATTCCGTGGCGACCGTCTTGTTCCCCGCTGCCATTGCAGCAGCGTGCGTACTCCTGATGCTGCTCGTCGCTTTCAGACGGCGCCAGCTCGCTTCAACACCCGGTTAACGCTTCTTCCAGCCGATGAAGATAGCGAACGCGCCGAGCAACACGTACCATAGCAACGACCACTCGGGGATGCCGAGCGTAAGGAAGGTCCAGCCCTTCTGCGCGCATTCGCCGGAGCCGTGCATAAGTTCCTGCCACACTTCGGCCATGGGGAAGTTCTGCAGCATGTAGTCGAGGCCGGGGCCGCAGGCGGGCACCTGATCCTTCGGCAGGTGTTGCAGCCAGATGTGGCGCGAGGCGGTGGCGACGCCGGTCAGTGCGAACAAGGCGATCAGGACCGAGTAGATGCGCGCGCCGATATGCAGCGGGTGATGCAAGGCCGCCACGAAGAACAGCACGCCGATGACGATAAAAATGACGCGTTGCAGCATGCACAGCGGGCAAGGTTCTTCGCGCAGCACGTATTGCAGATACATCGCCGCGCTGAACAATGCGGCGACGACCAGTGCGCCGGCCAGATAGAGCCAGCGATTGGATGTCTTGTTCAGGATCTCGAGCAACTTGTTCATTCTGCCTCTTCTATCCAGGTGGCTTGTATGGCTTCCAGCACTTTCTCGCCGCCACGGCTGTGGTCGTCGTCGAAGCCGTCCAGTTCGACCACATAGTTATGCAGGTCGACGAAGTTCACCTTGAGCGGATCGACATCGGGATGCTTCTCGGTCAGCGCGATCGCGATGTCGCGTACGTCTATCCATTTCATTTCGAATGTCCTTCCTTCGCCATGTTGATGGAGTATTTCGGTATTTCTACCACCAGCGGTTCATCCGCCACGATGGCCTGGCAGCTCAGCCTTGAATTGCCTTCCAGCCCCCAGGCTTTGTCCAGCATATCCTCTTCCAGTTCCGTGGCTTCTTCCAGACTGTTGAAGCCTTCGCGCACGATGACGTGACAGGTGGTACAGGCGCAGGATTTCTCGCAGGCATGATCGATCTCGATGCCGTTCTCCAGCATGGCATCGCAGATAGACGTGCCGGGTGCGGCGTCGAACAAGGCGCCCTTTGGGCAGAGTTCCTCATGTGGCAATACGATGATCTGTGTCATATCAACTTTCCAGGTCGGACATCTTGTGCCCCTTCAATGCGCTGGACACGCTCTTGTCCATGCGTGCCTGTGCGAATGGCAGCGTCGCCTGATTCAAGGCTTCCACTGCGCGCTTGATCGCGCTCTGGTCTGCGCCTTCCAGCAGGAAACGCACGCCTTCCATGCTGGCGCGGATGGCGGCCCTGCCATCGGCATCGAGCAAGTCACCATCCTCTTGCAGGGCTGCGTCGACCGCTTCCAGCAGTTGGCGCGCTTCTACCTGCTGCTCGCGCAGGGCGCGGGCCTGCATGTCGTCGCGTGCATGCTGTGCCGAATCCTTGAGCATCTGCGTGATCTCTTCGTCGCTCAGGCCGTAAGAAGGTTTGACGGCGATGCTGGATTCATGGCCGGTGGTCATCTCGCGTGCGGACACGCTCAGCAGACCGTCGGCATCCACCTGGAAGGTGACGCGGATACGCGCCGCACCGGCCACCATGGGCGGGATGCCGCGCAAGGCGAACTGTGCCAGCGAACGGCAGTCGCTCACCAGTTCACGCTCGCCCTGCATCACGTGGATGCTCATCGCGGTCTGGCCGTCCTTGTAAGTTGTGAATTCCTGCGCGCGTGCCGTCGGGATGGTGCTGTTGCGCGGGATGATCTTCTCGGTCAGGCCGCCCATGGTCTCGATGCCGAGCGACAGCGGGATCACGTCCAGCAACAGCCAGTCGTCGGCACTGCGATTGCCGGCCAGCACATTGGCCTGTATCGCCGCGCCCAGCGCCACCACCTTGTCCGGATCCAGATTGGTCAGCGGCGTCTGTTTGAAGAAATCGGCCACGGCACGCTGCACCTGCGGCATGCGCGTGGAACCGCCCACCATCACCACGCCCCTCACTTCGTCCGCACCCAGGCCTGCATCGCGCAATGCCTTGCGTGTCGGCTGTATGGTGCGTGCCAGCAGGTTCCTGGTCATGTCGTAGAAGGCTTCGCGCGTCAGCGTCACGTCCACCAACTCACCACCGCTCAGCACTGCGGTGATCTGCGCCTGCATGTGTTCGGTCAGTTGTTCCTTGGCAGTGCGCGCATGGGTCAGCAACAGGCGCACATCGTTGACGCCCAGTTGCGATAGCCCGGCCTGTTCCAGCACCCAGCAGTAGATGCGCTGATCGAAATCGTCGCCGCCCAGTGCGGAATCGCCGTTGGTCGCCAGCACTTCGAACACCCCCTTGGACAGACGCAGGATGGAGATATCGAACGTACCGCCGCCGAGGTCGTACACGGCATATACGCCTTCGGAAGCGTTATCCAGCCCGTAGGCGATGGCGGCTGCGGTCGGTTCGTTGAGCAGGCGCAACACATTCAGCCCGGCCAGCTTGGCCGCATCCTTGGTGGCCTGGCGTTGTGCGTCGTCAAAATAGGCGGGCACGGTGATCACCGCACCGACCAGTTCGCCGCCCAGCGAACGCTCGGCGCGGTCGCGCAATACTTTCAGAATCTCGGCAGAAACTTCCACCGGGCTCTTCACACCGCCTGCGGTGCGCAGTTGCAGCATGCCGGGCGTATCCACGAAGCGGTAAGGCAGATCGACCACCTCGCCCACGTCTTTCAGTCCGCGTCCCATGAAACGCTTCACCGAGACGATGGTGTTCTGCGGGTCTTCGCTCTGCACAGCTTGCGCGGCCAAACCTACCTGCAGCGAACCGTCAGCCAGATAGCGCACGACCGAAGGCAGCAGTGCACTGCCGTCGTCGTCGTTGAGCACGACGCTGATGCCGTTGCGTACCGTTGCGACCAGCGAATTGGTGGTACCGAGGTCTATGCCGACTGCGAGGCGATGTTGGTGCGGTGCCGCGGAAAGACCCGGCTCGGAGATTTGCAGCAATGCCATGTTCTAGGGATCCAGCTCGTCGTAGGCGTCAGCGATCTCTTCCGCCAGTTTTTCAAGGAAGCGCAATTTTCGCACAGTACCGGCGGCTTCGACGAACGCCTGTTTGAAATCGAGTTGCTCGGCCAGCTCCTGTTGCAGCAACCGCGTCTCGTCCCGTGTGGTATCAGACAGTTCATCCAGCGTATCGAGATCCTGGGTGTCAACGGCTTCCTGCAAGGCTTCGCGCATCTCCATCTGCTGCATCAGAAAGTCCATCGGCATCGCCGTATTGTTCTCTTCCTGCGTGTCGACGCCGTACAGCGACAGCAGATAACGTCCGCGTCTGAGCGGATTGCGCAGGATCTGATAGCCCTCGTTGACGCGAGTTGAACTTTGCATGGCCAGACGCTGCTCGGCGTCCGAGAGGTGAGCGGATTTGTCCGGATGGACTTGGGATTGCAGATCGCGATAGCGCTGATCCAGCGCAACATCATCGAGTTTGAATCTGCGGGGAAGATCGAACAGAGTGAAGAAGTCTTGCTTGAGATCGATAGCCGGATCGCTCATCACACTGTAAAGCTTTCTCCACAGCCACAAGAATCCTTCACGTTCGGGTTGTTGAACTTGAAGCCTTCGTTCAGCCCTTCGCGCGTGTAATCCAGTTCCATGCCGTCGATGTACGGCAGGCTTTGCGGATCGACCAGCACGGTCACACCATTGCTGACGAATTGCAGGTCATCGCCTTCCGCCGCATCGGCGAATTCCAGTTTGTAAGCCATGCCGGAGCAGCCGCTGGTACGCACGCCGATGCGCAGGCCCAAACCTTTGCCGCGCTTGACCAGGAAATTCTGCACGTGTTTCGCTGCGTTCTCAGTCAATGAAATGCTCATCTTCGACTCCTACTTGTTCGCGTTGCAGGCCGCCGTCTCGACGTTCTCGCCGTGCTTGGCCTTGTAGTCCGCCACCGCCGCCTTGATCGCATCTTCCGCGAGGATGGAACAGTGGATCTTCACCGGCGGCAAGGCCAGTTCTTCGGCGATCTCGGTGTTCTTGATGGCCAGTGCCTGATCGACGGTCTTGCCCTTCACCCACTCGGTCACCAGCGAGCTGGAAGCGATGGCCGAACCGCAACCGTAGGTCTTGAACTTCGCGTCTTCGATCACGCCGTCCTTGCCGACCTTGATCTGCAACTTCATCACGTCGCCGCAAGCCGGTGCGCCGACCATGCCGGTGCCGACCATCTCGTCGTCCTTGTTCATGGAACCGACGTTGCGCGGGTTCTCGTAGTGATCCAGTACTTTTTCGCTGTATGCCATTTCGTGCTCCTTTAATTCAAGGGCTGACAAGTTGCCCGCCTGACAAGGCGGAGGGTTGCGCCGTTTACTGTAGTAAACAAGCAGACCGATAACGCAGTCAGGTGCGGCAAATCGTCAGTCCTAGTGTGCCGCCCACTCGATAGTATTCAGGTCGATGCCGTCTTTGTACATATCCCATAAGGGGGATAGATCACGCAGTTTGGCGATCTTGTCCTGCAACAGCTTCACGACATAGTCCACTTCCTCCACGGTGGTGAATCGTCCCACGGTGAAACGGATGGAGCTGTGTGCCAATTCGTCGTTACGACCCAAAGCGCGTAATACGTAAGAAGGTTCCAGGCTGGCAGAGGTACAAGCCGAACCGCTGGATACCGCGACATCCTTCACCGCCATGATCAGCGATTCGCCTTCGACGAAATTGAAGCTCACGTTCAGGTTGTGCGGCACGCGCGCGTCCGTGTCACCGTTCAGGTACACCTCTTCCATGCTGGACAACCCCGCCCACAAACGGTCGCGCAACATGCGGATGCGTTCGTTCTCGGCAGCCATCTCTTCCTTGGCGATGCGGAACGCTTCGCCCATGCCGACGATCTGGTGTGTCGCCAATGTGCCGGAACGGAAACCGCGCTCGTGACCGCCGCCGTGCATCTGCGCTTCCAGGCGCACACGCGGCTTGCGGCGCACATACAAGGCACCGATGCCCTTGGGGCCGTAGGTCTTGTGCGCTGAGAAGCTCATCAGGTCGACCTTGAGTTTTTGCAGATCGATACCGACCTTGCCGGTGGCCTGCGCCGCGTCGACATGGAACAGGATGCCCTTGCTGCGGCAGAGCTCGCCGATGGCCTCGATATCCTGCACCACGCCGATCTCGTTGTTGACCAGCATCACCGACACGATGGTGGTGTCGGGACGCAGTGCCGCTTGCAGTTTGTCCAGATCGATCAGGCCGTTCGGCTCGGGATCGAGATAGGTTGCGGAGAACCCCTGACGCTCCAGCTCGCGCACCGTATCGAGCACGGCCTTATGCTCGGTCATCACGGTCACGATGTGCTTGCCCTTGTCTTTATAGAAGTGCGCAGCACCCTTGAGAGCGAGGTTGTTCGACTCGGTCGCGCCGGATGTCCACACGATCTCTTTCGGATCGGCATTCACCAGTGCAGCCACCTGCGCACGTGCATTCTCCACTGCTTCGTCGGCCGTCCAGCCGAACGAATGGGAACGCGAAGCAGGATTGCCGAACTTCTCGGTCAGATACGGGATCATCGCCTCGGCCACACGCGGGTCTACCGGTGTGGTGGCCGAATAATCCATATAGATGGGCAGTTGCATGGGTCTCGCTTTCTTGTTTGTTTCTATCAGGCTGCTGCGCCAGACTGCAGCGCATCACGCTTCATGTGTATCGGAGCGGAATCCTTCTTGCCCACTTCACCGTCAGCGAGCTGCTGCAGATTGACCTGTTGCAGGTATTCATAGATGCGTTCGCTCAGACCGAACCACAGGTCGTGCGTGGAACACGGCTTGCCGTCCTTGCAGTTGCCCTGACGATCACAGTTGGTCGCATCCAGCGGCTCATCAACGGCCACCACGATGTCGGCGATGCTGATCTTGTTCGCGGGACGCGCCAGACAGTAACCACCGCCCGGGCCGCGCACACTGGCAACCACATTGTTCTTGCGCAGTTTGGCGAACAGTTGTTCCAGATACGACAGCGAGATCTGTTGACGTTCGCTGATCGCCGCCAGTGTGACCGGTCCTTTGCCGCCGCGCTGGGTCAGGTCGACCATTGCGGTTACTGCGAAACGTCCTTTTGTCGTCAGGCGCATGTTATTACTCTCCTCAGAATGTTCAGAACCACCTCTTTGCAGCCATTCCGAACCATGGAATGACCCCCTCTCGGAAAGATCATAGGATACCCGAGAGTTTTAATCAACTATCTTGTTCAGGTAGTTCGGATCGAACTTGTCGGCGGTGGCCTGCTCATCTTCCACTCGCACTCCAAGTTTCTCTAATTGTTGAAGAATATGCTCGATACGTTGGTCTACGGTAACGCTGTGACCGATCAGGCCGTGCAGGGCTTTCGCTACCGGATCGTTCTGGTCATTGCTGAGGCCGTAGGCATTGAAGCCGGTGGTCTTTTTCGCCCCATCCAGTACCCGTGCCGGGATACCTGCCGCCGTTGCACCCGCCGGCACATCTTTCACTACCACTGCATTGGAACCGATCTTGGCGTTCTCGCCGATATGAATGGGACCGAGGATCTTGGCACCCGCACCGACCACCACACCGTTCGCCAGCGTTGGGTGGCGCTTGCCTTCTTTCCACGATGTACCGCCCAGCGTCACGCCGTGATACAGCGTCACATCGTCGCCAATCTCGGCCGTCTCGCCGATCACCACACCCATGCCATGGTCGATGAAGAAACGGCGGCCGATGGTCGCGCCGGGATGGATCTCGATACCGGTGAACCAGCGCGCCAAGTGCGACACGAAGCGCGCCAGCCACTTCATGCCGGCATGCCACAAGGTATTGGAAAGGCGATGAAAGATGCGCGCGTGCAAGCCCGGATAGCAAGTCAACACTTCGAATGTCGTGCGGGCTGCGGGATCGCGGGCGAAGACGCTGGCGATATCTTCACGGATATTCTTAAACATCTGGATGCTCTTCCTGATAACGCTTCCTGAGGCGTGCATTGTACTCGGTCGTCACGCTCAGGATACCGCGCAGCAGGTTGACCTCTTCATCTTCCAGCCGCGTACGCGAATACAAGCGACGCAGACGACGCATCAAACGCTCCGGATTCTGCGTAGTGAAGAAGCCGATCTCAGCCAGCGTCTTCTCCAGATGTTCGTACAAACCTTCCACGCGTTCGTGCGCCGCGGGTGTGATCTCGGGCAATGCGGGCTGGAACGCGGCGGCGGCCACGCTCAATTCATAAGCCATCAATTGCACCGCGGATGCGACATTGAGTGAAGAGAACTCCGGATTGGCAGGGATGTTCACCCCCAGTTGCGCCTTGCCCATCTCCTCGTTGGTCAGCCCGGACATCTCGGTGCCGAACAGCAAAGCCACTGGCCCCGCCGACGTTTCCTGCATCACCTGCGGTGCAGCTTCGCGCGGCGTCTTTACTTCAATGGAGATGTCGCGCAGGCGCGCTGTCATCGCCACGGTGTACACCACGCCCTGCAAGGCTTCGTCGATGGAGGCGCAAACCACGGCATTCTCAAGGATATCGTCCGCCCCGGCAGCCATGGCATTGGCCAGCGCATCGGGGAAATGACGGGGATTGATCAGGTAAAGATGGCGCAGCCCCATGACCTTCATCGCCCGCGCAGCCGCGCCGATGTTGCCGGGATGTGAGGTGTGACTCAGCACCACGCGCACATTATTCAAAGGTTCAGGTTTATTCAAAGGGCAATACCGATTAAAATGCGCGCCGGTCATCCATCAGGAGCTTGGCATAACCAGGGCAATCAAGACGCGCTACGGGTTGGTCAAGTTTCAAGCTCATTAAAAAGGTCGTACAAATATGCACCCCATGCTCAACATCGCGGTGAAGGCCGCTCGTCGCGCCGGCAATCTGATCCACCGCGCCGCCGACAACATCGATCACCTCACCGTGACCAAGAAATCCCATGCGGATTACGTCAGCGAAGTGGACCGCGCCGCGGAGCGCGCCATCGTCGAGACCCTGCTGCAGGCCTATCCGACGCATGCGATTCTAGCAGAGGAAGGCGGCGCCCAAGGTGAGTCGGAGTACGTGTGGATCATCGACCCGCTCGATGGCACCACCAACTTCCTGCATGGCGTGCCGCAGTACGCAGTCTCCATCGCACTGATGCACAACGGTGTGCTGACCCAGTCTGTCGTGTACGACCCAACCAAGAACGACCTGTTCACCGCCACCCGCGGTCGCGGAGCGTTCCTCAACGACAAACGCATCCGCGTCAGCAAGCGCAAGGAACTGGCCGACAGCCTGATCGGCACCGGTTTCCCCTACACCCGTTTCGAACACATGGACGCCTACATCAACATCTTCAAGGATGTGATGCAGAACACCGCAGGCCTGCGCCGTCCCGGCGCAGCCTCGCTCGATCTGGCCTGGACAGCTGCCGGCCGATACGACGGTTTCTTCGAGACCGGCCTCAAGCCATGGGACCTCGCCGGCGGCGCACTGCTGATCTCTGAAGCGGGCGGCATCGTCTCCGACCTGGCGGGTGACCAGAACCAGCTCACCAGCGGCCACATCTGCGCGGGCAACCCGCATATCCACGAGCAACTGCTGAAACTGATCGCGCCGCATCTCACCGACGCTCTGAAAGGCTGATAGCAGCACACGATGGACTCAACGCTAGTCGTTCTGGCGATCACAACGATCGTCATCGTGCTGATCTTCGAGTACACCAACGGTTTCCACGACGCAGCCAACATCATCGCCACCGTCATCGCCTCGCGCGCGATGACGCCGGCGCAAGCAGTGCTGCTGGTCTCCTTCTTTGAATTCCTCGGTCCGCTGCTGGGCGGCACCGCCGTCGCCAACACCATCGGCACCTTCGTCACGCTGGACGACCTGAACAGTTCGCTCAGCCTCATCGTCGTGCTGTGCGGGCTGCTCGGTGCCATCGCCTGGAATCTCCTCACCTGGTGGTTCGGCATCCCCTCCTCTTCCTCGCATGCGCTGGTCGGCGGGCTGGCGGGCGTGGTGGTGGTCGCAGCCGGTGCCGATCATGTGGCATGGGGTTTTGCCGACCTGCTGCACGGAGAATTCCATGGCGTAGCGAAAGTCATTGCCGCGCTCATCCTGTCGCCCATCATCGGCTTCTGGGTCGGCTTCCTGTTGCACCGCGTCATGCTCACCCTGCTGCGCGGCGCACGTCCTTCCATCAACCGCGACCTGCGCCATCTGCAATTCGTTACCTCTGCCGGCCTCGCCTTTTCGCACGGTGCCAACGACGCGCAGAAGAGCATGGGCATCCTGACACTGGTGCTGCTGCTGGGCGGTTTCATCCCGACCTTCGAAGTGCCGTTCTGGGTGATGCTGGCCTGCTCGCTGGCCATCACGCTGGGCATCCTGTCCGGCGGCTGGCAGATCGTGCGCACGCTGGGATTCTCCATTTATAAAATCCGTCCGTTGCACGCGCTTGATTCGCAGATGACCGCCGCCAGCGTGATCTTCGCTTCGTCGCTGGGCGGCGCACCTGTCTCCACCACGCACGTGGTCGCCTCCTCCATCATGGGCATCGGCGCATCGGAACGCCCCAAGGCCGTGCGCTGGGGTAAGGCGTTCGAGATCGTCGCCACCTGGGTCATCACCATCCCCGGTGCAGCATTGATGGCGATAGGGTGTTATCTTGTCGCCCAGTTGTTCGTCTGAAGGCAGAGACCATGACACCACCCATGCAAGCCTCCAAAACCATGCTGGCCCGCATCCTTGACCGGGTGTTCCCCAAGGTGCCGGACTTCTTCCACATGCTCACCGAGCAGACCGTGGAAGTGGCGCTTACCGTCAATCTGCTGGTCGAATACATGGAACATGGCGACCCGGCCATTGCCGAAGCACTGAAAGAGAATGTGCACCAGGCCGATCTGATCAAGGTGCGCAACCTGCACGAACTGAACGACGCCTTCTCCACCCCCATCGACCGCGAAGACATCTACCGCGCCATCATGGCGCTGGACGACATCGTGATGTACTGCAAGACCACCGTGCACGAGATGGATGTGCTGCGCGTGACGCCGGACAAGTTCATGCGCGACATCTCGCAACGCATCAAGGAAGGTGTGGATGCACTGGCCAATGGTTTTGCCAAACTGGCCACCACCCCCGCTACCGCCGCGCTGGATGCCGACATCGCGCGCAAGGCCGAGCGCCATGCCGAGAAACTCTATCGCTTTGCGCTGCCAGAGCTGTTCGAGGGTGACGACTACATCAACATGTTCAAGCGGCGCGAGATCTACCGCCACCTGACCAACGCCGCCGAACACATGGCGCAGTGCGCCAACACGCTGCACGACATCGTGGTAAAGATCAGCTGACGGGCATGGCAGAGATGCCCCAGGCAATGAGACTCACCACGCCCGTCTCCCCCACCCCATCCCTCCCCCAAAGGGAGAGGGGGCAAACGAATCGCGACGCGAATTTCATGTTGGCTGCGCACGCGTTCACTTGTTGTCCTCGTCCACCGCTTTCCTGAGCATATCGAAGATACCGGGGATGGCCGCACTGACGCGGTTCCAGTTGGGGATCAACGGCGTGCCCATCGGGTTCTCCACGAATGTCTGCGCCGCCATCGCAATGGCGCGGGTGAACGCCTCCACCGCCTTGGCCTCCTCATGGCGGTCGAAATCCAGACCGTTGATCTTGGCGTCGGATTCGTACTTCAGCAGCGTGTCCTCCGCCTGACGCAGATAGGTCACGCTCAGCGAACGGAACAAACTCTCCGAGAACACCACACCGTCCGATGCCAGCGTGCGGAAGATGGACTTGCAGATGTCCACCGCCATCTTCATCAGTCCTTTCTGCGCATCCTCGGATGACAGCTGCTGGTGCTTGTGTTCATAAGTGGCAGCGATGTCCACCTGGCACACGCGGTGCGGTGAATAGTTGCGGTACACCTCGGCCAGCGATCCCACCTCCAGCCCCCAGTCGGACGGGATGCGATTGATGCGCGCCAGCTCGGTGCTCATGCTGAATTCGCCCGACAGCGGGTAGCGGAAGCTGTCGAGGAAGGCGAGGAAGCCGTGCGCGCCGGTCAGCTGCTGCAAGGAACGCACCAGCGGCGTCACCAGCAAACGCGTGACGCGCCCGTTCATCTTGTCGGTCACGCGGCTGTAGTAACCCTTGCAGAACACATAGTTCAAGGTCGGGCTGGCGATGGGATAGCACAGCCGTGCCAGCAGCGTGCGGCTGTAGGTGATGATGTCGCAATCGTGCAGCGCGATCACGTCCGACTTCCCGCGCGCCAGCACATAGCCGTACGACAGCCACGCCGAGCGCCCCTTGCCCTGCGGCCCAGCATCCAGCCCGTTACGCGTCAGCGTCTCGTACACCTCGCCGATGCGCTTGCCCTTGTTGTGCACGATCTTCACTTCGGTCGGAATGACCGACATGATGCCGCGCACGCGCTGGTACTGCTCCTCCGTCGCCTGGTCCAGCGCCAGCACGACCTCGTTCAGGTATTTCACCTTGCTCAGTTCCTGCACGATGCCCGGCATCGCCGGCCCCTCGAATTCCGAATACAGCGCTGGCAGCACCAGCGCGATCGGACGCGTCGTGGCGAAGCCGGCCAACTCCGCTTCCAACCGGTCCAGCGAGGGTTGGCCCAGCTGGTGCAAGGTGGTGATGATGCCGCTCTGGAAGAAGTCCGACATGGCTGCCTCCTTTCGATCACAGATGTTCGATGTCGTCCGGCTGCTTGGGCGTCTCTTCTTCGGCGAACTGCTGCTCCACGATGCGCCTTGCAGTATCGATGCCCCCCACGCCGAAGGCGATGGCCAGCGCGATCACGATGCCGCCGAACAGGATGGAGAACGCCGCCAGCACGATGCTGGTGGCGATCTGCAATTGCTCCATCACCATGGCCAGGATCATCAGCATCAGCAGCACACGTATCGCCTCGGCCAGCAGGCGCGCGTAGTGGTAACCGCCGTTCGCCACCGCGATCAGCACCGCGCGGCTGATGAAGCTGGTGAACAGGTAACCGATGGCGAGCACGATCGCCGCCGAGAACACGCGCGGCAGGTAATTGAAGAATTGCGCCACCAGCATGTCGATGGCCGCCACATTGAGCGCGCCCAGACCGGCCATCAGCGTGACGATGATCAATACCCAGAACACCACGCCGCCGACCACCGCGGAAGGTTTCACCCACAGGTCGCCCTTGCGCATCAGCGCGGTGAATCCCATGCGGTCGGACCAGTTGTCGAACGCGATGGCATGCAGGAACTTGATCAGGATGAAGCGCAGCAGTTTGGCCAGCAGGATGCCGAGCAGCAGGATCACCAGCATCGCCAGCAGGTTGGGCAGGAAGTCCCTGAACTTCAGGAACACCTCCTGCAGCGGCTCCAGTATCAGATTGAGAAAGTCCATCATGATCGCCTCCTTGTCATTTCCATTGACTGCACAGGTAATCCTTGCTGCGTTCGAACTCCAGACACAGCTTGTCGATCTCCGCCTCCGCCTCGTGCGCTTCCAGCGGCGTCACCTCCAGCACGAACGATGCGGTCTTGCCGACATACAAGGGCAGCAGGGATTTCAGCAGGTGTTCCGCCGGCAACTGCCGGCGGTGGAAAGCGAGTGCATAGTCGTAGATGATGCGCGTCCACAGCGCGAGCGGAAAACGGAATGCGGCATCGTCCTGCGTCGCCAGCCGTTCCACCTCGCGCAGGTCGCCCGCGCCGAGGATGCCGAGCCATATCTCGCTCAGGTTCTGCACGCCTTCGCGGAACAGCGCGATCATGCGCGCGGAGTTCACGTTCACGTGCTCCAGCCCCACACCGTATTCGAAACCGAAGGTGGGTACCGGCTCAGAACCACTCACCGTCAGCCACTTCGCGTCGTAGTCCTCCATCAGCTGGAACGTGGCACTGACCACCTGGTACAGCATGTTGCTCAGGTCGGTGCCGGGGTCCTTGGCATCGTGGATCTTGGCACCGAGGAAGGATTGCGCCATGCGGAAACCGTTGGCCAGCGCAGTGGTGGTCATCCAGATATCGATACCGAAACGCGCCACATCCGTCTCCCACACATCCTTGGTCAGATAGAACTGCGCCAGCTTGCCGGAGAAACCGAAGTCGCCGCCGATCGGCTGGCGCACCCGCTTGCCGTACAACGCGCGGGTGAGCGGATAGACAATGCTGTTGGTGATGGTGCCGTCGAACTTGTGGCGGTGGTAGAGCGGCGCGACATAGTCGAAGCCGCCGTTGAGCACCGGCTTGAGCAACAGCTCTATCCATTCCGGCGTGATGCTGCGCAGGTCGGAATCCACCACCACGCAGGCCTTGGCATCCAGCGCCTGCGCCACCTCGAACACCGCACGGAAGGCGCTGCCCTTGCCGGGGATACCGGTATACGGGAACGCCAGCTTGAGCACCGGCTCGATGCGATGATGCAGCAATATGGTCTCGAAATCCCCGATGGAAGTCTGGTGCACCACGTCCATGGTGCCGTCGACCGAACCACCGTCGGAATTGATGATGACTGCTTTCTGCTCGGGGAAATATTTGGCCAGACCGGCCTGCACGGCGCGCACTACATGCGCGATGGTGTGTGCGCTGTTGAAGCTGGGAATGCCCACGATGATGTCGGCATGCCCTACCTGTTCGATCTGCTGATGAACATCAGCTCTGAGCGTAACGGCTTCCATAGCAGGACACCTCCTTGCCGGGATTTACCATACTACTTTGCTAGGGCATTTGCACGCTCCTTGTGCAGCAGCACGATCTGCATATCCATCACATTGGTGCCGGTCGGCCCGGTGATGAAGTGGCTGTGGCCGCCCGACAGTTCGTCGTAGCGATGGAAGAAAGCCCAGGAATCGTTATCGTCCAGATAACGCTGCGGATCAACGCCCAGCGAGCGCGCCCAGGCGGCGGTGGCACCGTCCACCAGCGCACCCGCAGCATCGGTCGGACCGTCGTTGCCGTCCGTGCCGACCGAGAGCAGCGCCGCCCCTTGCAGCCCCTCGATCTGCAGCGCGAACGCCAGCGCCAGTTCCTGGTTGCGTCCGCCGCGCCCCTTGCCGCGCACGGTGACCGTGGTCTCGCCGCCGCTCAGCAGACAGCGCCGCTCGCCGGCCTGCATCTCGCCCAGCGTATCGCGCGCGGCCTGCGCCAGCGACGATGCCACCGCGCGCGCCTCGCCCTGCACCTCGGCACTGCCGATGCGGACGTCATAACCCAGCCGCTGCGCTTCGCCTCCTGCTGCGGAAAGCGCCAGGCCGAGCGCGCCCACGATCTCATTGCGCGTGTCGGTGAAACACAGCTCGCCCGCCTTCGCCGTCTCGACCCGTTTGCCGGCGGCACCCTCGCGCAGATGTGTCATCACGCGCGGCGGCATCCGTTTCGCCAGTCCGTACCTGTCGATCACTGCCAGCGCCTCGCCGAAAGTGGAAGCGTCCGGCGCGGTGGGGCCGGAGGCGATCACGTCCAGCCTGTCGCCGATCACGTCCGACAACAGCAGCGAGATCATCTGCGCCGGATACACCGTCTGCGCCAGGCGTCCGCCCTTGATGGCGGAAAGATGTTTGCGCACCGCGTTCAATTCCCCGATCGGCGCACCCGCACGCAACAGCAGACCGGTGGCCTCCTGCTTGTCCTGCAGCGACATGCCTTCCGCCGGCGCCACCAGCAGGGCGGACGCACCGCCCGACAACAGGCACAACACCAGCGTGCGCTCGTCCGCCTTGCGCACCAACTGCAGGATGCGCCGCGCGCCCGTCTCGCCGGCCGCATCGGGTACCGGGTGGGCGGCTTCCACCTGCTCGATCATCTGCAGCGGCGCGGTGTGACCGTACTTCACCACGATCAAACCGGCGGAGATATGGCCCGCGAGCAACTGCTCCACCGCCTGCGCCATGCGCGCCGTGGCCTTGCCGCCGCCCACCACCAGGATCTGCTCGAACGTGCCCAGCTCGTAGCGAGAGTTCGCCACCCGCAACTGGCCGTCCTCCACCATGAGCGCGCGCATCACCGCCTGATAGGGATCGACCGCCGTCAGCGCGGCAGCGAAGATCGCCTGCATCGGCTCGCGCACGGGCAGCAGATGCTGCACCGCCTCGTTCCAGCCCGCAGGGCCCGGCAGCTGTGTCTTGTACACCCTGGCAACATCGATGCGCGCATCATGCGTGCCGTCGTCGTGCATCACCAGCACCGGATGGCACACCGCCTGCAACAACGGCAGATCGTTCAGGCTGTCGCCCAGCCCGATGCTGTCCACCCTGCCCCACTGCCGCACGTACAGATCGTGCAGCAAGCGCACCGCGCGTCCCTTGTCGTGATCGCCCATGATGTGGAACAGACGCCCCTCGGTCCAGCACAGGCCGTCCGCCTCGATCGCCCGCAGGAAGCGCTGGTCCACATCCCCCTCGAACACGAACGGCTCATCGAAATCGCGCTGCTGCGCACGCCGTGCCGCCTCGGGTGCAAGCCCGGTCAGCGCGGCCACTTCCTGCGTCGTCATGTCGCCGAAGCCGCGCACCTTGATACCCAGCGTCTCGCGCAGATGCACGAAGCGTCGGCGTATCTCTTCATAGGGTGTGCCCAGGGTGATGATGCGGTAGTCGCAGGAATCCGCCGCGTCGAACGACGCGGAGAAATAGCCGTGCGGGATGAACACGCCGCCGCCGTTCTCGCTGATGAAAGGATGGTTGTTGCCCAGCTCCGCGCGCAATGCCTCGATCTCGGCGCGCGTCTTGCTGGAACACATGATGAGGGGAATGTCGCGTGCGCGGATCAGCTCCAGCGCTGGTTTGGCCGGCGCGCAGGAATAGCGCTCGGCGTCGAGCAGCGTTCCGTCCACATCCGTGATGATGATGGTCTCAGGCATCTTCCTCACTCCGTGCGTGTAACACTGACCGGGAAAAAGTATACTCCTGCTCCCCGCGACAAATCGACCCGCACCGGCAATAAACCGATGAACGACAACGCCCGCCAGCAGACTGTAGAACAACTACAGCAAACACTGTATACAGACATCCCGCTCACCCGCGAGATGGGCTTGCGCGTCGCCGCGTATGACGGGCAGACGCTGCAACTCAGCGCCCCGCTCGCCCCCAACGTCAACGACAAGGGCACCGCGTTCGGCGGCAGTCTGTACAACGTCGCCGTGCTGTGCGGCTGGAGCCTGCTGCGCCTGAAACTGAACGAGGCCGGGCTGCCCAGAAAGAACATCGTCATCCACGAAGCGAACACGCGCTACCTGCAGCCGGTCTCCGGCGAACTGCACTCCACATGCACGCTCACCGACGATGCGCTGAACGAGTTCATGCAGCCGCTGCAGAAGAAAGGCCGCGCGCGCATCACCCTCACCGTCACCATCCATCAACAAGACCAGACCGCCGTGGAATTCACCGGCCAGTACGTCGCACTCGACTAGACGCATGAAAGACACCGCACCCGTAAAACACACCCCCATGATGGAGCAGTACCTCCGCCTCAAGGCCGACCATCAGGACAAGCTGCTGTTCTACCGCATGGGCGACTTCTACGAGCTGTTCCATGACGACGCGGTGCGCGTCGCCAAGCTGCTGGACATCACGCTGACCCAGCGCGGATCGTCCGGCGGCGCACCGATCAAGATGGCGGGCGTGCCCTATCACGCCGCCGAGCAATATCTGGCGCGTCTGGTGAAGATGGGCGAATCGGTCGCCATCTGCGAACAGATCGGCGACCCCGCCACCAGCAAGGGCCCGGTCGAGCGCAAGGTGGTGCGCATCGTCACCCCCGGCACCGTCACCGATTCCGCCCTGCTGGAAGAGAAACGCGACAACCTGCTGCTCGCGCTGCATCAAGGCAGGAACGAGATCGGTCTCGCCTGGCTCAACCTCGCCTCCGGCCAGTTCACCCTCGCCGAGGTGGATGCCAAACAACTGTCCGCCGAACTTGAGCGTTTGCAACCTTCCGAGATCTTGTACGCCGAAAGCGCCAGCGCCCCTGAGTTCAAGAACGCCGCCAACAAATCCCTCCCCGACTGGCACTTCGAGCGCGACACCGCGCACCGCGCGCTGTGCCAACAATTCGGCACGCGCGACCTCGCCGGTTTCGGCTGCGAAGAATTCACACTGGGTCTGAGCGCCGCCGGCGCATTGCTCGGCTACGCCAAACTCACCCAAGGCCAGAGCATCGCCCACATCCGCGGCGCTCAGGTGTACAGCGCGGATCGCTATGTGCGCATGGACGCCGCCACCCGCCGCAATCTGGAGATCACCCAGACCCTGCGCGGCGAACCCGCGCCTACCCTGCTCTCGCTGCGCGACCGCGAGGTGTTGCGTGCGCGACTGGATGCGGTGGACGAACTGGACAGCAAATACAGTGCTGTGCACGACCAGCTCAAATCCAGCGTGGACGTGGAACGCATCACCGCGCGCATCGCCTTGAAGAGCGCACGACCGCGCGACCTGTCCGGTCTGCGCGATACGCTCCAGCGCCTGCCCGCACTGCACACCCTGTTGGCGAACGTGGCCGCACCGCGCATCCAGCAACTGACCACCGCGCTGCAAGCCGATGCTGTACTGGTCGAACTGCTGCAAAAGACCATCAAGGAAGAACCCGCCTCCGTGCTGCGCGAAGGCGGCGTGATCGCCGACGGCTACGACGCCGAACTGGACGAACTGCGCGGCATCCAGTCCAACTGCGGCGACTTCCTGCTGGCACTGGAGAAGCGCGAGCGCGAACGCACCGGCATCGACAAGCTCAAGGTGGAATACAACCGCGTGCATGGCTTCTACATCGAAGTCAGCGTCGCCAATGCCGACAAGGTGCCGGACGACTACCGCCGCCGCCAGACATTGAAGAACGTCGAGCGCTACATCACGCCGGTACTGAAAGCCTTCGAGGACAAGGCGCTGTCCGCCAACGACCGCGCACTGGCGCGCGAGAAATATCTGTACGACCAGTTGCTGGACACGCTCACACCGAGTATCCCGCAACTGCAAGCCGTCGCCGCCGCCATCGCCGAACTGGACGTGCTCGCCACCTTCGCCGAACGTGCTGCCACGCTGAACTTCTGCGCGCCGCAATTCAGCGACGATGCGCAACTCGTCATCAAGCAAGGCCGCCACCCGGTGGTGCAGGATCAGGTGGAACAGTTCACCCCCAACGACGCCACGCTCAACGACACGCGCCGCATGCTGCTCATCACCGGCCCCAACATGGGCGGTAAATCGACCTACATGCGTCAGGTCGCCATCATCGCGCTGCTCGCACATGTCGGCTGTTTCGTACCCGCGCAGGAAGCCGTGCTCGGCGAGATCGACCAGATCTTCACCCGCATCGGCGCATCAGACGACCTCGCCAGCGGACGTTCCACCTTCATGGTCGAGATGACCGAGGCCGCCAACATCCTGCACAACGCCACCGAAAAGAGCCTGGTGCTGGTGGACGAGATCGGTCGCGGCACCAGCACCTTCGACGGTCTGGCACTGGCCTGGTCCATCGCGCGCCACCTGCTGGAACTCAACCGCAGCTACACCCTGTTCGCCACGCACTATTTCGAACTCACGCGTCTGGCCGAGGAATTCAAACAGCTCGCCAACGTGCACCTCGCCGCTGTCGAACACCAGCACACCATCGTGTTCCTGCATTCCGTGAACGAAGGCGCTGCCAGCCAGAGCTACGGCCTGCAAGTCGCCGCACTGGCAGGCGTACCGAACGGCGTCATCCGCAACGCAAAGAAACAACTGGTGAGACTGGAACAGAACAGCGCCGCACAGAACCCGCAAGGCGATTTGTTCGCTGCGGTGCCAGAAGCGCCGGAACCGGAAGAGCACCCGCTGGTGTCAGCGATGCGTGATGTGGACCCGGATGATCTGAGTCCGAAGGCGGCGTTAGAGAAGATTTATCAATTGAAGAAGCTGGTGTAGCATTCGCGCACAGGAGGCCATCATGGGACAAGCACTGCACGCATTGGGTATCGACAGCATGAGCGTCGAAGACCGCATCGCCCTGGTAAAAGACATCTGGGACTCGGTTGCCATCGACGCCGGATTACAGCTTCCTTCCCCCGCAGAGCAAGCGGAACTGGATCGCCGCCTGGCCGAGGATGACGCGAATCCCGAAGACACGGTCTCTTGGGAGACCATCAAGGCTGAAGCTCAAGCACGCTGGCAGCGCTGATGCGCCAAATCGTCTTTCGCAAACAGGCCCGACTTGAATTCGACGAGGCCGGAAACTGGTATGAAAAAGAGCGTCCGGGCTTGGGTCTGGAATTTCTGACTGAGATCCATCTCCTCATCCAGCGCATCGCAGCCACCCCAGAGTTATTTCCAAAGCTCTATCGCGATGTGCGCAAGGCTGTTGCGCGGCGCTTCCCTTACTGCATCTATTTTCGGGAACGCGAGCAGAAGGTTGTCATACTGGCCGTTTTCCACAGCGCAAGGAATCCGGCAGTGTGGAAGCAGCGTAAGTAATGCGAAGCAGACCCCTTTGATTTACGACCGTCGCAAACAAGGCATTGGCAGAGCAAATTCAGCAAGCTCTTAATGATGGTGCCTCTGTCCAAGGTATCACCGTCAAAGTGGGCGTCCCCGCACCCGGCACAACAGGAACAGCAACTTTCAAGGTGGAACCATGGCCCAAGAAATAATTCAATGTGAACGTATGGGCATCAACCCCAAATGGCCCAAGTATAAAAAAATCGCTGCATCGTTCAACCTCAGCGACCGCAGCTATGAAGATATGCAGTTGGCTAACATTCGCGAATACATCTCACGCGAGGACGCGAACCGCCCGCCTGAACAAATCCCCAATAGGCGCAATATCACCCACGGCTCATTCGATATGCTCAGTCGTGGACGAGTGAGCCGCGCACTTGCATTGGCCCCCGACACCCCAGACTGGCTGAACGATGCTGCCCACTGGCTACGCTATTACCAAGTATCGCAGATGCAGAAATTTTTCTGGCACCACCGATTCAACATCCTCTTTCCAAACCATCCCAACGGTGGTTTGTTTTCGTTCTCCATGGAAGCCGCCGCCAACATGATGGCCGTCATGGCGATATTGGGTTGGAAAGACGCTGTGCTGTATCAAGGCTACCTGACCCATGCCGCACTCAATCGCAGCTATCAACTTCAACTGCAATACGAGGAAGAACACCGCCGCGCCCAAGCCTTCATGCTGCGGCTGTTTGCCGACTGGGTGGGCGATGTTTCGCACCAATGGCCGGCCTATGCCTACGACGAACCCATCTACGAAACACTGCTGGCGCACTGGCGTACGCCCGACCCGCAAGATTTAGTGCCCTGCCTGCTGGCCGCCTGTGACCGCCACACCCACAGTTCTGGCAAGAACACACTCAAGAAGTTTTACGACTTCAGCGAGAACAATGATCTATACCGCGTCCCTGTTGGAATCCTGCACCTGTTCCGTCTGCGCGAATGGGAGGGATTGAAAAACCCCGTACTCGATCACCCGTTGATGGCTCCGCCTTTCGACCAGCTGCTCCCCGAACAGCCCGTGCCCGAATTGGACGAACTCATGCAAGGCATTCTCAAGCGTGCGCGGGAGGATTGGCCGCAGTACGACGAGGTGCTTTCCTTGAGGGCACTTATGAGCTAACCCGGGAATCAAAGGGGTCAGCTTCGCACTCCTGCCGAACGCTCCCACCCTTAGCCTTACAACCCCATCGCCGCTTTCCAACTCGCTTCCAGATTCGCCTCCACCAGCGCGACCACATCCCCATCCAACTTGCCGCTGCCGACCTGCTCCTTGAGCATGGAGAGCTAATAGGGTCAGCTTCGCACTTCATATTCGAAACCAACTGGAAATTGCTTTCAGATACACTCCCTCCCCAAGCTGTAGCGCTCTGACTATCCCGCACACAAAGGTAAGCAATGGAAATTCTGATTTGGGCTTTCATCGGCGGCATCGTCGGTGCCGTACTCATGGATATCACCGAGACTTACGCCGCCAAGTTCGGCATCACCAGCGGCGTCAACATGGCAGAAAAAGGGGCAGACTGAGCTAACCCGCCTTTCACGGACACTTCAATAGGAGACAATAATGAAGGGGGTGTTCGATGGCAAGCAAAGGAACAAGCAAGGTAAATCCGGAGAGGCAACGACAGCGCTTCAGCCCGGAATTCAAAC
>JAQUAD010000080.1 GCA_028687425.1 Sideroxydans sp.
CAGGCTTCCTTCAGATTTCCAGTCGCCCGGAACACCCTTGCCGTTCAGCTAACTCTTCCCCTTGCCGGGCGAGTAGAGGACTTTCACCTCCAAGTAAGTGCGCCCTGCCGGGCGCACCAAAAAAAAAGAGCCGCAGGAGCGACTCTTTATTCTTGGTGCAAAAGAATCCGGTTACTCTTTGAGCACAGCGAGAACCTCGTCCAGCATCTTCTTGGCATCGCCGAACAGCATGCGGTTGTTCTCTTTGTAGAACAGCGGATTGTCCACGCCCGCGTAGCCGGATGCCATGCTGCGTTTCATCATGATGGAGGTCTTGGCCTTCCACACTTCCAGTACCGGCATGCCGGCAATGGGGCTGCCCGGCTCTTCCTGCGCGGCAGGGTTCACGATGTCGTTGGCGCCGATCACGATGGCAACGTCGGTATCCGGGAAATCCTCGTTGATCTCGTCCATCTCCATGACGATGTCGTAAGGCACCTTGGCCTCGGCCAGCAGCACGTTCATGTGGCCGGGCATGCGGCCCGCTACCGGATGGATGCCGAAGCGCACGTTGATCTCCTTCTCGCGCAATACCTGGGTGATCTCGTAGACGGCATGCTGGGCCTGGGCCACGGCCATGCCGTAACCGGGGACGATGATCACGTTCTTCGCTTCGCGCAGCAGTTCCGCCGTCTCCGCGGCGCTGATGGGCGTCACTTCGCCTGCCGGCTGCGCATCGTCGCCGGACTTCCTGGCCGGTGCGCCGCCGCCGGAGCCGAAGCCACCGGCGATCACGCTGATGAAGTTACGGTTCATCGCGCGGCACATGATGTAGGACAGGATGGCACCGCTGGAACCGACCAGCGCGCCGGTGACGATCAGCAGGTCGTTGTTCAGCATGAAGCCGGTCGCCGCTGCGGCCCAGCCGGAGTAGGAGTTCAGCATGGACACCACCACCGGCATGTCGGCGCCGCCGATGGCCATCACCATATGGATGCCGAACAGCAAGGCGATGATGGTCATGACGGTCAGTGCGGTCATGCCTGCGTCGGTGGTTACAGCATGCAGGAACTGGTAACCGAACACGATCACGACCAGCAGTCCGATCAGGTTCAGCCAATGACGGGCAGGCAGCAGCAGCGGTTTGCCGCCGATCTTGCCGGCCAGCTTGCCGAAAGCGATGAGCGAGCCGGAGAAGGTCACGGCGCCGATCAGGATGCCGACATAGACTTCGATCTCGTGGATCGCCTTTTCCGCACTGGACAGATTGAGCGAGGCGATGGGGTCGATGTAATTGGCGTAGCCGACCAGACAGGCAGCCAGACCGACCAGGCTGTGCATCAGCGCAACCAGTTCCGGCATCTGCGTCATCTGTACCTTGCGCGCTGCATACAGGCCGATACTGCCGCCCACCAGCATGGCGCCGATGATCCAGGGCAGGCCGGCCATGGTTACGCGCGGGCCGAACACCGTGGCCAGCACGGCGATGGTCATGCCGATCATGCCGTAGAGGTTGCCGCGGCGTGAAGTTTCGGGATTGGAAAGACCACCCAGACTCAGGATGAAAAGAATCGTTGCACCGAGATAAGAGACAGCAGACAAACTTGAAGACATCATGATCAATCCTTATTTGCGGAACATCGACAGCATGCGTTTGGTCACCGCAAAGCCGCCGAACATATTCACCGCAGTGAGCGCGATTCCTGCCACGGCCAATCCGAGTATCCATCCGCCCGGCCGATCCATGCCAAGCAGCGTGGGCGGCGCGATCTGCACCAGGGCACCGATGGCGATGATGCTGCTGATCGCGTTGGTCACGCTCATCAGTGGCGTATGCAGGGCTGGCGTGACGTTCCATACCACCATGTAGCCGACGAAACAGGCCAGCACGAACACGGTGAAATGTCCGAGGAAGGCCGCGGGAGCATAAACGCCGATGAGCAGGAACAACAAAGCGGCAGCGACGAATAATGCCGCGATCTTGCCTGCGGATGCCGGTGCGCCGGCCGCGCCATGCCCGGCAGGTGCTGCCGGCTTGGCGACAGCGGGCTTGGCAGCAGGTGCCGGCATCTTCAAGGCAGGCGCCGGCCATGTGATCTCGCCATCCTTGATCACCGTGAGGCCGCGAATGGCGTCGTCATCCATATTGACGTTGATCACGCCATCCTTGGTCTTGCACAATTCTTCGGTCAGACGGAACAGGTTGGTGCCGTACAGGGTGGAGGACTGCTTGGCCAGACGGCTGTTCAGATCGGTGTAACCAATAATGGTCACGCCATGCTTCACGACTGCCTCGCCGGGAGCGGTCAATTCGCAGTTGCCGCCACGCTCGGCCGCCATGTCGACAATGACGCTGCCGGGCTTCATGCTCTGCACCATCTCGGCGGTGATCAAACGCGGCGCAGGCTTGCCGGGGATCAGCGCGGTGGTGATGATGATGTCCGCTTCCTTGGCCTGCTTGGCATACATCTCGCGCTGCGCTTGCTGGAAACCTTCGGACATCACCTTGGCGTAACCGCCGCCGCCGCCGCCTTCTTCTTCATAGTCCACTTTGACGAACTCGCCGCCCAAAGACTTGACCTGGTCGGCCACTTCGGCGCGGGTATCGTTGGCGCGCACGATGGCGCCCAGACCGGCAGCCGTGCCGATCGCAGCCAGACCGGCCACACCGGCACCGGCGATGAAGACCTTGGCCGGCGGCACCTTGCCCGCAGCGGTGATCTGTCCATTGAAATAACGGCCGAAGGCGTTGGCCGCTTCGATGACGGCGCGGTAGCCGGCGACACCGGCCTGCGAGGTCAGTGCGTCCATCTTCTGGGCGCGGGAAAGTTGGCGCGGCAGCGCATCGATGGCCAGCACCGTTGTCTTTTTTGCAGCCAGTTGCTGCATCAGCTCGGGGTTTTGCGCGGGCCAGATAAAACCGATCAGGACGCCGCCTTCACGCATCAACGCAACTTCAGCACTGGTCGGGACGGCCACTTTGAAAACGATGTCGGATTCGGCCCACAGCTTTGCCGCATCATCAATGATCTCTGCACCTGCAGCACGATAGGCATCGTCACTACAATTTGCCGCGTCTCCGGCACCTGATTCAACAGCGACTGTGAAACCCAGCTTGATGAGTTTTTCTACGACTTCCGGTACTGTCGCAACGCGCTTCTCGCCCGCAGAGGTCTCGGCAGGAATTCCAATACGCATGTAACCCTCCTGTAAACCGCATACTGAAACGCCCGGTTGGTCCGGGCGTACTTATTAGGCGGGGGATTATATACGAGCTTTGGGGACTTCCCCAGAACATTGATAAAACGACAAGGCACGCCGCAGCGTGCCTTTGATCCCTGCCATGAAGAAGAGTAATCAGGCGGCGATCTTTTTGCATTCCTCGTAACAGGCCGCACACGATTCCTTGCAAGCCTTGCACTCGGGATGTTTCTCGGTCTTTTTGCACTCTTCCTCGCAGGTCTTGCAGACATCCATGCAAACCTTGGCGAGTTGCGGCAGATATTTGGAATTCGCAGCGGCCATTTGCTGCAAGGCGCCGCACATGGCGATCACCTGGCTGGAAGTCTTGGCGCATTCCGCCATGCTGGTGTCGCCCTGCCCCAGCAGGACGATGCAATGCTGCAAACAGAGGTTGGCCTTGGAAACACAATCGGCAGCGGCGGCAATCAGTTTGTCGTTCACAGTACCCATGACATGATGCTCGTGCCCCATATCCATATGTTCGTGGCTGGCACCAAAGGCTGTACCGGCTGCCGCCATGGCGACGGCACCGAGCAACAATTCTCTGCGATTCATATAGGTCTCCTTGGATTGAAAGGGGCTGAAAACGCGGTGCAGTCTATCCACGACAGCGCTATTTGGAAAGCGTAATGAAAGAAAGCTTGGTTACTCCGGACTTTTGTGCCAGTGCCATCAAGGTCGCCACGCGGCCATAAGGCACGGCACTGTCCGCTTCGATCTGCAACTGGAACTGCGGATCGGCGGCGCGGGTGCGCAGCATCTCGGCCAACTCGGCATCGTTTACGGCTTGCTTGTCCATTTCGACATTGCCCTGCGCATCGACTACCAGGCTGACCTGTTGCGGCTGGTCGTTCTGCTGCACCGCATCGGTCTTGGGCAGGTTGATCTTGAGCGACTGCGGGGCCAGCAAAGGGGCGGTGATGATGAACACCACCAGTAGCACCAGCATCACGTCGACCAGCGGCGTGACGTTGATCTCGCTCATCATGCTGTCTTCGTTGGAAGAATTGCCGAATGCCATATGTCCTCCTTACAGCTTGTAGTCTTGCTTCTGTGCCAGGCGCATGAAGTCGTGCGCGAAGTTCTCCAGGTCGGTCGCATGTACCTTGAGGCGACGCAGGAAGAAGTTGTAGGCCAGCACGGCTGGCAGCGCGGTGGCGATGCCGATGGCAGTGGCGATCAGCGCTTCGCCGATAGGCCCGGCCACCACGTCCAGCGAGGCGGAACCGGTGCGGCCGATGTCCTGCAAGGCATGCATGATGCCCCACACCGTGCCGAACAGGCCCACGAAGGGCGCGGTGGAACCGATGGTCGCCAGTTCGGCCAGACCGCGCTCGTGATAGCGCTGGATGTTCTGTAACTGCTGGCGCAGCATGCGTTCCAGCACATCCTGCGGTGCGCCGGAATGTTTAAGGTCATGCGGTGCGGAATTCAGGCTCTTCAATTCGGCGTATCCGGCCTGCGCCAGTCTGGCGATGTCGCCTTGGCTGGATGCACTGACCTTCTCCGCTTCGCCCCATTCGCGTGCCGCCCAGAATGCCTGATTGAAAAGCTGGTCGTGCTTTCGCGACTCATACTGCTTCCACAGTTTGAACAAGGTGATGGACCAGGTCACAATGGACAGCACGATCAGCAACAGCAAGGTAGCCGACACGATGGGCGAATTGATGGAAAAGAAATCGTTCATGCGTTCATTCCTCTAAAGAAAATTTGATCGGCACCAGGAACCACTGGGTGACCGGTTGCCCGAATCGTTTGGCCGGGGAGAACTTCCAGGTCTTGACGGTCTGCAATGCGGCCTTGTCCAGGATGTCGTAGCCGCTGCTGGTCTGCAACGTCACTTCCCCCGCCCTGCCCTCGGCCAGCACCTCCACGTTCAGCACCACCTTGCCCTGGTAGCCCATGCGCCTTGCCACCAGCGGATAAGGCGGACGCGGATTGTTCAGGTAGTCGGCACGGTAGTCCGGCTCGGCATCCAGTTGTATCGGGGATGCCGGCGTTTCCATTGCGGGCGGCGGCGTTTCCTCGACCACCGGTTCGGGTTCCTGCACCACGGGCGCTTCCGGTTCGACCACGCGCGGCTTGGGTTCGGGCTTCGGCTCCGGCTTCACTTCGGGCGGCGGCGGGATGTCGGCCTGTGGCATCTGCATGTTGGCGAAGGAGATCGACATCTCGTTGATCGCCGCCTTGGGCGGTTCCGGCTGCGCCAGCCAGAAAGCGAACAGCGACAGATGTGCGAGCACGACGATGCCGACCACGGTCAGACGTTCAGACCAGGGCGACGAAAGATCGGCGTTGCGGAACGCATCCATACGCATCAAAGGCAGGTCGAGGACAAAGGTCGACATACTACCAGCGCCCCTCCAGCGTGCACATGATGCCCCTGTATCCCTGATCCACCGTATGCAACGACCATGTGTTGCTGCCTTGTGTATAGGTCATGTCGCGCACCGTATTTTCGCGCAGCAGGTTTTGCCCGGTCAGACGCAGTTTCATATCTGAGTTCATCTGGTAAAGCCAGAAAGCATCCAGCGTCGTGCGGGCGGCGGTGACGCCTTGCTGTTCACCGGGCACCTCGGTAAGGCTGCGACCTGAGACTTGCAGGCTGATCCCGTAGCTGGATTTCAGGCTGGGCACCCCTGCATCCAGGCCCGCCGACCAGATGAATTTCGGTGTTTCCCGCGCCTTGCGGCGTATACCCAGACGCACATCGTCTACACGCGCATTCGGCAAGGTCAGATGCGATTTCAAGGTCGCGCCCTTCCAGCCATAGCTATCCATGCGCACCTTGCCGTCCAGTTCCAGCCCCCAGTGCAAGGCGCGGCCCTCGTTTTGCGGTCTGTCCACCCAGCGTGTGGTTTCCAGTTGCACGCGGCGCTCGATGAAATCCTCCGTCGAACGAACATACAGATTGGCACCCAGCACGCCTGCTTCGCCATCCAGATAGCGTTCCAGCACGGCTTCGTAATTGATCGTGCGTTCCGGCTGTAGCGATGGATTGCCGCGCACGTCCGCTTCTACCGGTGTGTTGGTGGAAACGCTGAGCACGGCCGAATCGATGATCTCATCCAGTTTCGGCATCTTCATGCCAGCACCCAGCGAGGTACGCGCCAGCCAATGTTCGGACAATTGCCATTTCAGG
>JAQUAD010000081.1 GCA_028687425.1 Sideroxydans sp.
AGATCGCCCTGAATCGCCACACCTGCAAAGCCTACGACCCCACGCGCAAGATACCCGCAGAGCAGGTCGAACAACTCAAGACCCTGCTCAGGTTCTCGCCCTCGTCCATCAACTCGCAACCCTGGCACTTCATCATCGCATCCAGCGATGAGGGCAAGGCGCGCATCGCCAAAGCCGCGCAGCAAGGCCCCTACGCAGCCAACGGCCCCAAGATACTCAACGCCTCCCACGTCGTCGTGTTCTGCGCCCGCACCACCATGGACGACGCCCACCTCGCCAGCCTGCTGGAACAGGAAGACGCCGATGGACGCTACCCCACACCCGAAGCCAAGGCCGCACAAAGCAAGGGCCGCAGTTTCTACACCAGCCTGCATCGCTACGACTTCAAAGACACGCAGCACTGGATGGAAAAACAGTGTTACCTCGCCCTCGGCACCCTGCTGCTGGGCGCCGCCGCACTGGAGATAGATGCCACGCCCATCGAAGGATTCGACATGCGCATCCTCAACGAAGAACTCGGCCTGCGCGAACAAGGGCTGACCAGTGTGGTGGTGGCTGCGTTGGGTTATCGCAGTGCGGAGGACTTCAATGCGAAGTTGCCGAAGTCGAGGTTTGCTGTGGAGAAGGTGATTGAGGAGATTTGAGGGGCGGCTTCAGTTGCAAAGTTGGTGGTTGGAGGATGTGTCATCTATGGAGGCTGAGAATGCGTAATGTATTACTTGCTTTGGTGATGTCTGCAGCTAGTAGTAGTTCATTTGCGGATTGGCAAGAGGTTGTCTCCGAGAGCACGAGTGACTACTACGTGGATTTGTATGGGGTCGAAAAAGGTAAGCCAATTCAGAAAGTAAAAATTTTGGAAGATTGGCATGCGGCTTTTGAGGACGTGCATTCATACGTGTGGACCGAGGAGTATGACTGCGTAAAGCGTCTCGTTAGAATTTCTGATGCCAAAGGGTATTCCGCTCGAATGGGCAAAGGGCTGGTGGTTGAAGAAGGAGGGCCTTCAGGCTGGAAGCCCATGTCTGAGTATTCTGGTGAAAGATACACAAGGATAATTGTTAAGAACGTGTGCGGTTTTAGTATTAAGTAAAATCTGGGTGTACGAAATACTATGAAGAACGCGTAGGGCGCAATAACCAACGGGCATTGCGCCGGATGTGAGAATCCAAACATCCGATGCAATGCACTACGCACAACCCGGCATCAAACTGCTTACTCTGTCGCAGCAGAGAGTTCGGGTTGCCCCTGCTCAGATTCCTGTGATGCGATGGTCTTCAGCAGTGCCGCTTCCATTTCCCACATGATGTGATCCCAGGTCAGCGGGGCCATTTTTTGGCGTGCTTGTTGTCCCAGACGGCGAATACGCTGCGTGTCGTTCACCAAAGCACGTGCCTCGGCGATGAAAGCATCGCTATCGCCATATTTCACCACCAAGCCGTTCTCATCATGTTTGATGTGCTGCTCGGCGGCGGCGTAGTTGTAGGCCAGCGTCGCCAGTCCGCTCGCCATGGACTCTACGGTTACGTTGCCGTAGGTCTCGGTCATGCTGGGGTAGAGGAAGATGTCGGCGGAGGCGTAGTGGCGGGCCAGCGCTTCGCCGGTCTGCATGCCTGTGAAGATCACATCAGGATGCTGCTTCTGTAATTTGGCGCGTGCAGGGCCATCACCCACCATGACCAGCTTCAACGCCGGATTCAGTTCGCGCATATGCCGGTAGGTCTGGACCACTGCGGGTAGATTCTTTTCCGCTGCGAGACGGCTGACCAGCATCGCCACAGGTGTGTCTTCTTCCGCGCCCCAGGATGCGCGTAGCTCGGCATCGCGTTTGGACGGGTGGAACAATTCCGAATCCACGCCGCGAGACACCATCAGCACATTCTGGTAACCCTCTTGTTCCAGCTCCTGCTGCAAGGATACGGTGGGCACCAGTGTGTAAGTGGCCTGGTTGTGGAAGCGGCGCAGGTAGGCCGCAAGCGGCTTGTGGAGCAGGCCGATGCCGTAGTGCTCGGTGTAGCTGTGGAAGTTGGTGTGGAAATCCGTACACACTGGGATGGCGAGCTTGCGTGCGGCAGAGAGCGCCGACCAGCCCAGCGGTCCTTCGGTGGCGATGTGCACCACGTCCGGTCGCTGCTTACGCCACAGCTTGAGCAGCAATCCCTTGGAAGGCAGTCCGATGCGTAGCTCTGGATAACCGAGGATAGGCATGCCCCTCACCAGCGTTTCGGAATAGGCGCCGTCTTCCTTGGCGATGTCTTGTGAATTCTGCCGTGGCCGGATCATGTGGATGCGGTGACCGCGCTTGAGCAGGCCATCCACCACGCGCTCGACGGTGATGGCCACGCCGTTCACTTCTGGGATGTAGGTTTCAGTGATCAGCGCGATGTTGAGCGCTGTTGCTTGTTGAGTTTCGTTGTTTGCATTCATATTGCCATCGTGCGGTGATTGCATGAATCTTTGATTACAGATAGTTGAAGCGTTTGTGACGGGATGAATGACTGGTATGCTCGCGCCATGAATTCCACTGCCTCTTTCGCCGACCTTACCCCCGACACCATGCTCAACGCGCTGGAGAGTATCGGCTTGCGTTGCGATGGCCGACTGCTCGCGCTGAACAGCTACGAGAACCGCGTGTATCAGGTGGGTATGGAGGAGGGGGCGCCGCTGGTGGCGAAGTTCTATCGCCCGGCGCGCTGGGCGGATGCGGCCATCCTGGAAGAGCATGCTTTCGTGCAGGAACTGGTGGAGCGCGAGATTCCGGTGGTGCCTGCTTTGACCATCAACGGCAATACGCTGCATTACTTCGAGGGCTTCCGATTTTCCGTGTTCGAGAAGAAGGGCGGACGCGCACCGGAGCTGGAGGACAGCGACACGCTGGAGTGGCTGGGGCGTTTCCTCGGGCGCATCCATGCGGTGGGGGCGACGCAGGGTTTTCAACACCGGCCCGAACTGAACATAGCTACCTTCGGCACCGAGCCGCGCGATTACCTGTTAGCCAACAACTTCATTCCCCCCGATATCGAAGCGGCCTACCGCAGCGTGATCGATCAGGCGCTGGAGGGCGTGCATCATTGTTTCGAACGCGCGGGCAAGGTGCAGACCTTGCGCCTGCACGGCGATTGCCATGCAGGCAATGTGCTGTGGACAGATGACGGCCCGCACTTCGTCGATTTCGACGATAGCCGCATGGGGCCTGCGGTGCAGGATTTGTGGATGCTGCTCTCGGGCGAGCGCGAGGAGCGCGTGAAGCAACTGGCCGATGTGCTGGCAGGCTACGAGGACTTCTGCGAATTCGATGCGCGCGAGCTGCACCTCATCGAGGGGCTGCGTACTTTGCGTCTCATTCACTATTCTGCCTGGCTGGCGCGGCGCTGGGACGATGCTGCGTTCCAGCAAGCCTTCCCGTGGTTCAACACACAGCACTACTGGCAGAACCGCATCCTCGAACTGCGCGAACAAGTGGCTGCCATGCAGGAGCCACCACTATGGCAAAACTGATTGTTTGTCCCTGCGGCAGCAGTAAACCCTACGCTGATTGCTGCGCCCGCTACATCGAAGGTGACACACCCGCCCCCACGGCAGAAGCCCTCATGCGTTCGCGCTACACCGCCTACACCTTGCTCAAGGAAGACTATCTGCTGGCAAGCTGGCATGCCTCTACACGACCAACTGAATTAGGCCTGGCAGATGAAGCGCCGACCAAATGGATAGGTCTGGATGTGAAATGCCATGAGCAGCAGGATGCAACGCATGCCATCGTCGAATTCGTCGCGCGCTACAAGGTGAACGGGCGGGCGCATCGAATGCATGAGGTTAGCCGCTTTGTGAAGGAAGCGGGGCAGTGGTTCTATGTGGATGGTGATGTGGGCGCGTGAGTCGTCTCAACCCCCAACACTCATAGCCAGTCGAATCCCACCTGCTCGAAATCCTCTCCCTCGGCCAGCAATGCCCTGAGTTTGATGTCGCGGCTCTTGTCGCCCATCATCATCTGGTGGTGGGTGTCGGCCACGAACTTGCCGGATTCCATCAGCAGCGTGGCATGCAAATAACTGTTGTGTTCGTCGGGCAGCAGGATCACGGGCAGGTAGTCGTAGGAGAAGGAGCCGGAGCTGCTCTCCCAGTTGGAAACACGCTCCGCGCCTTTACCGAGTACGCGTATCCATACCGATGCGGGCTTCTTGGTGAGCAGTTCGATGCCGACGTGTACCTTGCCCGCATCGTCGGTGTGCAGGCGGCGGATCATGCCGACCCACCATTGCGTCGCATTCGCAGGTTTGAGTGCGCACAGGTCGCCGATCTTGATCCACTCGCCCTGCGAACCGCCGAGTATCGCGCCCAGGCCGTTCGCGCTCATGTCGCTGATGTTCCAGGTCTCGGTGGTGTATTCGATCTTGTCCTGAGCGACGAGGCCGATCTGTACATGTTTGCCTGCGTCCTGCTCGGCATCGTGTCCGGCATCAATGTGCGTGACGATCTGGCTGATGGTGCGGAAACTGTGCGCGACTTCGATGGCGGCATGTATCTCTCGCCGCTCCATATGGCGCTGCGGCGGTTCGGCGGCCCAGTAGGTCATCAGGTGCTTGAGCACGGTGAGCTTGCCCGCCGGGGTGAATTCGCTGCTGAAGCGGCGTTCGCGCCAGATGGGATCGTTCTCGTTCTGGGTGACGATCTTCTGCAGGGCTGGTACGGCTTTGGCTGCGCTGAAGAATCTTGTGCTGTCCGGACAGGGTTTGCCGTGTTCGGCGCGGTGTGGTGCTGCGCTGGATGCCAGATCGAACTGGTATGTGAATCCGTCCGCCGCATTGCTGCTGATCTCGAAGAAACTGTTCATGCGCGCGGCGATGCGGTAGCTCACTTCGAGCTGGTCAGCGGCCAACGTGTCAGGCGAGGAGATGAACATCACCAGCGCATGCAGTACCTCGCGTTGCGGGCTGGTGTGGATAACGTGTCCGGGATAGGCCAGCACCATGGTCTCGCTGCACTGTGTCGCTTCGGCGAAACGATAGCCCGCGTACAGCATGTCCCATGTCGCTGCATCGATGTCGATGTAGCGCATCAGCTCCAGCTTCATCTGCGTGGTCACGGATTGCTGCTGGCGCACGCAGATCAGCGGCATGCGTTCCGTGAGTTCGCGGGAATGTTTGTTGCTCTTCAGGTATTCGTCCAGGCTGGCGCTGTAGGCCGCAGCGAGTGCCTGCGCAAAAGCGTGTATGCCTTGCCACAGATGCAGTCCCTGAAAGTCGCGCAGGTGGGGTGCTTCCAGATAGCGATGCAGCAACTCGGTTTGTAGCGTCTGGCCGTGTTCATCGACTTTCATGATGACGTCGGTGCGCAATTCAGGCGTGAACCCGGCGGCATCCTTGATCGACTCCAGCCAGAAAGTGATGTCTTCCAGCGCCTTGCGCGGTTCCTCCTGCGGCAGTTCGCCGATCAGGCGGCGTGTCTCGTCGAGGTCGTACAGCGGGTGGTCAGGTTTGTCGCCGAACAGTTTGAACATGTCGTGCTAAGCCTCCACAAGGAAAATACTCAATACACGAGTGACCTGAAATAGCCGTTGGCCTCGGGCGACCAGGTGTAGCCCCAGCCTTGCAGCACCGAGCCGACTTCCTTGGTATAGCGCTGCCCATTATCCGGTTTGATCCAGGCCTTGCCGTCGGTCTCGCTGTAGCTGGCGGCATGGTGTTCACAGAAATGCTGGCGTGCGGAATCGGTGCGGCCCAGTTCCTGCGCGAAGCGGCCTTCCCAGCTCAGGTGTTTCTCGTCGCTGTGCTGCATGGCGCGCGCGGGTTGTGACTGGGTGTTGCCCTTGATCGCATTGCCCACGCTCAGCGCGCCCACGTTCACCCAGCCCTTGCTCAGATAGAACTCAGGCGTGCCCTTGGAAGTATCGTAGAAGTAGGCGACGTTGATCTGCTGGCTGGATTCGACGATGTGGAACTTCTCGAATTGCAGGATGACGGCATGCAGGTTGTGTTTGCTGTCGTTGAGTTTGACCACCAGTCCTTTGGCATCGGTGCGGAACTTGAGGAAGTCGCGCTTCTTGATGTCGAAGGCATCGCTGCCCAACGCGAAATACATGCCTTGCAGGTCTTCGCTGTACAGGTTCCAGAATGCGGCCCGGCGCGAGTTGTCGGCGCCGTTCGGTGCGAACAGGTGGAAGAACTCGTGCACCAGATATTTCTTGCCCCAGTTGGACACCATCTCGCGTGCGGCGGCGCTGCACAGCCAGTTGGCTTCGTTCGCCTCGATCCATGGCGCGCCCCATTGCTCGATGGCGAAGTCGCGCAGGGTGTCGCTGGCGGTCTTGTTCTTGCACTGGCTGTAGCGATCCAGCAGCTGGCCCAGCATGCGCGTGAGGTAGAGCGGG
>JAQUAD010000039.1:0-21500 GCA_028687425.1 Sideroxydans sp.
GTGCGCATTGGAATTTGTAAGCTTCTTTGCCGTCCTCGCGTCGCTTGTATTGGAAAGGGGCATGCTCCTTCAGGAATGTGTCGATGAGATCGCCTAGGGTGGTTCGTTCCGCTTCTGATCGATTGAAGTAAATACCTTTATCCATCTTTGATTCGATGTCGCGCGACCACTTGATTGCCGCGTCTTCCGTTTCAAATGTCTTCGTTGCAGTCGGGAATCCCTTGCGACGAATTTGAACGTGCCACTGATAAGGACCTTTTTTTCGGATAGTTGCCATAGATGCGCCTCGCTGTGCCAAAAATGTGCCAAATACTCTCTTTTCAACCTAGCACAGCTTCGAAAAACCTATTTCCAATGGGTTTCAGGGCGTGAAATTACCCGGCTGGAAAGCGTGTGTGGGGTAATACCCCACCGCGGGTTCGAATCCCGCCCTCTCCGCCAGGTTTGCAAATAAATCAAGCGCTTAGGCGCTTTTTTTATTTCTACCCCCATATTTACCCACAAGGTGCAGTTGCTAAGCACTTAATGCACCTCAGCCCCACTCAGCTTCAGTTGCATAGTTGCCAAGATGCTGTCCGCCTCGAACAGGAATTGTCCCTGCCATAACGCCAGCATCCACTCATCACCGGCAGCATGCTCCCTTGATGCCAAGATGTTCGCTTTATCCCTAGTCTTGGCAATGCAGATTTCCAGCTTATCTAGCAGGAGAAGCAACTCTTCCCGTTCAAGGTTGTTGTCCATTTGCTTTTACGTCCAGCATTGTGTCTTTCATAAGCTTGTTTTTCTCTATGGTCAGCGCATCCAGTTTTTCCCGTTTTTCATCAGGGGTAAGGCCAGAGCGCATAACAGCTTCCATATCCTTATTGATTACCTGTACGTTTCCGGCTGCCCGTTCAAGCTGCTTACTTACTGTCGCCAGAGGATGGCTTTCCATCTGATCGGCAAGGTCGCTGTGGCCGAGGTCGTCTAGTTCGCGCAGGCTGCCATGCACTCGCTTGGCTTCGCTCAGCATGTCGTAGAACATGGTCTGGTACTTGGTCGTTTTGACAGGGTTTCCTTCGTAGAAACGCCGGATCACAGGCAATTCATCCGCCCGGCGGGTTGGCATCTTATCCCCAAAGAAAGCTTCATCCGATAGCATGAGGCCGTACATCGCCCAGATGTTGAAGTATCCGCGCAACAGAGCTTCTGCCTTTGCTGGGTTGACCTGCAATTCCTCTGGCAAGTTTCTCGTTGCCATACCAGCCGCTTTCAATGTCTCGCTGGTGGTGGGTTTTGCACGCAGGAAAGGCTGCAGGTTTTCCATGCCTGGTGTTTCAATAGGCGAGTTTTTGAATCCGTTTTTATTCGTGGCTTGGGCGTACAGGGGAGCAACAATCTGCGGCATCAGGTTAAGGTGAAACAGATTGCCCATGATGCGCCCGAGTGACTTGCCGAATTCAGGCTCCTGCTCGTCTAGTTTTGCCACCGTGCGCTCTGCCATCGATGAGAGTGCTCCAACCTCCCATATTTTCGGCCAGCGGAAGTGCTGCTCCACACCATTCACCGGGATAAAGAAGTGCCAGTAGGAGTCTTTGTCCCAGTCCTGCAAGTCCTGGTAGGTGGTGTTGTCCTTGTTCTGCCAGTACAGCCAAGCAGACAGCAGCGCAATGGTGCCAGCCTTGGCCGCAATCGCGCCCTTGTTCGGATCGTGCGCCAGCCCACGGTAGAGCCTGTCCATGCTCACCACGGCAGGGCGCAAGAACATCACTGTGTCATACAGCGCACCGAGCACCTGACTATCTCCCTTCATGGCGAAATCGGTACTAATCTCGCGACCTAGGTATGCCGCCTCGCGTGGGTGTACACCTTGCTCGCGCAGCCGCTTGTATTCGCCCAAGCGGGTGCTCATCTCGAAGGCATCGGCCAGCGTCTCCACGAAATACATTGCCTTGTCTGGCGTATCCAGCACCGTCTTGGGGTTGATGCCCTTGCTGGTATAGAAGCGGTCGAGGTGGGCGCGGAAAGTGTTTTCGTCTTTCAGGTAGGAAGCGAAACCGCCGCCATTGGCGAGATATTCCCGATAGGCCGGGTCCTGCTTGATGCGCGAGGCCATGCCCTTGGCTGAGTCCACGAACGGCCGGAAGCCGGCGCGGGACATCACCGCCCCCATGATGGTATCGCGCGCCAGATTCGCCACCATGAAATCAGGCGTCAGGGTGATGGTGGCTTGCCCTACCCGCTTCGGCATGCCCAGCCAGCGCACTATCCAATGCTGCGGCGCGCGGTTCAGCGATGACACGGCACGGTATAGAAGCGGGTCGGCGACCTCATAGTAGGTCGGCTTGCCATCCTCCAGCACAGCCATGATGTTCCCGCTTGGCGTCTGGTTATGCACCATGAACTCAAACAACCCCGGCGCACTGTCTATCTGTTGCTCGATTTGCGCAACCAGCTTGGCCTGCTCTGTATCAAGCATTCCGCTGCGCGCAGCCTTGGGATCAATCCCTGCCGCTTCAAGCAGCTTTTCCCTGATCTGCTCGCGATCAATCTTCACCAGTTTGGAATCCGGGGCAATCTTCACTAGAAAATTTCCGCCCCCCTTCTGAGTTTCGGCCAGCTTCACAAGCTTGGCTCGCGCCTCGTTTTTCAATGCAGCATCGATCAGCGCGGCAGCGTTCTGCGTCATGTTGCCAAGGATGTCTCGCAGATTGCTGGTGCCTCCGGTCAACTTCTGAATTCCAGCCCAATTCCCCTGCGCACCGCCCTTGGAAGTCGAGGCACTCGCCTGTCCGACACGATAAAACGGCATGTACTGACTACGTTGCCACATGCTGCGCGCCTTCTTGTTGATGACACCCATGCTCTCGGCGAAGTCCAGCACGCCCTTGTTCCATACCTGATACTCGGCGAAGGCTGTTTCATATTCCGGCTTCTTGAGCTGCAGCATGGATCTCACCTCGGCAGGAGTGAACAGCTTTTCTCGGCCTTGCATCATCAGTTCGTGCGAGCTGCGCCCCACGGCATACATCAGGAACTCGTCCAGATTGCCGGCCACCGGCTCCAGGATCTTCTCCAGCCCCTTGCCTTGGAAATCAAAGCTGCCGTTTGCCTTGCGGATTGGAGAGCCTAGTCGGATTGCGCCGTCCACCAAACCACCCGCACCACGGGTCAGGCGTGCCGTTTCATACGCGCCCAGCGGCTGTGTCTTGCCGGTAAGCTCGCGCTCCATGCGATAGACGCCATGCAGATCGTCAATCACGGATTGACGGAACTTGTCGCCCAGTCCGTCCAGTGCCTCATTCAGGCTGCGCTGCATCCCTACCTTGGATTGAGCTCGCACCAGAGCGTCTTGTCCAAACCAAGCGGTCATTCCCTCCTGAGCCTTGCGGATAGCCGCGCCGCTTTCATGATGTTGGGTAAAATCATCGAACCAACGGTAATAGTTCGGGGCGGCAGCCTTGGCCTTCTCCGGCTGTGTCATGTATAGCCGCGTGAATTCCGCAAAGCCCTCGTATATCTTGGTTTTGTCGTAACTGACGCCGCGCAGCTCCTCGGCGTGAACTTTCGCCATGTCGCCCTTAAGCCATGAAGCACGAATGTCCGGTATTCGGTCATCCAACGCATGGGCGATTTCATGCGCGGCCACCTCCAAATCGGACTTGTGCTTGATCCGCACTGCGCCCACCTTGGGAATGTAGAAGCCGAGACGCTTCCCAGCTACACGCCCCTCATAGACACGAATTCCCAAGTCTTTCATCAACGGTATCAGCACATCTTCGCGGCGAATTGGCTTCTCGGCCAACTTTCCGATTGTCGCGGCACTATCTGCAAAACCGGTGTAATTCGCCCCCGGTGCGCGTGCCGCACGAGAATCTACAGGTGATTCTGGCAGTGTGCTTTCGGTTTGCTTCTCCAACGTTAGGGAAATCTTAGGGTTCGCATCGCTCGCCAAAGAGGCTTCCATGTCCGACGAAAATCCATCGCGCGCTTGCTCAGGTATCCCCTGAATCGGAGACTGTTCGGCAACTTTCGGCCTCTCAGCAATGCTCGTCACATCATGCTCACCCATCATTGCTGCCGGCATACTTTCAGTCCGAGCATTCTCCAACGGCGTAAAGCCCGGACGCGCTGACGGCACAGAATCAATAGACGGTCGAATCGCAGAGGCTTGCGACACATCGGCAGCGGGCATGACTGCTTCCCGTTGAATTGTCGTCTCCTGCGCATTCCTCGACAACATTGGCTCCAGCGATTCCACAGGATGTGCCAGAACATCAACTGTTTCAGGTTCGGGAATCACCGCGTCCTGCAATACCTCGCGCCTTTCTGCAGCGCGAGTCAGCGGTCCCTTCGGCTCGACTGGTTTTCCCATGAATGCCATAGGCGCAACATTGACAGCGGTATCTACTGCCGTTGCCAGCGCAGGGCTGCCTGTTGCCTCCAGTGTCTCTCCGCCAGCATACTGGCCAGCCTCGGCGAGCTTCTGAAAAGGATATGTTGCAGCGCTGGTCAAATGCTGCCCCGATTCCGTTTGCGGGTGATATGTCATCGCACCAGCGACCTTGTGCACCACTTCAGCGGGATCGGCCTCGGTCAGGCCCACAGCATTTGATGCAATTGCCCCCAGCCCTGATATACCTGCGACCGGCATTGCCATGGCCTGCGTGGCGAGATTGGCGGCGGTCTCCAGCACCGGGTACACGCGCCCGATGTCCTTGACGGTTTCCATGGCTGGCGCGAATGCGCTGGGCTTATCGTCCTCCGGCTGCGGCTCCAGGGGGGTAAATCCAGGCGCAAAGCCTTTCGCGGGTGTATTGCTTGCAAGCGGCGTGAATCCCATTCCGTTCCCCTAGTTGTAATGGCCGATCAGCTTGCCGCTGGCGTCGAACACCTCAACCCCATGCTGCGTCTTGCTTCCGAGACGATAGCCCTTCATTGAGGGGTCAGCAGAAAAGCGCGCGCCAATATCAGGATCCGCCACGTCGGGAGGATTTGCGATATTCTCAAAGTCCGTATCCTCACCATATTTGCGCCGCTGGGACAGACGCACCTTTGAGGCCAGCAGCGGGTCATAGTCTGTATTTTCCCGGCCAGTAGCCGAGTATTGTTGCGTGCGCCGCTGGATTTCTTCAGGGCTCATCCCTTTGACGTATTCCCGCGCGGCATCGATTTCGATATTCGTTCGCTGCTGCGGGATAGTCAGGCCCCCTCCATTGGTGCCCTTGTTTTCAAGATACTTATCTTTCTGGCGTAGTTGCATTAGCTGGATGGCCGTTGCCAACTGTTTTTCCATCTTTCGCATGCCATTCAATGCCTCGGCCGCATTGATTGTCTGTCGGTTACCCTGATCGTCCTCAAACGTCACAACATGCGATTGCATTTTGATCCCGCTAATGTCGGCCTCGATTGGCTTGGCATCGATCAGCCTAATGCGACGATCTCCAAACTTGTTAAATTCATCTATCCCACTCTGGATGTCCCCACCATGGATCCTGAGCATGGCATCTCTCATCCCCTCGTCCTCAATCATCTTTCTTGCTTTGGCGAGCTGAAGAAAGCCTGCACCGTCTATCTTGTTGTGCCTTAGATCAATTGCTGCGCGCTTAGTCGTATAGTCCATCCACTCCATAAACCCCGGCACTTGCGGTGCCTGTGGTTTTTGCTTTTCTACCGGTTTTCCTGCCTCTGCCATCATCGCATTGGCTGCTCCAAGTCCTTGCTTTGCAACAATGCTTACCGGAGTGTTCTTTTGCCTCGGCGCTCCAATCAGAGGTTCGATTTGTTGCTCTGTCTGAACTCCAAGCACACCATCAGCTGCAGTATTTCGCATAACTTCAGCCGTTGTTCTAGCAACAGATGCATCCTGCTCTGATTGCTTCGTGTCCCGTTGATATGCTTCCATGCTTTGCTTGTATTGATCGATAGGCGTCTGAAGCGCTTCAACCTCCCTTAAATAAGCCTCTTCTCTTTTTGCCTTGGCTTGCAAGCGTTCATGCTCTTCCTTGCGAAGAGCCATCTCATCACGCTTGCTATTTATGCTCTCGCCACGCTGGTATCCATCAGCCATCCCGCCCGCAAATGCACCGAAGTTGAAACTCATGATATTTCTCCCTTACTTCTCTAAGCATTCCGCTATATCAATTAATCAATCCACGCTCTGCAAGCGTTTGTCGTGCTCGCAAGATTCTTTTTCGTTGAGCGCAGTCGTGGACAGGTAGCTCCATTTCTGCAATTGCCTGCAACTCCGTCGTGTCATCGGGCTTTACTGGCGCCATCGCTTTAGGGGCGACAATCTGAAACGTATCCACACTCACGACATTCGCTAGAGTCACGCCGGCGATTAGCTCAATACGCTTTTCCAGATCAATCATTGATCGAGTTGCCCCGCACATCGTTGCGTTCTGGCCGGAAGAACTTGCCTTGAACAGCACGGCCCCAAGCCGGTGCAATGCGAGCTCGTCCTCTTTCCCGATATTCAGATCGCACATGCAGTTCGTCGGCGTAGCCCAAATGTCCGGGCGCAGTTTGAATGCCGTCTGATAGTGAAGCAGCACAAAGCCTGTGCTAGCGAGTTGTTCAGTGGCATATCTTTTCAGCTTGCTGTTCATCGTTTCATCCTCTCAGTTAAATCCTGGTGTCCGGTTGCTTGGACGTTGGGGTAAAGTTGTGGTCGGTGGTTGTCCATGGTGGCGCTCGAATCTCATGTATTCGCCCAGGTATCGGAGAAAGGCATGTCCAAGCGGGCCGTTACGGTTTTTCCGGGTAATCAATTCGGCAAGCCCTACCCACTCAGGCGCGGCGGTGTGCAGTTCCTCTCTGTGCAACATCGCCACGATGTCTGCGTCTTGCTCGATCTCCCCGGAGTCGCGCAAGTCTGAAAGCTGCGGGCGCTTGTCCTGCCTGGTTTCGGTCGCCCGGTTCAGTTGAGCCAGGGCGACGATGGGAACATGCAGCTCCTTGGCGAGCGCCTTGAGGCCACGCGAGAGGCTGCCAATCTCTTGCGTGCGTGTCTGCCCCTCGCCTTTCATCAGCCCGAGGTAATCCACGACGATCAAGCCGAGGCCGTGCTTGCGCTTAATCTTGCGCGCGGCCGCCCGGACATAGGCCACGCCTATAGCGCTGCGGTCAATCAGGAACAGGCGTTCGCCATCTGCCTTACCTTGGCAAGCGCTGATCCGGTCCCAGTCGTCTCCAGATAGGTTCCCGGACCGCATCTGCGTAACCGACACGCTGGCACGCAAGGCGAGCAAGCGCTGGGACAGTTCGCGCTTGGTCATTTCCAGCGAGAAGAAAGCGGCTGTTTCACCTTGCCGGGTTACGTGATCTGCAACGTTGAGTGCGAAAGCTGTCTTTCCAACCGATGGGCGTGCCGCAACAATCACCAACTGCCCAGGTTCAAGCCCTCCGGTCAGCTCATCGAACTCAGCGACTCCGGTTTGTAGTCCTGAGCGGCGATTCCCGGTTGCACGCTTGTCAATGTCGGCGATTGCATCTGCCATCGCGTCATACAGCAACACTGGCTCTTCGGTACCGGCGTCAAGCATCTGCACCATGGCCGCATCGGCTTGGCTGATGATTTCCGAAACGTCCGCACCTGGCGCCGAGCAGTTCGCCGTTATCTCACTGGCCAGCACCATCAATTGGCGCTGCATGGCACGCTCTTTCACGATTTCTGCATATCGCTTGATATTTGCGGCACTGGGCGTGTTTTGCGCCAATCCTCCTAGGTAGGCCAGCCCGCCCGTGCGTTCGAGGCTTCCAGCCGCCTCCAGCGCCTCCGCAGCGGTAATTACATCGATGGTGCCGCCGCTGTTTGAGAGTTTGCGCAGAGCCGCGAAAATCAGGCGGTGTTCCTGGCGGTAGAAATCTGCATCCACGATCACGCCTTCAATGCGGTCGAGTGCCTTGTCTCCTTCCAGCAGGATCGCCCCGATTACGGATTGTTCGGCCTCGATTGAGTGAGGCGGCAGGATCAGTTCGGTAGGTGAATTCATGCTGCAGTCTCCCGGTGGTATTTGTTCTCAAGGCACTTGGCGAAGCTCTTGGGAGACATGAGGAAGTCGATGTCTGCTATGAATGGCGGCTTGCCTGGTTGCGGAGCTGCCTGCCCAGTCAAGAACAACGATGTATTGCATGTCTGAAAGAATGTTCGCCAAGCTGTGATGCCTGCTTCTCGTGTGCTGTAGCCGAATGGCTTGCACGTCAGGCGGGATGCTTCCAACCAGCGGGCCTTTATTGCACTACGGCGCGATGCATTGAGCACCTTGCAGCGCGGATTCGTCGGCATGGCCTCGTGGTATAGCGAGATAATCTCCTCCACTGGGCACGACAGCTGGTCGCCGACAGGCGACATAAGCTTTTTCTCCTGTTCCTGCTCCGGCTCCTGTTCCTGCTCCTGATAAGGCATACCCTTCGCGAAGGCTTCGGGTAAGGCTTTGGCGAAGGCTTCGGGTAAGGCTTCCGCAAAGGCTTTTGCCCTTGCAATGGTGCGGTTCTTTAGCTCGCACTCGGGGAGCAGGTCGAGAGCCCCAACCCATGCTTTGACCACATTGGGAGACTCCGGCGAGTTGTACCTGATGAAGTTCGGAATGGAGATTAAACAAGCCTTTGGGTCATGCTCTGCCATACCCTTGCGCAAGGCTTCCCCAAAGGCTTCCCGGAAGGCTTCCGTGGTCCAGCCCAGCTCCTCGGCCAATCCTGCAATGGTGGCGCGCATGGCACCTAGGCTAGTCATGTGCGGATGAGTCAGCAGGAACAAGAATCCGAGTTTCGAGGCGTCAGACATCCCGCGGAATTTCTCGTCGTTCCAAATTCGTGGATCGATCTTGCGATAGCGTGCCATCTCAGCCTCTAGCGCCTATCGCTGCGTACAACTTAGGGAACAGGCGCAGGACCACACGGCGCTTGTTTTTCATATGGGGGATCTTCTGTGCGTATCGCTTGGCGGCGGCAAACCTTGGAGAGATGGAGGCTCTCATTCCGCCTCCTGCCGCGCTATGTGCAACGCCTCAACTATCTGCCTGATCTCATCGTCGCTTTTTCCGGCCAGCCTTGCAGCATTCAGCACATTGATTTCGTGCCGAGGCCATGCAACAGATCTGCCGCCAGTACGGACAGGACGTGTTAGCAATCCAGCATTTATATCTGCATGAGTGGATGATTTGCTGCGCGCGCGAAGTTTCATAACTTCGCTTTTTTTGATGTATTCGATTGAGCCCATAAAGCCCTCCTTGGAAAAATTTCCAATGAAAGCCGAGCCACAAAATAGAAACGCACAAGTGCAAGCTCGGCTTTCGCCTGGCTAGCACTCATGCGCTAACTTGTTAATTCCTTCTACTACTATTTTTCAAAAATGCAAACTGTTTTTGTACTCCCTAGTAATCCAGCGGCCAATTTAAACCGTCAGCGGAACATTTCCGGCGAAGTTCTTAAAGACTCGGCTAACTTGTTCAATTAGCCAACATCGCGAGCAACACTCACCACAACGCCTTCAATTAGCTGACCCGCCGTATCTTGGCTGTGCTGATCAGACACTAATCAATCAACGTAGATAATTGCGTTTTTTTCTCCGTACTTTTGCCGCATAAGTTTCAGCGCAACATTTGCGTTCTCACGTCTTTTGAACCATGGCGTTCTGTGTTCTTTGCGGTCTTTTAAGTACAGCACCGTGTACCTAGTGGCAACCTCTCCTTGCGCTTGCATGTCAGAAAGGATGCGCTGTTTTGTGCGTTCACTCACGTAGTGAGAAGACTGATATTTCTGATAGCTGATAGAATCGGCGTCCGCCATGATGCGTACCTCCTTCGTTGGTTGCTTTGTGGTCAGGCGGTTCGGGTGTTGACGCACCCTTTCCGCCGCTTTCCCCATGAACCGCATGGGGAACGGTATATCTCTATGCTGCCAGCAGTTCCAGCGGCCTTACTTCCTGATTGATACGCCCCCCTACCTCGCTTTCAGCCTGTTTCAAGTCATACGAGCTTTGCAGGTTGAGCCAAAATTGCGCCGTGGTGCCGAAGCAACGAGCCAAACGCAGTGCGGTGTCGGGGGTGATTGCGCGGCGTTCGCGCACAATGTCATTGATCCTTGATGCGGGCGCGCGTAGCTCCATAGCCAAGGCATGCGCAGTCATGTTCAGCGGCACAAGGTATTCCTCGCGAAGAATCTCGCCAGGGTGTATTGCTCTCATTTGGTTGGTTGCCATATCGTCCTCACTCAGTGGTAATCGACTATCTCTACGTTCGTAGTACCCGTTGCTGTCCATACAAAGCACACGCGCCATTGATCGTTAATACGGATGCTGTACTGTCCTTTCCGATCGTCCTTCAATGCTTCAAGGCGGTTGCCCGGCGGTGACTTCAGGTCGCGCAACTCCATTGCATCGTCAAGCATCTGCAACTTGCGCTGAGCGACTGATTCAAAGTTCTTGAATCGCCTCGGGTGCTTGCCTTCATACAGCGCTTCCGTGTCTGCGCATTTGAATGAACGTATCGTCATGGCGGCATTATTTACCGTTGCGCGTTAAACGTCAAGCGCTTTTCATTGCTCTCTTCATGGGAACAACCTCGCCAGCTTTAACCGATGGAGTTGCACAGAATTTTGCCCAATCAGACATCATCCTGCGCCGCTTTTCGAACAAATCTCCCCTCCTGTATGCAGCCTCCACCTTGTCGCCGATGGTATGCGCCAGCGCCATTTCAGCCACATCGCGAGGGTAATTCGTTTGCTCCGCTGCCCAATCCCTAAAGGTGGATCTGAAGCCATGCGGAACGGCATTTGCTCCCATCCGCTTTAGTGCAGCCGCCATTGTCATATCAGATATTGCCTTGCTGCTTTTGATGCTGGGAAAAACCAGATCAGAATCCATACGTGGGAGCTTTTTCAGCAGAGTAATCGCCGATGGAGATAACGGCACTCGATGCTCTTTCTTTGCCTTCATACGTTCAGGCGGGACAATCCACAAGGCAGCATCCATGTCGAGCTCAGACCAAGTAGCTCCGCGCACCTCACCAGATCGCGCAGCGGTAAGGATCGCGAACTCGAGCGCCCTTGCTCCGATTCCATCCTGCCCCCTCAAGGAAGCCATGAAGTCACCGATTTCCGTATATGGCAAGGCTCGGTGATGCTCAACCTTCTTCACCTTATTTCGGGCTGGCAGGAGCTTGTCTAGGTGTCCCTTCCATCTGGCAGGGTTTTCGCCATGGCGATAGTCGCGAACTGTCGCCCAATCCAGCACGCTCTCTATGCGTCCGCGCAGACGGCTCGCCGTCTCTGTCTTGCTTGTCCAGATCGCTTCGAGACTCTTCATTACTAGCGCCGTATCAATTGACGCCACAGACAAGCCGCCAAATACCGGATAAGCGTAGGTCGCAAGGGTATTTCTCCACTGATCGGCGTGCTTGGCGTTCTTCCAGCCGGTGCCGTGGGCCACAATGTAAGCTTCAGCGCATCCCTCAAAGGTTATAGCTTTCGCCGCAGCGAGTTTGGCATCGCAACGCTCCTGATTCCGTTTCTCGATGGGGTCGCGTCCTTCGTGCAACAGCTTTCTGCAGTCGGCGGCTTTCAGTCGCGCATCTGCCAGCCCGACAGTATGCAACGCCCCCAAGCCCATTTCTCTTGCGCGACCCGAAAGCGTAAAGCGAAATAGCCAAGACTTCGATCCGGCAGCCGTGACCTGCAGATATAGACCGCCGCCATCTGCGTAATAACCTGGTTTTTTTTCACGCTCAACCTTCAGGGATGAAAGCCTTTGAATTCCTCTAGCCATAATCGCTCACTCCTACCCACATTTCTACCCACAAATTAATTCTGGATTATGTGGGGCATTGTCGGGCTATTTAGGAATCATTGCAAGCTTATATGCCGTTGCTACAGTGAGTTGTATTTGTCCGGTACTGTCCGACACGTTTCTATAATGGCGGACGCCCTCTCCGCCAAATACGAATCGCCCCTTGAGGGCGATTTTTATTTGCCTGAAAGGTCCTAGGGGAGCAAGTCAGAGCTCGATCAGCGAGCAATGTGCGCCCATGATGCTTCAGGCGGTCCCGAATGTGAGGGTTGGGGACGCACAAGAAAGCAGGAGAACTCCGTGCGCTATGCCCGATACATTTAACATTTTATTGGGCTTTTTTTTGTTCCCGACTGCGACAAGAGCGTATAGACTGCCCCCCGGTCCATCCCCTGAATGCACAGCCTTATCCTCATGATTCAGAAGCAGGAGATCGTAGGCAACATCTTTCGCCATCCACACGTAATTAAAGCCGTGTCGGGGCTGTGCGCTGCATTCACAGCGGCTGTCTTTTCAATTGGCTGCGCCCATGCCGAAGCCAGACAGGTGCGAGTCGGTTTATATGAGAATCCTCCCAAGATATTCACCATGCCGGACGGCAAGGCAGCCGGTATTCTGGTGGACATCCTGCGGGAGATAGCCAATAAGGAAGGCTGGGATATCCGCTATGTCACTTGCGAGTGGCAACTGTGCTTGCAGCAAGTCAGGGGCGGCCAGATCGATCTCATGCCGGATGTCGCTTTCACAGAAGAGCGTAACGCCACGTTGGACTTTCATGCTGTACCGGCCTTACATAGCTGGACACAGGTCTTCCGCAATGAACATGCTCGTATCGACTCTTTCCTTGAACTGGAGGGCAAGCGCATCGCGGTGCTGGATGGCGGCGTGCAGCAGGAACAACTGTCCACCATGCTCAGCAACTTTGGCATCAAGGCCCAGATCATCCCGAGTCGCAGCTATGAAGAGGCATTCCAGCTTGCACAAGACGGCAAAGTGGACGCAGCCGTTACCAACTACCATTTCGGCAATTTCGAGGCCGGACGCTACGATCTATTAGACACCACTCTCTATTTCAATCCGGCGCGCTTGTACTACGCAACAGCGCATGGGCGGAACGCAGCGCTGCTGCAGGCCATCGATCGTCACTTGAGCCGTTGGCAAGCTGACACGCATTCCGAATATTTCCGGATACTTGAGCATTGGCACGCACCGGAACCGCTAACAGTCGTGCCGGGATACGTGAAGCAGTTATTGCTGTTCATCTTTGCATTGCTGCTGACGACAGGAGCTGTAGCGCTCGTGTTACGTCATCGCTTGAAGGCGCGGACCAGATACTTGCGCGAGACCCGTTCCCAGCTGCAATCGACTCTTGATGCCCTGCCCGATTTGTTGTTCGAGATCGATGCCGATGGCAGATATATCGACTATCACTCCCCGCATACCGAGTTACTGGCACGTCCGGCGGAGCTTTTTATCGGTAAACGCTTGGACGAAATGCTCCCGCCTGCCGTAGCAGAAACTGTGCAGGCCGCGATCAGCGAGGCGCGCGAAAAAAGTTTATCCCACGGCAGGCAGATCGAACTGGAGCTTTCAGATGGCAAGCATTGGTTCGAACTTTCCGTTTCACGCAAACCTGGGGAATCTGGAAAGCTGCCCAGTTATATCGTGCTGTCGCGGGACATCAGCGGACGCAAGGCCACCGAGGACAGATTACAGCGCCTGACCAATCTTTATAACGCACTGAGCCAATGCAACCAGGCGATCGTGCGCAGCGCAGACAAGGACGAGCTTTTCTACATCATCTGCCGCGACGTGGTGAAACTTGGCGGCATGGAGATGGCCTGGATCGGCATGCTTGATCAGGATGATTCTTTGATCAGACCGGTCGCCTCATATGGCAATGGCATCGAATATCTGGCGGGCTTGGAGATAGAGGTGAATGCCGATGCTCCGTCGGGACGCGGCCCGACAGGAACTTGCATACGCGAGCAGCGCCCTTATTGGTGTCAGGATTTCCAGCATGACCAGGCAACCTCGCTTTGGCACGAGCGTGCCGCCTTGTTCAACTGGGGTAGCTCCGCCTCTTTACCCATTTATCGCAAGGGAAAGGTGGTCGGCGCATTCGTACTCTATGCCGAAGAGGTCAATGCATTTGACGAGGCCGCCAGTAATCTTTTGATCGAGATGACGATGGACATCAGCTATGCACTGGATCGCTTTGCTGATGACGCCACCCTGAAACAGACCGCACAAGAGCTGCGAGACAAGGATGAGCTTTATCGAACTGCTTTCTTCACCAGTCCGGATGCTGTCAACATCACACGGATGAGCGACGGCATGTATCTGGATGTGAATGAAGGATTTGAGCGTATCACAGGCTGGCACAGGGATGAGGTGATCGGCAAGACTTCGCTGGAGATCAGCGTGTGGCATGCGCCGGAAGACAGGAAGCGTCTGGTGGAACGGCTCCAGCGCGACGGTTTCTGCGAAAACCTCGAAGCAGTATTTGCAAGAAAAGACGGCAGTACGCTCACTGGCCTGATGTCTGCCAAGGGCGTCGAGATCAAAGGTGAGCCATGCATTCTTTCCATTACCCGTGACATCTCCCATCTACGCCAGACCGAGTCGTCCCTGCTCAAGCTGTCGCTTGCGGTTGAACAAAGCCCGAATACGATCGTCATCACCGATCTGGATGCACGTATCGAGTACGCCAATCAGGCTTTTACCAACATTACCGGTTACACGCTGGACGAAGTCAGGGGCAAGAATCCGAATCTCCTGCAATCCGGCAAGACGCCGAAGTCGACCTACGACGACATGTGGGCACACCTCACGGCCGGCAAGGCTTGGCATGGCGAGCTGATCAACAAGCGTAAGGACGGCTCCATCTATATAGAAGCGGCGACACTATCGCCAGTGCGTCAGGCGGATGGGCGCATCACCCACTATCTGGCGGTCAAGGAGAACATCACCGACAGAAAAATGGATGAGGCGCGTATCGAGCAGCTGGCGAATTTCGATCATTTGACAGGGCTTCCCAATCGACGCATGTTGAACGAGCGTCTTAATTACGCCATCAGCCTGGCGCAGCGCAACAACGAGAAGTTGGCGGTAATGTTCATTGATCTGGATAACTTCCAGACCATCAATGATTCTTTGGGACACAACATCGGTGACCGTTACCTGATCGGAATAGCGAATCGCTTGAAAGACGCAGTGCGGGACGAAGACACCGTGTCCCGTCTGGGCGGGGATGAATTCATCCTTGTATTCCCGGGTGCCGATTCAGATGCGGCAGCCCTGGTTGCAGACAAGCTGCTCGCTGCGATCTCGCGACCTTGCGACATCGAGCAACATGAGTTGTTGAATACCGCTTCCATCGGCATTGCCATCTATCCGGACGACGGTCACAGTCTGGATGAACTGGTGAAGAATGCGGATACCGCGATGAATCGCCTGAAGCAAAGCAGCCGCAATGATTACTGCTTCTTCACGCCCGAGATGCAGGCACACTCCATGCGCAATTCCCAGTTGATCAGTGCCATGCGTCAGGCATTGGCGCGCAACGAATTGCAGTTGCACTACCAGCCGCAGGTCTCCTTGCTCGATGGTCGCGTGATCGGTGCCGAAGCACTGTTGCGCTGGCAACACCCTGAATTCGGCGACATCTCCCCTGCGGAATTCATTCCTTTGGCTGAAGAAAGCGGACTGATCATTCCTATCGGCGAATGGGTGTTGCGTACCGCAGCGCAACAGATGAAAGCGTGGCTTGACTCGGGAATGCCGGACATGGTGGTTGCAGTCAATCTGTCTGCCATACAGTTCCGTCAAGCCAGGCTGCCGGAATCGGTCTCACGCATTCTGGAGGAAGTCGGGCTGAATGCCGGACATCTGGAACTGGAGCTGACCGAAGCAGTGGCGATGGACGATCCGCAAGCTGCGGTGGAGATGATGGACAAGCTGCACAAGCTCGGTATACGCCTATCCATCGACGACTTCGGTACCGGCTATTCATCGCTGAGCTATCTCAAGCGCTTCAAGGTATACAAACTCAAGATCGATCAGTCTTTCGTGCGCGATCTGACGGAAGACCCGGACGACAAAGCCATCGTCACGGCCATCATCAACCTGGCCAGCAGCCTCGGCATGCACACCATTGCCGAAGGCGTGGAAACAGCCGGTCAGTTGGCTTATCTGCGTCTGCAGGGTTGCGATGAAGTACAAGGCTACTATTTCAGCAAACCATTGCCAGCCGCCGAATTTGAAACCTATCTGCATCGGCATTCCGCCTGATACAGTCACTGCATGAGGATGAAATGAGTCAGAAACGCACCGCCTTCTTTGTATCGGACCGCACCGGTTTGACCGTGGAGAAACTGGGCCGCAGCCTGCTGTCACAGTTCGAAGGGATAGAGTTTGCCCGTGTCACCTTGCCGTTTGTCGATTCCGAGGGGAAAGCCAGAGAGGCGGTAAAGCGCATCAACCAGACGGCACAGGCCGACGGTCAGCGCCCGATCGTATTCAGCACGCTGATCGTGCCGGAGATACACGACATCATCGAAGAATGCGATGCGCTCATCCTTGACCTGTTCGAAAGCTTCATCGTGCCGCTGGAGAATGAGCTGGGCATGCAGTCGTCGCATGCCATCGGCCGTTCGCATCATCCCGGTTCCTATTACAACGAACGCATGGATGCGGTGAACTATGCCTTGAACCACGACGACGGTGGAGTGACTCGCGACCTGGGACGCGCCGACATCATCCTGGTGGGCGTTTCGCGTTGCGGAAAATCGCCGACCTCGCTCTACCTGGCCTTGCAGTTCGGCATCTTTGCCGCCAACTATCCGTTGGTGCCGGAAGATTTCGAGCACCATTCCCTGCCGCAGGCGCTCAAGCCGCTGACCGGCAAACTTTACGGTTTGACCATCCAGCCAGAGCGGCTCAGCCAGATCCGTTCCGAGCGCATGCCCAACAGCCGTTATGCATCATTGGAAAATTGCCGCAAGGAATTGCTACAGGCGGAAGAATTGATGCAACAGGCGAGGATACCTGTGCTGGATGTGACCACCATCTCGGTGGAAGAGATCGCCACCACTCTGCTCCACCTGACCGGATTGAAACGCGTCTAATTGCGTTGCCGTACCGCTTCGAACAGACAGACCGCTGCGGCGGCTGCCGCGTTCAATGATTCCACCTTGCCCGGCATTGGAATGATGAATCGCTGTTGAGCTTGGGCCTGTAATTCCTCGGACAGCCCTGCGCCTTCGTTGCCGATGGCGAAGGCGATCTTGCCGTGCAGATCACATGCATACAGTGTCGTTTCCGCTTGTAAGGACGAGGCGAACAGCCTCCCGTCGAAACGCGATGCGATATCAAGAAGATCGCATGACTCATTGATTGCAAGAATGAAATGTCCGCCCATCGCGGCCCGCAATACGCGCGGCGACCAGGCATCTGCGCAGCCTTGCGACATGTAAACGGCATCGCATCCGGCCGCAGCGGCACTGCGCAAAATGGAGCCAAGATTACCCGGGTCCTGAATGTCCTCAAGCAGCAGTACGAAGTCGTTTGCTCGAGTGGGATCGGGTTGCGGAATGTCGATCAGAGCCAACAGGCCGTTCGGTGTCTTCAACTCCGAGAGTTGTTTGAACAAGGCGTCGTCGAATACGGTACAGGGGGTGTCCGGGCAGGCGGCGCGCAATTGCGCGATCTCGGCATCATCCAGCGCAGAGGGATTGAGCAGAAGGTGGGCGGCTTGCCGTCCACTGTCCAGCCAGGCGCGCAACAGGTGTGGCCCATCCAGCAGGGTTTGCCCAGCTTCGCGGCGCTCGCGCGCCGAGCCAGCCAGTTTGAGCAGTGATTTGAAGAACGCGTTGTCGCGCGAACTGATGCGCTTGCAGTCCGGCATCAATTCGATCTGTCGCCGCTCTGGTCGATCAGGCTGCCCATCTCTTCCAATGCAGGCAGTTCACCCAGCGAGCGCAGATTCAGGTCATCCAGCAATTGCTGGGTGGTGGCATACAGCGCAGGTTTGCCCGGCGTGTCGCGTGTGCCGATCACCTCGATCCAGCTGCGTCCTTCCAGTGTCTTCAGGATTTGCGAGGATACGGCCACACCGCGTATGTCCTCGATGTCGCCGCGCGTCACCGGCTGGCGGTAGGCAATGATGGCCAGCGTCTCCATCACGGCACGCGAATAGCGCGGCGGTTTCTCGGGATTGAGTCTGTCCAGGAATTGCTGCATCTCGGGACGGGCACGGAAGCGCCATCCGCTGGAGACGCGGGTCAGCTCGATGCCGCTGTCGGCATATTTCTCACCCAGTTCCTGCATCAGCACCTCGACCTGACGCGTTTCCAATGCCACACCGCTGAGTCGTTTCAATTCGGCGGGAGACAATGGTTCCTGTGTGGTGAGCAGCGCCGCTTCGAAGATGCGGCGCAGCTGCGCCATGTCCATATTGACTGCGGCCAGCTCGCCAGCGACCTCTTCGGTCAAAACCGGGAAGGATGGCGATTCCACCGTTTCATCGGTCAGGACTTCTTCGGCTTCTTCATTCTTCTGTGGTGGCATGGGCTGTTCGGACATAGATGTTCCCCAACGACTCGGTTTGTGTGATCTCGACCAGTGTTTCCTTGGCAAGCTCGAGAATGGCGATGAAGGTGACGACCATCATCGGAATACCCTCTTCTGGCTCGAACAGTTCTTCGAACGGGACGAATTCCACATCGCGCAGACGGCGCAACACTTTGGTCATCTGCTCGCGTACCGACAGTTCTTCGCGGCGTACCTTGTGGCTGGCGTGCACCTTGGCGCGGGTCAGCAAGGCCAGCCAGGCGGTGCGCAAGTCTTCGACCGTGACGCTGGGCAGGCGCTCGACCACGGTGCGCTCGATCAGCACCTGCACCAGCTCATAATCGCGGCCAGCCTGCGGCAACTCGTTCAATTTTTGGGCGGCCAGCTTCATCTGCTCGTATTCCAGCAGGCGGCGCATCAGCTCGACGCGCGGATCCTCTTCGCTCGCTTCCTCACCCTGCTTGGGCGGGCGCGGCAACAGCATGCGTGATTTGATCTCGATCAGCACCGCAGCCATCAGCAGGTATTCGGCCGCCAGCTCCATGCGGTGCTGCTGCATGGCTTCGATATAACCGATGTATTGCTGGGTCAGCTGTGCCATCGGGATGTCGAGCGGGTCCAGATTGTGGCGGCGGATCAGGTACAGCAGCAGATCGAGCGGTCCCTGGAACGATTCCAGCGCGACCTCCAGCGCATCCGGCGGGATGAACAGGTCTTGCGGCATCTCCGTCATGGGCTGCCCGTGGACGAACGCCACGGGCTGCGTCATGGGGAGGTCGCTCTGGGAAAGCAGTTCGCTCACTTGTATTCCAGTCCCATCACTTCGCGCACGTCGCGCATGGTGTCGATCGCCAGCTTGCGTGCCTTCTCGCAACCGTCGGCGATGATGTTGCGTACCAGCGACGGGTCGTCCAGATAGCGCTGGGCGCGTTCGCGCATGGGGCGCTGTTCGCTCAGCACGCCCTCGATGACCGGCTGTTTGCACTCGATACAGCCGATGCCCGCACTGCGGCAGCCCTGCTGCACCCACTGCTTCACGTTGTCGCCCGAATACACCTCATGCAGCTGCCACACCGGGCACTTGTCCGGATCGCCCGGGTCGGTACGGCGGATGCGTGCCGGGTCGGTCGGCATGGTCTTGATCTTCTTGGCCACCTCGGCCTCATCCTCACGCAGGCTGATGGTGTTGTTGTAGGACTTGGACATCTTCTGGCCGTCCAGTCCAGGCATCTTGGAGGCGACCGTCAATATGGCCTGCGGTTCTGACAGAATCATCTTGCCGCCGCCTTCCAGATAGCCGAACAGACGCTCGCGGTCGCCGTGAGACAGATTCTGCTGTTCATCCAGCAAAGCCTTGGCTGATGCGAGCGCATCGTCGTCGCCTTGCTCCTGATAGCGCGTGCGCAGTTCGGTGTACAGCTTGCCCTTCTTGCCGCCGAGTTTCTTGACCGCAGCTGCAGCTTTCTCCTCGAAGTTCGGCTCGCGTCCATAGATGTGGTTGAAACGGCGGGCAAGTTCGCGGGTGAATTCGATATGCGGCACCTGATCTTCACCCACCGGTACATGTGTGGCGCGGTAGATCAGCACATCCGCACTCATCAGCAGCGGATAACCAAGGAAGCCATAGGTGGAAAGGTCTTTACTGGTCAGCTTTTCCTGCTGGTCCTTGTAGGTCGGCATGCGTTCCAGCCAGCCCAATGGCGTGATCATGGACAGCAGCAGATGCAGTTCGGCATGTTCCGGCACGCGCGACTGGATGAACATCGTGGCATGTGCCGGGTCGACGCCTGCCGCCAGCCAGTCGATCACCATATCCCACACGCTTTGCTCGATGACTTGTGGTGTGTCGTAATGGGTGGTCAGCGCGTGCCAGTCGGCTGCGAAGAAATAGCACTCGTACTCGTGCTGCATCTTCACCCAGTTCTTCAACACACCGTGGTAGTGGCCCAAGTGCAGGTTTCCAGTGGGACGCATCCCCGATAACACGCGATCAGCAAACATTATTCAGACTTCACCGTTACAAGAAAAAGTTGATCAGATTGATCACCGCCATCACCGGCGGCGTCAATATCCAGCTCAGCACTGGCGTGATCGCCAGGCCGATCAGGATGAACAGGCCGTAAGGCTCGACACGCGACAGCTGGTAAGCCTGACGATGCGGCAACAGACTCACCGCGACGCGCCCGCCGTCCAGCGGCGGCAGCGGCAACATGTTCAGCACCATCAGGATGACGTTGATTTTAACCCCGATCTGCGCCATCTCCAGCATCGGTTCGGAGAAGTAGCCGCCGGGGAAGCTCCAGGCCAGCTTGGCGATCAGCGCCCAGAAGATGGCCATGGCCATATTGCTGGCGGGGCCGGCGATGGCGACCCACAGCATGTCCTGCTTGGGGCGGCGCAAAGCCGAGAAGTTGACCGGTACCGGTTTGGCCCAGCCGAACAGCACACCGCCCAGCACCAGCGTCAGCAGCGGCAACAGCACGGTGCCGACCGGATCGATATGCTTCATGGGGTTGAGTGTGATGCGGCCTTGCTGATAGGCGGTCATGTCGCCGAAGTGGCGTGCTACATAACCGTGCGCCGCCTCGTGCAGCGTGATCGCAAACAGGATGGGGATCGCCGCGATGGTGATGAGCTGGATCAGATGTTCCATCTATTCCTCTATCCCGAACGGCGTCACATCGCCGCGTCCGGCGCGCATCAGTTGCGGTGCCGCACCGGTTAAGTCGATCACCGTAGTCGGCTCGATGCCGACCGTACCGCCTTCGATCACCAGATCGACACGTTTCTCCAGCAATTCGCGTATCTCTTCCACATCGGTCAGCGGAAATGGCTCGTCAGGCAGGATCAACGTAGTGCTCAAGATCGGCTCCCCCAGTTCTTCCAGCAATGCCAACACTACCGGATGGTCGGGGATGCGTACGCCGACCGTGCTGCGTTTGGGGTGTTGCAGGCGGCGCGGCACTTCCTTGGTCGCCTGCAGGATGAAGGTGTAGGCGCCGGGCGTGTTGTTCTTGAGCATGCGGAACTGCACATTGTCCACACGCGCATAGTTGGCCAGTTCGGACAGGTCGCGACATACCAGCGTCATGTGATGCTGCTCGTCCAGCCCGCGTATCTGGCGGATGCGCGTCACTGCATCCTTGTCGTCCAGATGGCA
>JAQUAD010000039.1:21600-28178 GCA_028687425.1 Sideroxydans sp.
CATTGTCCACACGCGCATAGTTGGCCAGTTCGGACAGGTCGCGACATACCAGCGTCATGTGATGCTGCTCGTCCAGCCCGCGTATCTGGCGGATGCGCGTCACTGCATCCTTGTCGTCCAGATGGCAACCCAAGGCATAGCCGGAGTCGGTTGGATAGACGATCACCGCGCCGTCGCGCAACATCTCGGCCGCCTGACGGATCAGGCGCACGTTGGGATTGTCCGGGTGGATGTTGAAGAATTGTGCCATCAGGCTGCTTTCAGTTGCGCGGCGTCATGCCAGTGTTGCCACACCGGACGACAGATTTCGGGAAGATCGGGCAAGCGCCCAAGATCGCGGTAACTTTCGTGCGGCCCGTGGAAATCGGAACCGCATGAAGAAAGCAACTTGAACTCATCCGCATAGCGCGCGAATTCCGCATACTGCGGCGGGGTGTGGCTGCCGGTCACCACCTCCAGTGCTGCGCCGCCCAGTTCGACGAACTCTTCCAGCAATTCGTGCATGGTCTGCTTGCCCATGCTGTGGCGCCCCACCGTATAGCGTCCCGGATGGGCCAGCACGGGGATGCCACCGCTGCCACGTATCCAGGAGATCGCATCGGCCAGATTCGCCCATTGGTGTGGCACATAACCGGGCTTGCCGGTCGCCAGATAACGGTTGAATACGCTCTTCACATCCTTGCAGCGGCCGGATTCGACCAGGTAACGTGCGAAATGCGTGCGGCCGATCATGTTCGGATTGGTGGTGAACTTGTAGGCACCTTCCAGTACGCCGCTGATGCCGACCTTGGCCAGTTCGTCGGCCATCTTCTGTGCGCGCAGGCCGCGCCCGCTGCGTACTTCCTGCAGCCCTGCAACCAAAGGCGGATAGTTCGGATCGATATTCAGGCCGACCAGATGCAAAGTATGTTTACGCCATGAAACGGAGATCTCGACGCCGTTGATGAACGTCATGCCGATCTTTTCCGCGGCTGCGCGCGCCGGATCCAGCCCGGCGATCTCATCGTGATCGGTCAGCGCCAGCATGGTCACCCCGCGCTCTGCCGCGCGTGCCACCAGTTCTTCCGGCGTCAGTGTGCCATCGGAACAGCTGGAGTGACAATGCAGGTCGATGTTCAGCATGGTTGATACCTGTGAGAAGCGTGACGAGCAAGCCGGAGTGCAAGGAGCCGCGGAGTGAGCGACGAGGCATACCGTGCAAGGTAGACGAGGAACGAACGAGCACGCGACGCCGCAATCCGGCTGCGCAGTAGCTTCGCACTGGTATCAAGCATCGCCGCCCCCCTTCTTCATTACCTTGCCCTCTTCGGCGCGCTTGCGGCGCACTTCCTTGGGATCGGCGATCAGCGGACGGTAGATCTCGATGCGATCCTTTTCACGCATCTCCACGTCAGGCTTGCTCAGCTTGCCGAAGATGCCGTATTTGGCTTTGTCCGGATCGATCTCGGGATACTTGTCGAGAATGCCGGACAGGCGCACGGCATCCCCCAGCGTGGAACCGGCGGGCACGTTGAATTTAAGCAGCGTCTGCTCTTGCGGCAAAGCGTAGACCAGCTCGATATCTATATTTTCGGCTTTCATGCTGTGGTGTAGATCTTTTCTGCACGGTGGATGAAAGCATCCACGAAACTGTCGGCGATGTAATGGAACACCGGCCCCACCAGCTTTTCCAGCAGCTTGCTGGAGAATTCATAATGCAAGCGGAACTCTATTTTACAGGCTTCCTCGTTCAAAGGGATGAAACGCCAGCTGCCGTCCAGCTGCTGGAACGGACCGTGTTTGAGCTTCATCTGGATAAGGAATGGCGGTTCGCGCAGGTTCTCGGTGGAAAAATGCTGTTTGATGTGGTGATAATCGATATGCACCGTGGCATGCATGGTCGCCCCCTGCATGTCGTCCACTGAAGCGCCACCACACCAGGGCAGGAACTGGGGATATTCTTCAACACGATCCACCAGATTGAACATCTGCTCCGCCGAATGCGCCACCAGTACCGTCTTTTCCACCAACGCCATGCTTCCAAGCCCTTCATCAAAGGCTGGTAGAATAGCGTAACCACAGGCAAAACACATCTTCCAATGAGTATCATCCAGAACAAAAAAGCCTTTCACGACTACTTCATCGAAGACAAACATGAAGCCGGCATCATGCTCGAAGGCTGGGAAGTCAAAGCCATCCGCGCCGGGCGCGTGCAGCTCAAGGAAGCCTACGTGCTGGCCAAGGACGGCGCACTCTGGCTGTTCGGCTCGCACATCAGCCCGCTGCAGAACGCCTCCACCCACATCCACCCCGACCCGGTGCGCACCCGCAAGCTGCTGCTGCACAAACACGAGATCGACAAACTCATCGGCAAGGTACAGCGTGCTGGCTTCACGCTCATGCCGCTGGATATGCACTACAAAGGCGGCCGCGTGAAGCTGGAGATCGGGCTGGCCAAGGGCAAGAAAGAGCATGACAAACGTGCCTCCGAAAAAGAGCGGGAAGCCAAGCGCGAAGCTGCGAATGCCATGAAGAAAGAGCGCCGATAAATTGATTCGCAAGGTTATTCTTGTGCTTGCCTTAAGCATATCCCTGCCCTCGTTGGCGGGACAGAAAGGAGTTCCCATGAGCGATACCAAACAAACCACCTATCTCGCCGGAGGCTGCTTCTGGGGCATGGAAGAACTGGTGCGCCAGATACCCGGCGTGCTGGAAACCGAGGTCGGCTATACCGGCGGTGAGGTGCCGAATGCGACTTATGACATCGTGAAGCAAGGCCGAAGCGGCCATGCGGAGTCGTTGAAGATCGTGTTCGATCCGGCCAAGCTGACTTATCGCCACCTGCTGTTCGAGTTCTTCCGCATGCACAACCCGACCACCCGAAACCAGCAAGGGAACGACATCGGTACGCAGTATCGCTCGGCCATCTTCTATGTGAGCGCGGAACAGAAGGCCACGGCTGAAGAAGTGATACGCACTGTAGATGCTTCGGGTGAATGGGGTGCGAAGGTGGTGACGGAGGTCACGGCGTTCAAGGCATTCTGGCCTGCAGAGGAATACCACCAGAAGTATCTGGTCAAGCATCCGCACGGCTACACCTGCCACCTCAATCGCGGTTACCGTCTGGGAGAATGATGATGAAACTGCGTTTTCTGGATGGCGTCGCCCTCACCCTCTGGGTCGGCAGTCTGTGGACGGTGGGCTATCTGGCTGTACCCATCCTGTTCCAAGCGCAACCGGACAAACAACTGGCAGGCATGCTGGCGGGCGAGATGTTCCGCGTGCAGGGTTTTATCGGTATCGCCTGCGGTGTTTATCTGTTGCTGCGAGACGGAGCGAAGTTCGGCAAACTGGCTTTGCGCCAGCCCGCCTTCCTCGCCATCGCGCTGATGCTGATCATCACGCTGTCTATCCAGTTCGGCATCCAGCCGCTGATGGCCGGACTCAAATCGCAAGCGCTGCCGCTGGAGGTGATGAAAAGCGACCTGGCGGACAGCTTCGCCATGTGGCACGGCATTTCCAGCATCCTGTATCTGATCGAGAGCCTGCTGGGGCTGTCGTCCATCTACCTCTTCCTGCGCAGTTCACCAGCCCACTGAGCGACGCGATCATTCCATCGCTTCGTGGATGTCGACCGGTGTCGGCTGTTTGGGCGGGCTGCGCAGCAGGAAGATCAGCGGCACCGCACACACGGTGACCCACATCATCAAGCGAAAGTCCTGCAAATAAGCGAGCGTGGCGGCCTGCCGCGTCACTTCGCCGTTGATCGCCATCAATCCGGCATCAGTGCTCAGGTTGTAGACGCCGGCCTGCACTGCTTCGCGCAGTGGCAAGCTGAAATCGGTGATGTAGTCGGCGAAGGTAGCGTGGTTGGCCTGGCTGTTCTGCGCCAGATAGGTGATGACCACCGAGATGCCGATGCTGCTGCCGATGTTGCGCATCAGGCTGAACAGTGCCGTGCCTTCGTCGCGGTAGCGTTTGGGCAAGGTCGCGAAGGTGATGGTGGACAGCGGCACGAAGATCAGTCCCAGCCCGACGCCTTGCAGGATGCCGTTGCGCACGATGGTCCAGCCGGTGATGTCGGTGTTGAACCAGCTCATTTCCCAAAGCGAAAGAATGGTGAGCAGCAGACCGAACAGGATGAAGTGGCGGGGATCCCCTTTGCCGGCGAGTTTGCCGACGACGATCATACCGAACATGGTACCCAGCCCGCGCGGCGCCAACAGGTAGCCGACATCGATCACCGGATAGCCCATCAGGCTCTGCATGAAGGGCGGCAACAGCGCCATGCTGGCCAGCAGGATGATGCCGATGATGAAGATCGCGATCAGTCCCAGACTGAAGTTACGGTCTCTGAATATCTCGGGTTCCAGAAACGGACGTCGACTTGTGTGGATGTGGACGATGAACAGATAGGCACCTAGTCCGGCCAGCACGGCTTCGATGATGACCTCCTGACTGGCGAACCATTCCAGCGATTCCCCTCTGTCCAGCATCATCTGCAGCGCGCCGATCACCAACGAAAGGAAAGCAAAACCTTGCAGGTCGAAACGGCGGGCATGGTCGATCTCAGTCTCGCCCAGGTATTTCTTCAGACCGAACCATGCCAGCAACCCGAACGGCAGATTGATGTAGAACACCCAGCGCCAACTGTAACTCTCGGTGAGCAGGCCGCCCAACACCGGGCCGAGGATGGGGCCTATCATCACCCCTACTCCCCACATCGCCATGGCCGAGCCGTGCTTTTCCCTGGGATAGCTATCCAGCAATACCGACTGCGAAAGCGGCACCAGTGCCGCACCGAACACGCCTTGCAGCATGCGGAACAGCACGATCTGCGACAGGTTCTGCGCCGCACCGCATAGCATCGAGGTGATGGTGAAGCCAACCACCGACCAGATGAAGATGCGTTTGCGTCCGAAACGCGCGGTCAGAAAGCCGGTCAGCGGCATGAAGATGGCGGCGGCCACGATATACGAGGTCAACACCCAGGAGATCTGGTCCTGAGTCGCGCTCATTGATCCCTGCATATGCGGCAGCGCGACGTTGGCGATGGTGGTGTCCAGCGCCTGCATGATGGTGGCCAGCATCACGGCCAGCGTGATGAAGCCGCGGTGCGGCACCGCTCTCTCTTCGGTGTGACTGTGCTGCGTCATCGGCCGTTTATAGCGAGATACCCAGCAGGCGGCGGCGATGGCCGGTGTCGATCTCCACCCATGAACTCAGGCCTGCACGTAGATCGGGCATTTCCGCAAGATGTTCAAGCTTGATGCGTACAGTCAGCCGTTGCGATATTTTGACCCAGTTGCCGGTCGCGTTCTGTGCCGGTATCACGGAGAACTCCGAGCCGGTAGCCGGGGCCAGGCTTTCCACAGAGCCTTTCAGTTCCGCGCCAGGGAATGAATCGACATGAACGATGGCGGCTTGCCCCGGATGCACATGGGTCAGGTCCGCCTCGGTGAAATTGGCTTCTATCCAGACGTCGTCCGCAACCAGCAGCATCGCGGTGTTGCCTGTCGTCACATATTGTCCGGCATTGGGCGATTTGCTCACGGTGCCGGCAATCGATGCGCGCACTTCGGTATTGTCCAGATCCAGCTTTGCCTGTGCCAGTTCGGCCATGGCTGCCCGATAGTTAGGGTGCGACTCGATATTCGCATCGGCATCGCCGCCCAGCGACTCGCTCAAGCGCAACAGGTCCTGTTCCAGGATGGCGACCTGCTGCGAGGCGACGTCCGCTGCATGGCGTGCGTCGTCCAGCTTGGCCGCCGAAATGAAATTCTTTTCCGCAAGGCCGGTCTGGCGTTGCAATTCCTTTTGCGCAAATGCAAGGTTGTTGCGTGCCAGAAGCACTTCGCTTTGTTTGGCGCGGAAAGCTGCCTTGAGTGAAGTCAGCTCTGTCCTGACTTGCGCCAGCCTGGCTGCGGATTTATCGACTTCGATCCTGAACGGGAGCGGATCGATACGGAACAGCACCTGTCCGCTGGCGACCCGCTGGTTCTCGCTTACCAGCACGGCTTGCACAACGCCCGAGATGGTCGGGCTCACCGGTATCTTCTGCGCCTTGATATAGGCATTGTCGGTTTCGACGAAGCGTCCTCCATGCCAGTAAAGTGCAAGGCCGATCACGATTGTCGCGATGGGTACCGAGAACAGCAGCCACTTGCGCTTGCCGGGTTTCATCGAGTCGCTGGAAGCGCGTGTATCGTGGCCGGATATTGAATGTTTACTCATGGTTGTTTACTCGAAATTGGGTTCATGACGATTTGAGCGCAGCCATGTTGTCGCGCATGGTGCGGAGCAGTTTCATTGCAACAGCGGCCTCCCCCTTGTCCAGGCCGGCAAGGATCTCCTGCTCGATGCCCTTGCCTATCTTCTTGATGGCGCTCAGGTGTGGCTCGGCAGCCTGTGTCGGGAAAAGTTGATAGGCGCGTCTGTCGTTGGGGTCGGGGCGGCGCTCAACCAGTCCGCTACCGGCCAGTTGATCGATCTGGTGCACCAGTGTGATGGGCTGTATATCCAGCAGATCTGCCAGTTCGACCTGGCGGATCCCCTGGTTGCGGGAAATCCCAACCAACGCGCGCATCTGTTCAAAACTG